>DATHQV010000146.1:0-9793 GCA_035482355.1 Acidobacteriaceae bacterium | reverse complement strand
GCTTTACGTTTTGTGGAATGACGGGAAGGGCAATTTTACGCAGCAGGAGTTGGGGACCGATTACAACTTTCCTCTGATCGCCATCAGCCGGCTGAATGGCGACGCCCAGATGGACCTTTTGGTAAGCCATACATGCTCGGGTAATGACCAGTGCATGGCCGTGGATGTTTATTACGGGCAGGGCGCCAACAAGCTTGAGAAAAAGACGGTGGTGAACTCGACGACGGGGACGAATCCGGGCGACGTGCTGGGGCTGGCAGGCGTGGATGTGAACGGCGACGGATACGGGGACATTGTGACCTTCGGACTGGTGGAGCAGGATTGCCCGGATGGGTGCCCGACGAGTCCTGAAGGCGCATTTGTGTGGCTGGGCAAGGCTGACGGGACGTTCGAGCAGACACCGCAGGAGTTCATCACGTCGAACGATGCGGGTGTGGGCGCGATGGCGATGGCGGATTTCAATCGCGACGGCATGATGGATTTTGTGGAGGCTGTGCCGGGCGCGAGCGGGGCGACGGAGTACTACATCAACGCGTCGGAGCGGCCGGCATGCGGGCGGTACACGATCAGCCCGACGGTGACGGTGTGCCAGCCGGTGGACAACACGTACTCGCCGAGCCCGGTGCGCGTGGACGCGACGGCGTATGACACGGATACGGTGACGGCGATGCAGGAGTACATCGATGGAAAGCTGGAGTACTCGAAAGCGGTGACGAGTTTCGACACGACATTCTCCGTGGCCGACGGGACGCATGCATTGCAGACGAAGGCGTGGGATACGACCGGACGCGACTTTGTGGCGGATCGCACGGTGACGGTTTACAGCGGGACGCCGGGGCCGGTGTGCGCGGCCGGGTACGAGGCGGCCAGCATCTGCCTGCCGGCAGGGGACACCAGCAGCTCGCCGGTGGAGATCCTGGCGAACGGCGACGTGGGGACGTCGGTAGCGACCGCGGCGCAGCTCTACATCGACGGGAAGCTGGTCGTGGACAACAAGTCGCAGTGCTCCGGCGGCACGAACTGCTATGGCGCCGACTCGTTTGTGCAGACCACGCAGGACCTGGACTCGGGATCACACGACCTGGTGTTCAAGGTTTGGGATGTCGCTGGGAAAGTGTACGAAGCACAGAAGACGGTGACGGTGAACTAGCTCGAGGTCCTGCTCTGCGGCGATGGCTGCAGAGCAGGACTTTCTGACGATGCGGGGCTCTCGGCGTTGCGAGCTGCGATTACTGCTGGGGCTTTTGCGGGGGCTGACTTCCCTGCTGATTGTTTTGGTCCTGGTTCTGGCTGCCCTGGTCGGGATGATTTTCGTAGGTGGAGTATTGGCGGCCGGGACGGTGCAGTTTGATGACGATGTCTTTGGTGTCGGTGGGCAGCTCGTAGGAATTGCCGTAGGTCTGGTAGCCGTCGGCGATGACCTGCACGCGCACCGTATTGCCAATGGGAATGACGCTGATGACGGCCTTACCGTCTTCGTTGGTCTTCAACTCCAGATTGCCGTGGTCCTTGCCGGCCTTGTCGATGGGATGAAAAACGACGGCGGCATCCTCGATGGGCTTGCCATCGGTGACTTTCAGGATGGTGACGGAGATTTTGCAGGTGGGCGGTGGGGCTTTGTATTTGCGGCCGCGGCCTGAGGTGTCGTCCTGAGCATGGAGGGAGAAGACAACGAGCAGCGCTGCCGCGAGCAGAGGCAGGGCGTAACGAATGCGGGCACGGATCATAATCGTGATTTTAGTGCAGAAGGGATAGACGCAGGAACCGGAATCGGCGGGGCTGGGAACTTTCGCGGGACAGGATGCGTCTAAACTGGGACCTGGAGTCACCTGACGGGAGCCTTTAGGCTTTCGGGCAAAGGATGGCTCCGCAGCCCGAAAGTGGAGGCAGGAACCTCGATTCGCCGCAAACGCATGTTTCTACAACTGCCTCGCCAGCATGACGCTCTGCCGCTGGGGCGCATCGGCGCGATTGTTTGGGTGTTGCTGGCGGTGGCTGCGGTGGGATGGGGGCAGAACGCAGCCGCGGCGCCGGTGGATCCGGCTGGAGTGGTGCGGCGAGCGGTGGCCAGCCGCCTGGCGGCGGATGCAGCGCACCAGCCGGTGCGGTTTGTGCTGCACAAGCAGGATGAGCGTCGCAACATCACCCAGGAAATCATCGAGACGCCGCAGGGCGATGTGGCGCTGCTGGTGGGCGTGAACGGCGGACCGCTGAGCGCGAATGGCCGCGCGGCGGAACGGGCGCGGCTGGAGACGCTGGATGCGCACCCGGAAAACCAGGAGCATCGGCACAGGCGGGAGCAGGAAGATTCGTCGCGGGTGACGAATTTGCTTGGGCTGCTGCCGGACGCGTTTGTGTATCACTACGACAGCACGGTGGCGTGCAATGTGACGACGCAGCCCGTAGTGCCGGTGCCGGGCGTGGCGGCTGCTCCGAGTTCGGGAGTGACGCCAGCAAATGCTCAGTGTTATCACATGACGTTTATGCCGAAGAAAGATTGGGATCCGCCGAATCTTGAGGCAAAGATTTTCAAGGGGATGGCGGGCGAGATCTGGATTGAGACTGCGAACGTGCGGCTGTGCCGGCTGAAGGGCCACCTGATCGACGACGTGGATTTTGGCTGGGGCATCGTGGGGCGGCTGGACAAGGGCGGGACGGTTTATCTGGAGCAGACGCGGATCGGCGACACAGATTGGGAGTTGACGCGGATGAAGCTGAACTTTACCGGGAGAGCGCTGATGGTGAAGGAGCTGAGCTACCGGATCAATGAAGAGATGGGGCAATACACGCCGGTTCCGGCGGGGACGGATTATCACAAGGCGATCAAGGTGCTGGAGGCGGGCCAGCCGGGGGCGCCGTGATGGGCTTACAAGCACCGCGCATTCGCAAGAGGGTAATCTTCGGCCTTGTCTGCGTATTCCTTTTGCTGATTGTCGGGGTGAGAGAGACGATTGCGTTCGTTCGATGGTCCGAGGTGAAGCGTGAATTCGCATCCGTCCAGGCTGGACAGACACGGATCGCGATCGCCGGCAAGCCTGGAATGCCGAAGCTCGATGCGGGACGTTGTGGTGTGATCGCCGACGCACCGCCAGGCTGCGCGTCGGAGTTCGTGTACGGTCATCCGCTTGCGCCGTGAGTGCCCGAATACTTTGTCATCTCTTTTTCCCTTCGGACGCACGCGTTGTCGCGGCAGATCGCTACGCATCTCCGTAACGGTACTGCAGCTTCGGCAGCAACTGGGCTGAATCAGACTGTTCGAAGCTCAGGGCGCACGCGCTAGCTCTGATATTTCCAGTTGCGCTGCTTCCCTTCCGCAATCCCTTCGACGGCGGTGGAGATGCGTTTGGCACGTGTCTCTTCGCGCTTCGCTTCTGTGATCCACTCAACGTATTCGCGGCGGCAACTGGGACTGAAGGCCTTGAAGGTTTCCGCTGCGCGCTTGTTCTTTTTGAGCGCGGCGGTTAGATCGGGCGGCACCTGCGCCTCGGGCTTCGTCTTACGCTCTCGCTCGGCAATGGGGCTGCGGTATTCGCCTTTGTCGACGTTCGCCGCCGTCTGCCGGATCCAGGCGAGCAACTGCTTGTCCGGGGGCAGATCATTGAGGCTGGTTATGCGCTTCAGGGGCCCGTCGCCGCTGTTACGTACTTCCTCGGACAGATTTTTATCCCAGAAGCCGAGATGGCAGTGTTCCTTAAACCCCGACATATTCGCGAGAATCGTGCCGTTGTAGGAGAAGAATGGCTGACCCCATTTGATGGACTCCTCCACCTTGGGGCAGGCGCGATGCATGAGCGCGCGCAAGTGCTCCAGGATGGGCTGGGAGAACGGTTTGGCTTTGGCTATGTAGGCGTCAACTTTTGGACTGTGTTCTCCCATGCAGTGGTCCCCTCACAGCTCAGATTTTCATGCCGCAGGGTATCGTCTCCGGGGGCCGGAGTGCAAATGACGGGTGAAAAACCGAAGGCGCCCCGTGCGGGGCGCCTTGTGGGGTTTGTTGCCTGGTTAGCGAGCGGTGAGCTCAGCGGCAACTTTCTCGGTGACGAAGGCCTCGACCGTATCGCCGACTTTGATGTCGGTGAAGTTGGAGAGGCTGACGCCGCATTCCATGCCGTTGGTGACTTCTTTGGCATCATCTTTGAAGCGCTTGAGCGAGGTGAGCTTGCCTTTGAAGACCAGCGCGCCGTCGCGGTTGAGGCGAATTTCGGCATCGCGGCGGAGGACGCCGTCGGTGACGCGACAACCGGCGATGGTGCCCACCTTGGGAATGCGGAAGACGTTGAGGACTTCGGCGCGCCCGAGGTAGTTTTCGCGGAAGACGGGATCGAGAAGACCGAGCATCGCTTTGGTGATCTCATCCTGCACCTCGTAAATGATGGAGTGCAGACGAACCTCAACTTCTTCCTGCTCGGCAAGGTCGGCGACTTTGCGGTCAGGGCGAACGTTGAAGCCGATGATGATGGCATTGGAGGCCGAGGCGAGGAGCACATCGCTTTCCGTGATTGCGCCGACGCCGGAGTGAATGACCTTGATGCGTACCTTCTCGGTGGACATTTTCTGCAGCGAGTCGGCCAGCACTTCGACCGAGCCGGTGACGTCGCCTTTGAGAATGAGGGGCAGTTCCTTCATGCCCGCCTGCTTGATCTGGTCAGCGAGGCCTTCCAGAGTGACGCGGGAGGACTTGGCGAGCTGCGATTCGCGCTCGCGCATTTTGCGGTATTGACCGATGCCGCGAGCCTTGTCGCGATCGCTGACGACGAGGAACGTGTCGCCTGCGTCGGGCATGCTTTCGAGGCCGACGATTTCGACCGGGGTTGAGGGACCGGCGCTCTCGACGGTGCGGCTGCGATCGTCAAACATGGCGCGAATTTTGCCGAAGGTGTTGCCGACGACGAAGTTGTCCTGCGCCCTGAGGGTGCCGTTCTGAACGAGGACGGTGGCAACAGCGCCGCGTCCGCGATCGAGCTTGGCTTCAAGGACGGTGCCGACAGCGGTGCGCTCCGGGGTGGCCTTCAGGTTCTGGATATCAGCGACGAGGCAGATCATCTCGAGAAGCAGATCGAGATTGGTGCGCTTCTTGGCGGAGACATCGACGAAGACTGTGGAGCCGCCCCATTCTTCAGGGACGAGGCCGCGGTCGCCGAGCTGCTTTTTGACGCGGTCGGGCTGGGCATCGGGCTTATCGATTTTGTTGACGGCGACGATGATGGGAACGTTGGCAGCCTTGGCGTGGTCGATGGCTTCAAGGGTCTGGGGCATGACGCCGTCGTCGGCAGCAACGACGATGACGACAATGTCCGTCACCTTTGCGCCGCGGGCACGCATGCGGGTGAAGGCTTCGTGGCCCGGTGTATCGAGGAAGACGATCTCGCGGCCATAGGCCTTGGAGTCCTTCTTGCCGATTTTCACCTTGTAGGCGCCGATGTGCTGAGTGATGCCTCCGGCTTCGCCGCTGGCGACATCGGTTTCGCGGATGGCGTCGAGGAGCGAAGTTTTGCCGTGGTCGACGTGACCCATGACGGTGACGACCGGGGGCCGCGGGACTTCGAGCTCGTCCGGATTGTCGGCGAGCAGCATGGTCTCGAGGGCCTCGTTGGCCATCTGGTCTTCAAAGCTGACCACCTGGACGTCGGCGCCAAACTGGGCAGCGACTTCCTTGACCAGCTCGACATCGAGGGTCTGATTGACGGTGACGAAGACGCCGCGCATGAGGAGGGTCGCAATCAAATCTTTAGCCCGGACTTCAAGTTTCTCGGCTAAATCTTTGACGCTAATGCCTTCTGTCACCGTAATGGTACGCGTAATAGGCACTGGGCCGGTGGGAATTTGCGCAGTCTGACGAGACGGCGGCGCAAAGCCCTTCATGGGGCCTTCTTTGGTCTTTTCGTAGTGCGGACGGCCACGGCCACGCGGGCCGGGACGCGCTGGGCGCGGCGCTTCACCTGGAGGCGGCAGCGCTGGAGCGCCACCCATACCGGGACGGGGGCCAAAGCCAGGGCGCTGTCCAAAGCCGGGGCGCGCACCCATTCCGGGACGCTGACCGGGGCTGGGAGGGCCGCCGGGCGACGTACGGGTGGGGTGCATGGGGCGGCGCATGCCGGGCTGCTGCGGTCCACCGGGGCCACCGGGGCCTCCGGGACCACCAGGGCCGGGACGGAAGTTGCCGGGACCGCCGGAAGGACGGCGATCGAAAATGGGACGGCCGCGCTGGATGCCGCCAGGAGGGCCTTGCGCGCCGGGCGCAGGTGCAGCGGCCACGGGGGGCGGAGGCGGAGCGCTGTACACGGGGCGCGGGCCGGTTTGCGGCATGATGACGCGACGCGGGGGCGGTGAGGCGGGCGCGGGCGGCGCAGGCGCTTCAACGACCGTGGATGCTGCCTGCGGCACGACTTCGAGATCCTGAGGCGGTGCGGCGGCGACAGGGGGCGCGGGAGTAGCGGCTTGCGCCGGTGGTGGGGCTGCGACCACGGGCGGCGGCGCGACCACGGGCTTCGGCGGAGCGGCGATGGCGCGCCCTTCCGGCGAAGGAGGAATGGGCGGGCGGGCCACAACGGGGCCAGCGGGCGGACGCGAGGCAATGGCCGGCGCCTGCGGAGGAGCGGCAACGACGGGCGGACGCGGCGTGGCCGGCGGAGCGGCAATGACCGCAGAAGCCTGGCGCGGCTGCGGAACAATCATGCGAGGAGCCGGCCTGGGTTCAGCAGCCGGAGGCGCGGCAGCAGCAGTTGCTGCCGGAGCAGCGGGCCTGGCAACATGCGGAGCTTGCGGCGCCGCAGTGGGAGCAGCGGTTGCTGCAGGACGCGGCGGGGCGGAAGCCCTGGGCGGCGCTGGCGGAGCCATTTCCTGGTTGCGCTTCTCGAGAATGGCTTTCGCCACATCGCCGACTCGGTGAACCTGGGACCAGTCAATCTTCGGCTTCGGTTCAGCTTCGTGCCGGGCGGCGCTCATGGAGACGCCGCGGCCTTTCAGGATATGGGTGCGCACCCGCTCGGCTTCATCCGTCTCAATCGAGCTGGAGTGCGTCTTCTTTTCGGTCACGCCAACTGCGGTGAGAGCATCAAGAATTTCTTTGCTCTTCACCTCCAGTTCACGCGCTAATTCATTGATTCGAACTGTGCTCATCCGCCCCCGTATCGATTCGCCTTCCCACGTGTCCCTAGTCCCGCATACAGACAGCTCCTGACGGTGGGTTCCGGTATCTCTTTCATTATCCCTGAAACACTCCAGATGCGCTCGATTTCCCTGAGCGAACGCGGAGAAAACCTGATACTTCCCTTTTAATACTTCTGTCTTGCCGCATGGTTACGGGCGAAACAACTGCACCCAACGATGCACTCGCTACTCGTTCTCTTTGCCTGCGTCCGTTTCTTCGTCGCGGACTTCTTCAACGTTTCCTTCAACAACCGCGTCGTTTTCTTCAGATCCAGAGACGGCTTCGTGCTCCGCCAAAACTTCGCTGGTGTCCTCGCGTCCTGGAACAACAGATTCGGCGCCATCTCCGTCGAGCGCTGCACCCTCTTCTTCGGTGAGTTCCGCGATCCGCTCTTCGGCGACTTCGTCGCTGATGAGGCCAGAACCATCCGCGCTGGGTGCTTCTTCGCCAGCCTGGGTTAGGTCCTGCTCGAGCGCTGCGATTTCCTCGTCCGATTGCGCTGCTTCGAGCTGGGCTGCTTCTGCAACGGCCGCTGCGTCCGAGCCTGGCGCAGGAGCCGGGCGTTCTTCGCCTTCCTCGTATTCGCCGAAGTAATGCCGCACAGCCACGCTGATCTTCTCCAACGTTTTCTCCCCGATGCCTGGAATCTCTTCAAGCTGTTCGGGGGTCATGTCAGCCAGCGCTTCGACGGTGGTGATGCCGGCTGCTACTAGCTTTTGGATGATGGAATCGCCGAGCTCGGTCACGTTTTCGATGGGCGTAGCCGTGACTCCGGCCATGGCCTGCATCTGCTGCTCAACTTCCTGACGCTTCTCTTCCTCGGACTTGATATCGATTTTCCAGCCGAGAAGTTTGGCGGCAAGGCGGACGTTCTGTCCCTTTTTTCCGATAGCGAGGGAGAGCTGCGTGTCGTCGACGATCACTTCCAGCTGCTTGTCAGCGAGGTCGCCGATGCTGACGCGGCTGACTTTGGCGGGCTGCAGGGCTTTTTCGGCGAAGGTGGTGATCTCTTCGCTGAATTCGATGATGTCGATTTTTTCGCCGCGGAGTTCGCGGATGATGGACTGGACGCGCATGCCCTTCATACCAACGCAGGCGCCGACGGGGTCGACGTCTTTGTCGCGGGACATGACAGCGATTTTGGTGCGCTCGCCGGCTTCGCGGGCGATGGCGCGGATCATGACGGTGCCGTCGTAGATTTCAGGAACTTCGCTCTGGAAGAGGTTCTGAACGAGCTCGGGCGCAGCGCGGGAGACGATGACCTGAGGGCCGCGCGCGGCGCGATCGACGCGCAGCAGCACGACGCGGACGCGCTCGCCGACGGCGAACTGCTCGAGACGCGACTGCTCGCGGCGCGGCATGCGGGCTTCAGCCTTGCCGATGTCGAAGATGACGTCCTGCAGTTCGACGCGTTTCACGGTGGCGTTCAGGACTTCGTTGACGCGATGGGCGTACTCGTTGAAGACGGTGTCGCGCTCAGCTTCGCGGACTTTCTGGAAGATGACCTGTTTGGCCATCTGCGCGGCGATGCGGCCCAGCACGTCGGTGGGCTTGTAGTAGCGAATTTCGCCGCCGATTTCGACTTCGGGCGCGAGGGCGCGCGCTTCTTCGAGCGCGATCTGATTCACGGGATCTTCGATCTGCTCGGGGGCTTCGACCACGGTCTTGAAGACGTAGGCGCGAATTTCGCCGGTATCTTTGTCCAGCTCGGCGCGCATGTTTTCCTGAGTCTTGTAGTACTTGCGCGTAGCGAGGGCGATGGCGTCCTCAACGGCGGAAACCACAATCTGGGGATCGATGCCTTTGTCCCGGCTTAACGCTTCGATGCTGTCATAAAGCACGCTTGCCATCAGTTTCTCTCTGTTCTTCGCAATTTCTTAGTTTTGTTTCTGTGCGGCTCGCCCTCAGAATTCGGGGACCAGCTGAGCCTTTTCAATGTTGGCCAGGGTGATTTCCACGCTGGAGTTTTCGGGGGGGCGCGATTTTGCTTTTTGCTTCGTACCGCTGACGTCCAGCCGAATGGATTGCTCGTTTACCTCTGTGATCTTGCCCTGCCAGTGACGGTTGCCCGCGACTGGCTCGAATGTCTGGAGCTTCGCCAGCAATCCGGTGAAGCGCTGGAAGTCGTCGCGGCCGTGGAGCTTGCGATCGAGGCCTGGCGATGAAACTTCCAGGGTGTACTCCGCACCGGGAACCAGATCTTCAATGTCGACAACGGTTCCGAAATCGCGGCTAAAAACTTCGCAATCCGTGTGGGTAATGCCGGAAAGCTGTTCGGCGGCCACGGGGACGACGTCGGCGGGGATCTCCTCAGAGAGGCGCTTGCGCTCTACGGCGTTTTTTTCGATGAAGACGCGCAGAATGCGATGTTTGGCGCCGCCGTGGAATTCGAGATCGACGACGTCGAGGCCGTGCGAAGCGGCTACCCGCTGCGCCGTCGCGCGAATCTGATCCACATCCAGAGCCATTTTGCTGATTTGAGCCGCCTAAATATTGCGCAAATAAAAAGTGGGCTTTCGCCCACTCATTTCTCCGGCCAGAACGTCACTCACAACCGGACAAACTCGTCTGCACTGATATTACGCTTCCGGCGTGAACCTTTCAAATGGGCGGTGAGGTATGGGATACTGCGGGCAATCCAGC
>DATHQV010000145.1:0-11746 GCA_035482355.1 Acidobacteriaceae bacterium | reverse complement strand
GGCTGCGGCGAAACACCCTATCGTGCTGCATGCGGCGCGGTTGTTCGATGTGGCGGCGGGGAAGATTGCGACGCCGGGCGAAGTGCTGGTGGAAGGCGAGCGGATTGTGGCGGCGGGATCGTCGGTCGAACATCCGGCGGGGGCGGCGGTGATCGATCTGGGAGACACGACGCTGATGCCGGGGCTGATCGATGCTCATGTCCATTTGTTTCTTCATCCCGGGGCAGAGGACTTGCAGACCGTGGAGGAGAGCGTGCCGGAGCGGACGATTTTGGCGGCGCTGGCGGCGAAGGACGATTTGATGGCGGGGTTCACGGCCGAGCGGGATATGGGGACGGAGGGCGCGGGATCGGCGGACTCGGCGGTCCGGGATGCGATTGACGAGGGACTGATTCCGGGACCGCGGATGCGGATCAGCGGGAACGCGATTTCGATTTTGGGTGGGCATGAGGACGCGATCCACTACAACCCGGCGCAGCATGTATTGGGCAACGCGGATTATGCAAACGATGCGGAGCAGCTGGTGGAGACGATCCGCGAACAGCATAAGGAAGGGTCGAGTTTCGTGAAGGTTTATGAAACTGGGCCGGATCGAATGGTTCCTGGCGGGCAGCCGGGGATGGCGCCGGTGGCCGGTGATCCGGAGTTTTGGGATTTCCATACGCCGTATCAATACACGGTGGACGAGCTGAAGGCGGCGGTGGCGGAGGCTGCACGTCTGGGGACGAATGTTGGCGTGCACGACCAGGGCGAGCCGGGAGCGCTGTATGCGGCGCAGGCGGGCGTGGCGTCGATTGATCATGCGACGCAGCTGAGCGACGCGACCGTGCGGCTGATGAAGGAGAAGCAGATTCCGGCAGTGCCGACGTTCACGATTTTTGTGTACTTCGCCGATCACGCGCCCAACGCAGCGGCGGCGGCGCGGGAGAAGGCGATGCTGGACTACAAGATCCACGAATTCCAGCGGCAGGTGGCGGCGGGCGTGCCGATGGCCGTGGGATCGGATGTGGGGCCGTTTCCGCACGGGACGCAGGCGAAGGAGCTGGAGCTGATGGTGCAGTACGGGATGACGCCCCTGGCGGTGCTGCAGGCGGATTATTTGAACGGGGCGAAGATCCTGATGATGCAGGACCGCGTGGGACAGTTGAAGGCGGGATTTTTTGCGGATGTGATCGCGGTGCCGGGGGATCCAGTGAAGGATGTTACTGCGGTGGAGCGGGTCTCTTTTGTGATGAAGGGTGGGGTGGTGGTGCGGGGGCGGGGTGTAGGGGATAGGGAATAGGGTGCAGAAAGACAGAGTTCAGCGATGAGAAACACCGGGTGCTGGGAGCTAACTCTCGAACGCTACCTGGCGGAGAAGAGGGCCGATGATTTTTGGGGCGCATTTGATTTTGCATTCGGCGGATGCGGAGGGGGATCGGGCGTTTCTGCGGGATGTACTGGGGTTGACGTGGGTGGATGCGGGGCATGAGTGGCTGATCTTTGCGCTGCCGCCGGCGGAGGTGGCGGTGCATCCGGCGGAAGGGAGCGATCGTCAGGAGCTGTATCTTCTGTGTGACGATTTGCAGGCGGAGATAGCGAATCTGGCGGCAAGGGGCGTTCGTTGCGGTGCGGTGCAGACGGCACGGTGGGGAACGTTCACGCATTTTTCGCTGCCGGGTGGGAGTGCGGTGGGGTTGTATGAGGCGCGGCATCCGCTGGCGCTGGAACGGAAAGACCGGGTGTAGCGGGCAGGGTGTGGCTGTTGGCCGCTGCCATTGAAGCGTGATACAAGAAGGTACGTTTCCTCGTCTGAGGCGTCGTACGCGTTTCCCTGTCCGAAACGGCCGACCAAGAAGCAAAATCCGGCATCCGACAAACGGACTGTTATGACGACTTCGCCTGTACGGGGCGCGCACGAGCATCCGCTGCTCCGCGACTACGCTATGGACGCCGCCTACGACGAGATGTTCGACGGGGCCGGGGCGCTTCGCCCGCATTACGAGGCACTGTTTAACGAATTAACGACGCTGCCCCCGGAAGAAATCCGGCGAAGGAAGAAGTCGGCCGACGCATCGTTCCTGATGCAGGGGATCACATTCACGGTTTATGGACGTGAGGAGGGGACGGAGCGGATATTTCCGTACGACCTGATTCCGCGGCTGGTGACCGGGGAGGAGTGGGCGCGGATTGAGCGCGGGCTGACCCAGCGGATTACGGCACTGAATCTTTTTCTGCACGATGTGTACAACGAACAGAAGATTCTGGCGCAGGGGGTTGTGCCGCGCGAGGTGGTGTATAGCTGCGTGCAGTTCCGGCGGCAGATGCGAGGGCTGCGGGTTCCGCGCAATGTGTATGTGGCGATTGCCGGATCGGATTTGCTGCGGCTGAATAACGGCGAGTTCGTGGTGCTGGAAGACAATTTACGGGTGCCGTCGGGCGTGAGCTACATGCTGACGAACCGGCGGATTATGAAGCGGACGCTGCCGAGTTTGTTCCGGGACTACGGGGTGCGTCCGATTGATCATTATCCGCAGGCGCTGCTGGCGACGCTGCGTTCGCTGGCGCCGGAGGGGCGGCCGGAGCCGACGATTGTGGTGCTGACGCCGGGCGTTTACAACTCTGCATATTTCGAGCACACGTGGCTGGCGCGGCAGATGGGCCTGGAACTGGTGGAGGGCCGTGACCTGGCGATCCACGACAACGTGGTGTACATGCGGACGACGGCGGGATTGAAGCGCGTGGATGTGATTTATCGGCGCGTGGATGACGACTTTATCGACCCACTGGCGTTTCGCGCGGATTCAATTTTGGGGGCTTCGGGGTTATTCAACGCGTATCGCGCCGGGAATGTGACGCTGGCGAATGCGTTTGGAACCGGGGTTGCGGATGATAAGGCCATCTATGCGTATGTGCCGGCGATCATTAAGTACTACCTCGGCGAGGATCCAATTCTGAACAATGTGGAGACATATCTGCTGACCGATGCGAAGCAGCGCGAATACGTGAAGGACAATCTGGAGAAGCTGGTGGTGAAGGCGGTGGGCGAGAGCGGCGGCTACGGGATGCTGGTGGGACCGCAGAGCTCGGCGGCGGAGCGGGAGGAATTTCGGCGGAGGATCGATGCGGACCCGCGAAATTATATTGCGCAGCCGACGCTGAGTTTTTCACGCGCGCCCTGTCTGCTGGAGGATGGCTCGATTGGGCCACGGCATGTGGATTTGCGCCCTTACATTTTGTTTGGGGACAAGGTGACGATTGTGCCGGGCGGTCTGACGCGGGTGGCGTTGCGGCAGGGGTCGCTGGTGGTGAATTCGTCGCAGGGGGGCGGGAGTAAGGATACGTGGGTGTTGGGAAGCTAGGGGCAGCGGTAAAACGGTCAGCGATGAAACGGTCAGCGGTGGGGCGGTCAGCGAAAAAGCGGTCAGCAAAAAAGCTATGAGGAGCTAATCGAGAATGCTTTCGCGGGTTGCTGACAGTTTGTACTGGACGAGCCGCTATTTGGAGCGGGCGGAGCATACTGCGCGGCTGATCGACATCAACATGGGGCTGATGCTGGACCGCTCGCGGATGAGCGCGGAGGGGCGGTGGCAGCGGGTGTTGGCTGCAGTCGGCACGCCACAGAGCACGTGGATGGATGAGGGAACCGGGGCGCCGGGTGAGCCAGCAAAGTGGGTTGGCGTCACCGCGCTGGTGCACGCGCTGTGTTTCGATACGACGCGGGCCACATCGATAACCGCATGCATTTTTGGGGCACGCGAAAATGCGCGGCAGATTCGCGACGAGATCAGCACGGAGCAGTGGCAGCGGCTGAATGGGTTGTTTCACGAAATCAGCCGGTTGAGGACAGCGCAGCCCAGCGAACGGAACCTCGCAGAATTTTTGCCGACGATTATTGACGGCGTGCATTTGTTCCAGGGGGTAACGGATACGACGCTGAGTCACGGCGAGGGATGGCGGTTCCTGCAGGTGGGACGGTGTCTGGAGCGGGCGTGGTCGATTACGACACTGCTGGATTTGTACGAGCGGGAAGTGTTTCGCGGCGAGGACACCAGCGATGCGGGCGAGTATTTGGAGTGGATTGGCTTGTTGCGCATTTGCACGGCGTTCGAGGCATTTTGCCGGGTGCACACGGCGGAGCTGACACACGAACGGATTTTGCAGTTCCTGCTGCTGGATCCGGAGTTTCCCCACTCGGTGCGTTATGCGGTTGACGCGCTGCATCAGTCGCTGGAGGCAATACAGGCGCAGACGCGGACCCAGCATGGGGGCGATCTGATGCGGGTGGCGGGAAGGCTGAAGTCGCTGCTGGCGTATGCGCAGATTGGGGAGATTCTGGCGCAGGATCCCGTGAAGTATCTGCGGCAGATTTTGCAGCAGTGCCGGGAGATTCACAATTTGATTTACGCGGTGTACATCCAGTATTCGGTGGAGACGGCGCTGGCGGTCTAAGGGGATGCGATGCATTTCTATTTCGTGCGGCATTTGACAAAGTTCGTGTACGGCAAATCGGTGAGCGAGAGCATGATGGAAGTGCGAATGCACCCGCGAAGCGACAGCAATCAACGGTGCCTGACGTTCTCGCTGTCAGTGAGCCCACGGTGCCGGGTGTTCACGTATCGCGATCATCTGGGCAATCACATTCATCACTTTGATATTCCGGGGCGGCATGGGCAACTGGTGATTGTGGCGGAGTCGGTGGTGGAGCACCAGCCGCTGGCGACGATTCCGGGAGCGCTGGGCGCGGGCGCATGGCAGGAACTGGATGCGCTGGTTGCGGAGGGCGACTACTGGGAGATGCTGCTGCCGAGCGAGTTCGCGCAGCCGACGCAGGAGCTGCTGCAACTGGCGAAGGAGTTGGACGTAGTGCGGCGGGACGATCCATTGCAATTGCTGCACGAGCTTAATCAGCGGCTGTACGAAGGGTTCAGCTACGAGAAGCAAACGACGCGTGTGGATTCGCCGATTGACGAGGCGCTGCGGACGCGACGTGGGGTTTGCCAGGATTTGGCGCACATTATGATCGCGCTGGTGCGGCACGTAGGGATTCCGTGCCGTTACATCAGCGGGTATTTGTATCACGGCAGCGAGGATCACGACCGCTCCACGTCAGACGCGACGCATGCGTGGGTCGAGGCGTTTTTGCCGGCGCTGGGGTGGGTGGGGTTCGATCCGACGAATGCGCTGGTTGCGCGGGACAGGCATATTCGCACGGCGCTGGGAAGGGATTATGCGGATGTGCCGCCGACGCGGGGACTGTTTCGCGGACGGACCGAAAGCGAGTTGTTTGTAGCGGTGCAGGTGACCGCGTCCGATAAGGCGCCGGACCTGGATCGGGAACTGCCGATTCCGGAGGACTGGTCGATGCTGGTGGAGAAGGCGCAGGCACCGCCGCCGCCGGCGGAGCCGTTGTTGCTGATCCAGCAGACGCAGCAGCAGCAGCAGTGAAGCAGGGTGTAGGGAATAGGGTGTAGGGAGTAGGAAGACAGCTAGTTGCTGGTGGCTGCGGTCGCGGCAAAACTTATTCGACGATGGCGAGCGGTTGGCCGCTGGAGACTGTGTCGCCGGGCGCTACGCGAAGGTCGATGACGCGGCCTTCTTTGGGGGACTTTAACTCGTTTTGCATTTTCATGGCTTCGAGGACGAGCACGCTCTGATGGGCGGCGACCGTGTCTCCTTTGGCGACGAGGATGCGGACGACGCGACCGGGCATGGAGGCCTTGAGGGTGATAGGGCCATCGGTTCCTGCATGACGGCGGCGGCGGCGGAAGGAGCGGGGATCTTCTGCACGCCACTCGATGCGGTGTGCGCCCAGATGGAGCGCCGGATCGGCGGAGTCGCCATTGGCGGATGCGTTCGCGAGGTCAGCGTCGAGGACGACGCGATGGGACTGGCCGTGGACGAGCAGGGAGAGCACGCCAGGGCGGAGAAGGCAGGCGTCAGCTTCCACGGGCTCGCCGTCGATCTGCATTTGCCACTGGCCGGATGTTGCGGATGGGGAGATATCGACCTTGCGGGTTTGGCCGTCGATTTCCAGGTCAAATTTCATGAGCGCGCCTTTCCGTTGAAGTCACGTACGGCTTCGGTGCGGGCGGCGGACTTCCAGGCGTTGGCGGGAGGGGCTGTTGGGGTGACGGGAGTTGGGCGAGTGGCTTCGAAGATGGCGGCTGCCGCGGTGGCGATGATGGGGACAGCAGATCCCTCCGCTCCGTTCTCGCTTTGCGAGAACTCCGGTCGGGATGACAAGCCAGAAGCAAGAAGGCGGTCGAGGTAGCCGGTGTCGATGCGGGCGGTCTGGAAGTCAGGATCGCGGAGGATGCGGCGGAAGAGGCCGAGATTGGTGCGGATGCCTCCGATGACGTATTCGTCGAGTGCGCGGAGGAGGCGAGCGATGGCGAGTTCGCGAGTGGGGGCAAACGCGATGAGCTTGGAGAGCATGGGGTCGTAGTCCATGGGGACGACCCAGCCCTCGTAGATGCCGCAGTCTTCGCGGATGCCGGGACCGCCGGGCTGGAGGAGGCGGGTGATGCGGCCGGGAGATGGCATGAAGGCGTTGTCGGGATCTTCGGCGTAGACGCGGCACTCGATTGCGTGGCCGCGCAGGTGAACATCCTGTTGCGCGAAGGGCAGCGGTGCGCCCTGGGCGATGCGGATTTGCAGGTGGACGAGGTCGTAGCCGGTGACCAGTTCGGTGACGGGGTGTTCGACCTGGAGACGGGTGTTCATCTCGAGGAAATAGAAGTTTTGGTCGGGATCGACGAGGAATTCGATCGTGCCGGCGTTGGTGTATCCCGCAGCAAGAGCCAGGCGAACGGCGGCTTCGCCCATGCGCTGGCGGAGATCGGGGCCGACGACGGCGGAGGGCGCTTCTTCAATCACCTTTTGATGGCGGCGCTGAACGGAACATTCGCGTTCGCCGAGGTAGACGCAGTGGCCATGCTCGTCGGCGAGGATTTGGATTTCGATGTGGCGGGGACGCTCGATCAGCTTTTCGAGATAGACCTCGCCGGAGCCGAAGGCGCGCTCCGCTTCACTTTGCGCGGAGGTGAAGGCCGAGGGCAAGTCGGCGGGGCTGGTGATGGCGCGCATGCCCTTGCCGCCTCCGCCAGCGGCCGCTTTAAGCATGACGGGGTAACCGATGTTTGCGGCGACGGTGAGGGCTTCGTCGAGCGAGGCGAGGCCGTGGACGGAACCTGGAGTGCGGGGCATGCCAGCCTGGTCGGCGGCCTGGCGGGCACGCGTCTTGGAGCCGAGGGCGCGCATGGCCGATGCCGGCGGGCCGATGAATTTGATGCCGGCGTGCTCGCAGGACTCGGCGAAGGCGGCATTCTCAGAGAGGAACCCATAGCCGGGATGGATGGCGTCGGCGCCGGTGCGGCGCGCGATGTCGAGGATGAGGTCGCCGCGGAGATAGGATTCTGTGGCGGGTGCGGGCCCGAGGCGGAAGGCCTCGTCTGCAGCGAGGACGTGGAGGCCGGCGCGGTCAGCGTCAGAGAAGACGGCAACGGTGGGCAGGCCGAGTTCGCGACAGGCGCGGATAAGGCGGAGGGCAATTTCTCCGCGATTGGCGATGAGAACTTTGCGCACGGAATACAGGGTACCAGGGACGAGGGGGTAGGGGATAGGGCGTAGGGGATAGGGTGTAGGGGATAGGGTGTAGGGGATAGGGTGTAGGGGATAGGGTGTAGGGGACAGGGTGTAGGGGACAGGGTGTAGGGGACAGGGTGTAGGGGATAGGGTGTAGGGGATAGGGTGTAGGGAGTAGCAAGCAAAGACAGGTCCAAGTTCAAAATCAAGTGCAAAGCGAAAGCCCTCGCGTTGGCGAGGGCTTTGGCGGTGGTGAAGGATTTGAGTTACTGCATGACTACGCCGTTGACCTTCTCGTTGGCTTTCTCTTCGTTGGCCTTGCGAGCGCCCATGGCTTTGTGGACCCAGTCCTGGGCGACGGCGAGATCGGCCTTGCGGGCGGCATCGTTGCCGCAGTCGAGGTCGGCCTTGCGGCGGGCCATGAGGTTGAGATACTGCATGGCGTCGTCGTAGTTGGGCCGGTCGTCGACGGCCTGCTGGAGATATTGGGTGCCTTCGGTGACGAGGTCGCCGTTCTCGCCCTGGATCTCCTTGCAGACATTTTTGGCCATTTTAGGGTTGCCCTGTCCGTCGTCCTGCAGGTTCACGCTGCCGAGCGATTTGACCGCGTTCTTATAAGCAAGGGTCCAGTCGATGACGCCGATGGTGTAGGCGGCTTCGGCGTCTTTGGGGCTTGCCTGCAGGACCTTCTTCTGCCACTGCTTCGCGTCGTCAAATTTGTTCAGGTCGAAATTCAGAGCAGCGATCTGCTTCATGCTGGTGATGTCGTCGGGATGCTCTTTGAGGACATCGAGGAAGCCGTTGATGGCCTTATTGGCAGTGGCAAGATTCTCGGGAGAGTCGAGCTGAGGAACCACTTCGTTGGCGTAAGCGGTTGCCAGGTAGAGCCGGGTCATCGGATAGGTAGGATCGAGATTGACGGCTTTCTGAAAGTGGGTGATGGCCTCTTCGTACCTGGCCTGCTTGTAGGCCTGCACTCCCTTATTGAGCTGATCGCGGGCTTCCAGGCGTTTGCATCCGGTTGCGGAGGCCACGAGAGCGATCGTGGCGACGGCCAGCACCGGTAAACGTGCGATTCGGTTCATGGTATCTATCTTCTCCTTCAGCTCGCCAGGAGCCTCAAAAAAAACAAGAACAAAAAGAGTTCGTGAGAGTGATTGTAATCGGTTCGCAGCTTTCGGCAAGATGACGGGAGTGCAGCGAAGGAACGCCGAAATCCGGGCTGCGGAGCGGGCAGGCATTATGAGCCATGATTGACCTGCGGAGTAAGGATTCCGATGTGGTCGACGCCCACCGCGTGGCCGATGTCGATGGCTTCTGCGATGGACTCGAAGGTGAGGCCGGGGTCGCCCTTGACGAACATAACCTTTTCAGCGCGGATGGCGTAGATGCGGTTGAGTTCGCTCTGGAGCTGGGCGGCGTTCGCGATGTTTTCGTCGTTGATGCGGTAGACGGGAGCGCCATTCGCGCCCGCGAGAATCTGCACAACGATAGTGGCATCGGGAGCGGGCTGGCCGGGGCGAGGCGTCTGCGGGACCATGGCAGCGAGTCCCTTAGGCGTGACCGGGACAATCACCATGAAGATGATGAGCAGGACCAGCAAAACGTCGATGAGGGGGGTGACGTTGGGTTCTGCGTTGAGACTGCGGGAACCGCCGAGTTGCATCGCCATGGGACTGCCCTCCTTTCCCGGAAAACGAATCATGTACAGACAGAATCGCTTACTGGCCCGCCTCGATTTTGGGGGTGATGAGACCGATGTGATCGACGCCGACGGCATGGCCGATATCGATGACAGCAGCTACGTCCTGGAAATCGACGTTGGCATCGCCCTTGACGAACATAACTTTCTCAGCGCGAGTGGAATAGATCTCGTTGAGTTCCGTCTCGAGACCACTCTTCGGGAATTCCTTGTCGTTGATTTTGTAATTGGGAATCCCGTTGGCGCCTGGCTCGATCTGGACGACGATGGTGCGATCGTTGGGCTGCTGCTGGTTGGGATTCTTGGGAGGCTGCGGGACCAGGGCATCAAGCCCGCGAGGGGTGACCGGCACGATGACCATGAAGATGATCAGGAGCACCAGCAGCACGTCGATCAGTGGAGTCACGTTCGGCTCGGCATTCAGGGCGCCGCTACCACCTGTGCTCATTGACATAGTTCAGTTCCTCGTTTCCTGCTTTACTCGCCGCCCGCGGCGGGGGTCTTGGTGGTTGGGGCAGTGGGCGCCTGCTGTTGCTGCGTCAGCATGCCGACTTCTTCAACGCCGGCGGTACGGACTGCATCAATGGCATCCATCACGGTTCCGTAATGGGCGCGGGAATCGGCGCGGAAATAGACAATTTTGCTGGTCTGCTTGGAGAGGTCGTCGGAGACCTGAGATCCAAGGGTGGAGAGGGTCGTTTGGTTCTGGCCGAGGTAGATGCGGCTGTCGCGGGTAATGGCGACGACGACGGCGTCTTCTTTGTTTGCGTCGTCCATGGGCGTGGCCGTAGTGCTGTTGGCCAGGTCGACGTTCACCTTATTTTGGAGCATGGGAGTGATGACGATGAAGATGATCAGCAGCACCAGCATGACATCGACCATCGGGGTGACGTTGATATTGGCGTTAACCTTGCTGCCTTCGTTCCGTACTGCGATTGCCATGTGCGTAGCTCCGTCGATCGGTTTTTCTGATGGGCGGGCGGCGATCAGGAGGCGGGAGCCAGGGCCGAAGCCCGGCTCCCGTTCAGAAGATGCTCGCTTTTCATCACCCCGTTGCGCAATGGACTGACGCAGCGGGGACCCAGCTTAACCTCAGGCCGCCCAGGGGGCGGATGAGGGTCCTCGCGCTTACCGGCGATTACTCTGCTTGATGAAGTAATCGATGAGTTCGCTGGAGGAGTTATCCATCTCGACGTCGAAGGCTTCCACGCGGTTGGTGAAGTAGTTAAAGAGCCACACCGCCGGGATAGCCACGAAGAGTCCGAAGGCCGTGGTGACCAGCGCTTCAGAAATACCGCCGGCGACAGCGCCGATGCCGGGAGTTTTCTGAGTAGCGATTTCCTGGAAGGCCTTGAGAATGCCGGCGACGGTCCCGAACAGGCCGACGAACGGTGCTGTGGAACCGATGGTGGCGAGGGAGCCGAGGCCGCGCTTCAGTTTCGCGTGGACGATGGCTTCAGCCCGCTCAAGGGCGCGCTTGGAGGACTCAATCTGCTCGACGCTGACGCCGGCGCCGCCGCCATAGTTGCGGAACTCCTGAAGGCCGGCCGTGACGACTTCGGCAAGGTGCGACTTCTTGTTGCGGTCGGCGACCTTGACGGCCTCGTCCAGCTTGCCCTCTTTGAGGGCGCCGGCAACGCGGGGAGCAAACTCGCGCGACTGTTTGCGGGCAGCGTTGAAATAGAGGTAGCGGTCAATCATGACGGCGAGGGACCAGATCGACATGATGAACAGGACAAAACAGACGCCACGGGCGAGCCAGCCCATGTTGGTCCAGAGGTCGATGGGGCTGAATCCGACGGTCTGGGTGGTCTCCTGAAAGAAACCGAGAGACGTCGGGGTAGCGATGAGATGGTGGATCTGAGCGAGAATCACTGAATCTTTCCTCCTGAGGCATTTGGTGCATTCAAGGGCCAAAAAGCGCTGACGGAATACCCCACCGCAAAGTTGAAGACGGGAGGCCGGAAAAAGCGTTAACGAAGCCGCTCTGCGTCCGGCGAGGACAGGCGGAGCGGCCTAAAATCAGCTGCCGAGCGAGAAGATTACATTGACCTGCGTCTCGACTTCCACAGGCTCGCCGTTGAGGAGATATGGTTTATACCGCCAACCGCGGACGGCTTCCTGAGCGGCCGCCTGAAGCATGGGAGGACCGCTAATGACCCGCAGGTTTTCGATTGTTCCATTCTTGGAAATCGTTGCCTGAAGAACGACAGTTCCCTGAATTCTTGCTGCTTTGGCGATGGCGGGATAGGTCGGGTTCTCGCCGCCGATGCGGCTGCCAGCCATGACGCCGGCAGAAACGCTGATCTTTTTGGGCGCAGCCGGCTGGACTTTAGGCGCAGGACCCGTGCCCAGACCACCCAGGATACCGCCCATTACGCCTCCAGCAGAACCGGAGCCGTCCATACCAGCAACGCCAAAGCCGGACGGCGGAGGCGCCGCATCTTCCTTCACCATCTTGATGTCGTGGGGAATCTT
>DATHQV010000144.1:0-6382 GCA_035482355.1 Acidobacteriaceae bacterium | reverse complement strand
GGCGCCGCGCAGGAATTCCACCAGTTGCGCGCGCAGGGCCCGGTCTTCAGCGTTGGCCATGAAAGGGTCACCTCTGCCGCGTTGGATGCAGCGGAGGCCGGACGGATTCTTTCAGGCTAGCTGACCGCGGAGGGCTCCGGCTCGCGCTTTTCTCCAAAGACGCTGCCCATGCGGCGGATGAGCGCTCCCACGCCGCGCAGCTTTTCTTCGATGTGTTCATAGCCACGGTCGATGTTGTAGACGCGGTCGAGAATGGATTCGCCGTCGGCCACCAGGGCGGCCAGCACCAGCGAAGCGGAGGCGCGGAGGTCAGAGCACATGACGGCGGCGGCGGAGAGCGGAGTGGGTCCGCGGACGGTAGCGGTGCGGCCGTCGACGCGGATGTTGGCGCCCATGCGCACCAGCTCCTGCACGTGCATAAAGCGGTTCTCGAAGATATTTTCCTTCACCAGCGTCGCGCCCTCGGCCTGCGTGGCGAGGGCCATGTACTGGGCCTGCATGTCGGTGGGAAAGCCGGGATACTCTTCGGTGGAGATGTCGGCGGATTTGAGCGCACCTTCGCTGCGGACGCGAATCTGGTCGCGGCCCAGGATTTCCACGCGCGCGCCGCACTCCTGCAGCTTGCCGATGATGGAGGTAAGGTGCGCGGGGTTGCAGTGGCTCACGCAGAGATCGCCGCCAGTGATGGCGCCGGCCACCAGAAACGTCCCAGCCTCAATGCGGTCGGGGTTAATGCGGTGCTTCGCGCCGTGGAGTTTACTGACGCCCTTCACGCGGATGGTCGGAGTACCGGCGCCCTCAATATGCGCGCCCATGGCGGTGAGCAGCGCGGCCAGGTCGGTGACCTCAGGCTCGCGCGCGCAATTCTCCATCACGGTTTCCCCGTCGGCCAGCACTGCGGCCATCAGCAGGTCTTCTGTACCGGTGACGGTGATTTTGTCGAAGAGAATGTTGGCGCCCTTCAGGCGATCGGCACGGGCCTCAATGTAACCGTGCTCGTAGCTGATTTGCGCGCCCATGGTTTCAAGGCCCTTGATGTGCAGATCGATGGGCCGCGCGCCGATGGCGCAGCCGCCGGGCATGGAGACGCGCGCAATGCCCATGCGCGCCACCAGCGGGCCGAGCACCAGCGACGAGGCGCGCATAGTCTTCACAATTTCGTACTTCGCCGTGGGGTCGGAGAGCACGCGGCAGCTGATGGTGGTGCGATGCTGCGCGCGGCCGTACCCCAGCTCCACTTCGGCGCCCATGGAGACGAGCAGCCTGCGCTCCGTCTCGATGTCGCGCACCTGCGGGATGTTCTCGAGCACCACCTCGTCTTCGGTGAGAATGGCCGCCGCCATGCACGGCAGAGCTGAGTTTTTTGAACCACTGACACGTACGGTGCCGATAAGGGGATTGCCGCCGCGAATGACGAATTTATCCATACTGGTCTCTTCAGTTTAAATGCGGGGGGTGGGGATAAAGTCGCACCTGATGCTGGAGAAATCTTCGAGGCGGGCTATTTCCGGATGGGCTGAAGGGGATCGTCCTCGGTCCAGATGACCTCGCCGGGGCGCGCGTAGTGCAGGCGCTCCCGCGCCTCATGCTCAATAGCGTCAGGATCGGACTTCAGTTCCCTCACCTGCTGCTCAAGGCGCAGGTTCTGCTGCTGGAGTTCGGCGATGCGCTTTTCGATGGCCCGGCCTTCGACGCGCTTCTGCGAGTACATGTTGACGCCGTTCTCGCCAAAAAATGCGTGGTAACCGAAAAAGAGCGCGGCTGCCACTACCATGGCCGTGGCGATGCGGCGGCGCATGCGGTAGACGAACCCGGCGCCGGCGATGACCACTTTGGGGGGACCGGGTTTCTGTTCGGGACTGCTCAAAATCTCCTCGATTTCTGCTTTCGATCACCGAGCTCTACGCCATTACCCAAGCCTTCGCGGCTTCGCTCAGAGGGGCACTGTCGCTTTCTTTGCGAGCCTCGGAATAGACACGAACAACCGGCTCGGTACCACTAAGCCGGTAGCACACCCACGACCCGTCGTCCAAAATGAGCTTCAAGCCATCGGTCCGGACCACCTGCTTCACTTTGCGTCCGGCAAGATCGGTAGGATCTTTCTTTACCTTCTCAGTGAACTTTCCTTTGACCTCAGGAGTCAAGCGGAAATTCTCACGAATCGGGTAGAAGGAACCAACCCTGACAAATAGCTGGCGCAATTGCTCGCCCAGACTCTTGCCGCGGACCGCAACCATCTCGGCTGCGAGCAGGCCGGCGATCACGCCATCCTTCTCCGGAACGTGGCCGCGGATGGTGAGACCGGCGCTTTCTTCGCCCCCGATGGCGATTTTGTCCGCGATGATGAGCTCGCCGATGTATTTGAAGCCGACCGGCGTCTCGTAGAGGGGAATGCCGTAGTGGTCGGCGAGCGCATTGATCAGGTTGGTGGTCGCGACGGATTTGGCGACGCCGTTCCTCCAGCCGCGCGTCTCGACGAGGTAGTCAAAGAGGAGGGCAATGAGGTAATTGGGCTGGATGAAAGTGCCGTCGGCGTCGACAATGCCGAAGCGGTCGGCATCGCCGTCGGTGGCAATGCCGATGGCCGCGCCGGTTTCCTTCATCTTCTTCTTGCAGTCGCCGAGCAGATGGTCGTCGGGCTCAGGCGCGTGGCCGCCGAAGAGGACGTCGCGGTAATCGTGGACGGTGTTGGTTTCCACGCCATGCTCGCGCAGGATGTGGCAGCTATAGCCGCGGGCGGCGCCCCAGAAGGGATCGAAGACGACTTTGAGTCCGGATTTTTTGATGGCGGGCAGGTCGACCAGTTCGGCCAGGCGCTTCAGGTAGTCGGGCTTGACGTCGAATTGCTCGAATTTCTGTCCTGAATCGGGGGCTGGCAACTGAGCGTCGTCGCCGAGAGCGCGGATATTCGCCTCAATCTTGCTGGTGGCTTCGGGCAGGGCGGGCGCGCCATCGGGCGTGGAGTACTTGATGCCGTTGTACTCCGGCGGATTGTGCGAGGCGGTGAAGTTGATGGAGCCGCCGGTTTTGTACTCGCGCACGGCGTAGGCGATGGCGGGGGTAGGCGCGGGATCGGGAATGATAAGCGGCGTGACGCCATGGGCGGCGAGCACGCGGGCCGCCTCCGCGACGAAGGTCTCGCCCAGGAAACGGGGATCGCGCCCTACGAGGACGGTCTTCGGTGCGGACTGCGATGCGACGTACTGCGCGATGCCGGCGACGGCGCGCCGGATGTTGGCCAGGGTGAATTCTTCCGCGACAATCGCGCGCCACCCGGATGTCCCGAATTTGATTTCGGCAGTCATGCTGATTCCCCTTTTTGGGTTTCTGGACTTATGATGCAGCCAGTATCGACTCCGTCCGCACCGATGATTGTACCCGCCTCCGATGTCCGGATTGTGCTCACGACGGCCGGCTCGCGCGAAGAAGCCGAGCGGCTGGCGCACGTGTTGGTGGAGGGCGGCCTGGCCGCTTGTGTGAATCTGGTGCCTGGCCTCACGTCCATCTACCGATGGCAGGGCGCGGTGGAGTCGGCGGACGAACTGCTGCTGCTGATCAAGACCACGACGGCGCGCGTTGAGAGCGTGGAAGCGGCTCTGCGCGCGGCTCATTCCTACGAGGTGCCGGAGTTTGTGGTGCTGACGACGGAGTCGGCAAGCGCGGCGTATCTGGAGTGGTTGAGGCAGGCGACTGCGTTACCGCGTCCCTGAGGGATGACTCCCGGCTTATGGCTGCTGGTAGACGACCACGCTGTGCCTGAAGGGGAAGACGTGACCGGTGACGCCGCCGAACAGCGCGCCGAGCCCCGCGCCGATCATCAGTTCGCCGGAGAGGGTGGTGTCCCCGTTGCCGCCGCGAATGGCTCCAACACCGACACCTATACCCGCGCCAATCAGCGCGCCAAGGGGTGCACTCGCATCGATGGTCCTCTCAACACGGACTTTCGTGACCTTCGTGCGGCGATAATCCAGCGTGCCCGTCGGCGTGGGCCGAGTCGAGGAGCGGGGCGAACACTCGACGTACTCGTCAGCGGCGCGGTCGAAGACGCAATGATGCCAGCGGCCGTCTGCCTGGATGGAGATCGATGTGCCCGGCTCGATGCTCTCCACCATCCACCAGTCGGATTTCGGATTCGGCCGTGGGGTTTGCGGTTGCGGCGCGGTCTGCGCGTGAAGGGAAACTACGCAGCCCAGAAGGATGGAAGCTACGAGGTGTTGAGTTCGCATCATGCGTGGATCGTAGGCCGCACGAGGATTTCTGTGTCTGGGTGGGTGTGACACTTTCAAAAGTGCATCAAACACCTTCACGCACACGGACGCGAGTAACTCGTTGAATCGCAGTGCGGGATTTCTTTCTGCTGATGAGAAAGCCGGTTGGGAGCAACTAGGCTGAGATGGGGTGGCTCTAAGTATCTACGATCGTCCGCACGCCGCTTGTAACTCTGAGGTGTCTACCATGCAAACCTTTTCCCACTGTGCAGGGAAATTCTCCCTGGCATCTGCAATTCTTTGCCTTCTGACGCTTGGCGCGGCTTCAACAAATGCGCAAACCGTCGTCGCCACCATCCCCACCACTTCGAACCCCGGCGGCATCGCCATCGACTCCAATGCCGGCCTCGCGTACGTCGCTATCAATGGCCAGGGTACGGTGGATGTAATCAGCGAAACCACCAACACGATTGTCGGAACCATCTCCGTCGGGCAGGATGCGGAGAGCGTGGCCGTAAATCCTAAAACGTCGCGGCTCTACGTTGCTGATAGTTACACGGGCGACGTGTACGTAGTGAACACGAAGAACGGGCATCTGGTGGCTACCATCCCCAGCCTGCAGGTAGCGTGGCTCGCACTTAATCCTGTGACAAACACCATCTACGGGTCAAACTTCGGGAACACCGTTTATGTAATCGACGGCGCGACGAATGCAGTGACTGCGTCGATTAGCGTTCTTTCCGCGCAGGAGCTGGCCGTGAATCCGGCGACCAACAAGATCTACGTATCCACGGGCGACCCGGATGCGGCGATTCTGACGGTGATTGACGGCAACACCAATCAGGTGGTCACGAACATCAATATTCCGGGCAGCGCAAACACTCTGTATGTTGGGGTCGATGCTGCGCATAACCTGATCTACGCGAGCAACGCGAACAATACCGGCGACACGGCCGGCTCCATTGGAGTGATCAACGGCGCGAACAATACGGTCGTGACCTCGATCAACATTCCCGGCGAGCCCTCGGACGTAGCGCCCGATCCAGCGACGCGGCGCGTCTACGTAAACAACTTCAATCTGAACGAAGTGCAGATCGTCAACGGAGTCACCAACCGGCTCACCGGGGATACGGTTCCCACCGGAACGAACCCAAGCACCTCCGCAATCGATACGCAGCGACACCTGCTTTATGTAGCGAACTTTGGATCCGACAGCGTTACGGTGATCAGCACGCAGTCGAGTAACTCCAACTAAGAAATAGAGGGTGCGGGAAAGCTTTCCTGCACCCTCTATTTTTCTAACCCGCCAGCGAATCAGGCTTCCGTTGCTCCGTGGCACTTTTTATATTTCTTGCCGGAGCCGCAGGGACAAGGGTCGTTGCGTCCTACCTTTTCGCCTGTGCGGCGCTGGGCCGGAGTGGATGCGTCACCGGAGCCAGCCATGCGCGCATGTTCCAGCTCGCGCTTCTTCTTCCGTTCGAACTCACGCTCCAGCTCATCGATGGTGGTAGAGGGCGCGCGCGTTGGGATAGGAATGGGAGGCGGCGCGGACGGCGAGAGATGTCCGTTGCCCAACGCACCGTCTGCTGAAGGCACAGGCGGCGCGGCGGGAATGGCCGGGCGCGGACGCGGGGCGATCTCTACCGGTTGGCCGTCGGGGCCAACAATCTTCATGAGGAAAAGGAAGCGCACCGTGTCTTCCTGGAAGCGCGTCATCATGCCCTCAAACATGTCGAAGGACTCCTTCTTGTAGGCCACCAGCGGATCCTGCTGCGCATAGCCGCGCAGGCCGATGCCTTCCTTCAGGTGATCCATGTTGAGCAGGTGATCCTTCCACAGGCCGTCGATCACGCTGAGCATGATCATGCGCTCGTGGTAGCGCATGGCCGGTTCGCCGATCAACTGCTCTTTGCCTTCGTACTTCGCCTTCAGGCGGTCGAAGATGGCCTCGCCCAGTTCGTGGCGGGTGAGCTGCGTGGTGTCTACCCCTTCGGTGGTGAGGTCGAAGCCGAAGTGCGCGGTCAGCTTGCCGTTGAGCCCCTTAATGTCCCACTGCTCGGGATGGACGCGCTCGCCGGCAAACTCGTCGAGCATGGCGCTCAGGATGTTCGGGACATAATCTTCGACGATGAGTTCTTTTTGGTCGAGGCCTTCGAGCAACTGGCGGCGCAGGC
>DATHQV010000143.1:0-39699 GCA_035482355.1 Acidobacteriaceae bacterium | reverse complement strand
CGGCCTCAACCCCGTCTACGAGATCATCTGCGGCTCAGCCGAGGTCCTCGGCGGCATCCTCCTTTTCTATCGCCGCACCTCGCTCGCCGGCGCCCTCTTCTCCACCTTCGTGGTCAGCAACGTGGTCCTCTACAACTTCTGCTACGACGTCCCCGTCAAGCTCTTCGCCGTCAACCTGCTCCTCGGCTGCATCTTCCTCGCCCTGCCCGACGCCCTCTCCCTTTGCCGCTTCTTCTGGAGCCACAAACCCGCCGCGCCCACCGCCGCCTGGGTTCCCCCCGCCAGCCGCCGCGCGGGGCGCATCGCCATCCTCGTCACCGAGATTGTCTTCGCCGCCGCCTTCCTCGTCGTCCGACCCATCTTCATAACCATCGGCTGGCACCACCAACAAGTCGCGCTCCGCACGCCACCCCCTCTGGTCGGCGCCTGGCATCTCGACGCCACCCACCGAGCCTCCGGCGCCTTCATCGACCCCGAAGGCCTTCCCATCACAGACCTCTACGTCGCCCCCTCCAGCCGCGCCTACACCCGCTCCACCAATGGCGAGCTCTGGCTCTCCGGGGTCAATCTCGACCCCAGGAAGCACACCGTCCGCATCAGCTGCTACTTCATCAGCGCCCCCACCAATTACGCCTGGCAACTCTCCGACCCCAACCACCTCGTTCTCACCTCGGTTCCACCCGACCCACCCAAACTTGACCCCAAACACAAGCCCGCCCAACCCGCCCCACCCTTCATCCCCGCCGTCCTCACCCTCACCCGAACCCCGACGCCCAGCCATTACCCGCTCCTCGAGCGCGGCTTCCATTTCATCAGCGAATGGCGCTACGAGCGATAGCCAGCGGGGAAGACTCTGCCACCGGAACAGGCTCGTAACAAACGCCGTCGACTGGCTGGGTGCGCCATTCATGCGCAGCTTCACTCAGCGGTCGCTTGGGTGGTACCGAGTTCAGTTTGCGGCTTGATGGAACATCTCGAAGCGAGCTTCGCGGCGTGTATGCAGGTGAACCCGAGCCTCGCAGCTACGGGTTGATTGATAACGTGATGTCCGCTTGTATTTACCGTCATGACCGTGGTTGGCGATAGCTGGCCGAGGGACTCATCGAGCGTCCGTCGCCGCACTGAAATCGGGAACACGACTGGCGCACTCCTGCTGCAAATCTGGAACATCTCGCTCATCTGTGCGTTGGCAGAATCAACGAGTTGCTGATTCTAAAGGAGCCGTGAAGGTCTTCAGAATTCCAAGCTGCGCGTTCAATCGCGCCAGCTTTGTTGGGGCTGGAGTATCGATAAGTCATTTTGAATCAATCAGCATTACCCTGGTGGTGGGGCCTGGGGTTTGACCGTTTTCGGGGCGAGGCGGCTCAGGAGGCTTCGGGGCCCGGCGGGTCTTCTTCGGGCACCGCCGCGGGCCGTTCGGGGCGCGGGGCTGGCGACGGCACGAACTGGGTCGGCATGGCGGAATCCACGGGTAGGATCTGGACTAACGCGGGTGGGGCTGGCTCGGCGTGGGCCATTGTTTCTTCGTGCTGGCGGCGCGCGGCTGCGTCGATGTCGACGGGGATACCGCCAGGCACAATCTCCTGATAGCCGAATTTATATTTCAGGTCGCTGGTGGCGCGCACCATGGCGATGACGAGGAGAAATGCTACGAACACGCCGAAGGCGCTGCCCTCCGGACCCTGGCGGCCTCCGCTAACCCAGGCGGGACCGGCAGCGTTGGTGACGAAGATCGGCGAATAATTCATGCCGCCTGCCATAGGCAGACCAAAGAGCAGGCTCATCACCGTGGCCCAGGCGAAGTGGAAGCCCCACCCCACCCACAGCGCGCGTGTGCGCAGAGCGGCGAGGGCGAGCGTCCACCCCAGCAGGAACGAAACGACCACAGCCGCAGTGGTGGTGGGCGCGGCGTGCGTGCGCCAGATGGCAAAGATCACGGAGAGGAAGAACGTTGCCAGGACCGGACCCATGGCTTCGACCAGGCGCTGGAAGGCAAAGCCGCGAAAGGCGACTTCGAGGGCGAGGGTGCCGGTGGCGAGGGCGGCTAAATCCAGCAGTGCGACAAACAACTGATGGCTGTTGCCGAAGACGGTGAAGACGAGGCCGCCGATGAGGGCGGCGGGCAGCACGCAGGCGACGACGCCAGTCCATCCGAGGGCCGCGCCGAGCGCAAATTCGCCGCCACGTCCGGGGCGCGGATCGAGGCCAAGGCTTTTCCGGGTAGAGATGCGGTTCTGGCCGAGCCGGCTCATGAGCGAGTAGCCCAGGATAAGCAGAAAGAGCAGGAAGATGCGGTAGAGCGGCTCGTAATAATCGCCGAAGGTAAGGCCGCTGGCGGCGCGCATGGCGACCAGGTCGGAGAACAGGAACCAGGCGGCGGCGAGCAGGAACCAGCCGAGCGCGCGGAGGCGTTTGAAGAAGCTCACGCGGTTGCTCCGAAAGAGAATCGAGCGCTGGGGGTGGAATTCGTCGGGATGGTGGAATTCCGCGGGACCGTTGAATTCGAGACTTCGATATCTGCTCCCACTCAGACAGTGTAGAACTGCGCGATATTGCGGAACTTGTCGTAGCGGCGGCGCAGCATCTCGTCGGTGGACATGGCCTGCAGTTCGCTGAGATGCTGGCGGAGCCTTTCGGCCAGCAAATTGGCAGCGGCGGCGGCATCGTTTTGCGCGCCACCGTCGGGTTCAGGCACGATATCGTCGACGCAGCCAAGCGCATGCACGTCGTCGGCGGTCGCCTTTAGCGCCACGGCAGCTTCTGAACGCTTCGACGCGTCGCGCCACATGATGGAGGCGCAGGCTTCCGGCGAAATGACGGAGTAGATGGCCTTCTCCAGCATGAGCACTCGGTCGGTTACGGCCAGGGCCAGCGCGCCGCCCGATCCGCCCTCGCCGGTGATGGTGGCGATGGTGGGTATGCGGAGCCGCGACATTTCGCGCAGGTTGCGGGCGATGGCTTCAGCCTGGCCGCGCTCTTCCGCACCGAGGCCGGGATTGGCGCCCATGAGATCAATGAAGGTGAGCACGGGGCGATTGAATTTCTCGGCCAGCTTCATGCAGCGCAGGGCCTTGCGGTAGCCCTCAGGATCGGGCATGCCGAAGCGGCGATGAACTTTTTCCTTGGTGGAACGGCCTTTGAGGTTGGCGATCACCATGACTTCCTGACCCTCGAAGCGAGCCATGGTGCAGGACATCGCGGGATCGTCGCTGAAGGCGCGATCGCCGTGGATCTCAGAGAAGTCGGTGAAGATGGCTTCGATGAAGGCGAGCGGATCGGGGCGGTGCGGATGGCGCGCGAGCTCGGTCTTGGCCCATGCGGGATGCACGGGCTGTGCCTGCGGATTGCTGCCTGGCTGGTCGCTCATAGAGGAGAATCCTTCGAGTTCGATTGTATGGGGCGGAGATGGCCGGGGCAAATGGCGGGAGGCCCGGAAGGAAGGATGAAATGGAGGGTTGCGGGATTAAGATCGGGTATTCCTGAACGGAGGAACGATTGGCAAGACGAGTGGCGGTGATCACGGGGGCGTCCAGTGGGATTGGGGCGGTGTTCGCGCGCAAGCTGGCGGCGGATTACGATTTGCTGCTGATCGCGCGGAGGCGGGATCGGCTCGAGGCGCTGGCAGCGGAGCTGCGGACGCAGGATGGAATTGCTGTTGAAATTCTTGCGGCCGATTTGGCGAATGAGGGCGAACTGGCGCTGGTTGCCGATCGGCTGGCAGCGGGAGCCAACCTCGGATTGCTGGTGAATAACGCCGGCTTTGGGACGATTGGGTATTTCTGGGAGGCCGAGCTGGCACAGCAGGAGGAGATGCACCGGCTGCATGTGATGGCGACGGTGCGGCTGTGCCATGCGGCGCTGAAGAAGATGGTGGCACAGAATTCCGGGGGCATCGTCAACGTGGCGTCGGTTGCGTCGTTTGTGCGGACGCCGGGCTCGTCGAGCTACGGGGCGACGAAGAGCTGGATGGCAACGTTCACCGAAGGGCTTGCGCTGGAACTGAAGAAGGCGGGGTCGGCGGTGCGAGTGCAGGCGTTGTGCCCGGGATTCACGCACACGGAGTTTCATGACGTGATTCATCTGGACAGGAAGCGCGTGGCGGGGCCGTCGATGTGGCTGCGCGCGGAGGATGTGGTGGACGCATCGCTGCAGGAACTGCGCAAAGGCAAGCTCTATGTGGTGCCGGGCTGGCGCTATCAGCTGGGGGTTGCAGTGCTGACGAAGCTGCCCACGCGGATGCGGCTCGCGTTTGAAATGGCGCTGAAGGATCGGCGGAAGGTGAGCAAGGCTTGACGAGCGAGGCCGCGATCCGCTGGCTGCGGGGTGCGCTGACGGCCGCGCTGCTGGGCTGCGCTGTGGTTTATGTTGGGTGGACCTGGCACTGGCCGCTGGTTGGGGATTCTTCGCTGATCCACTACATTGCGTTTTTGATGGATCGCGGCTGGGCGCCGTATCGCGACCTGGGCGACATGAACATGCCGGGGTCGTTTCTGATCGAGTGGGCGGCGATGCACTTGTTCGGCGGGGGATCGCTGGCGTGGCGGTTATTCGACCTGAGCGTCGTGGCGGCGGCCGCGGCGGGGATGGTCGCGATCGCGTGGCCGGAGGATCGGCTCGCCGGAGTTTTCGCAGGGGTGCTGTTGATGGTGGTGCATGGGCGCGATGGGATCAACAACACAGGCCAGCGCGATTTGACTATGGCGGCGCTGGTGGTGGTGGCGTACGCGTTTTTATTCCTGACGTGGCGGAGGGGATCTGGTTGGGCGGCGTTTTTATTTGGCTTCTGTATCGCGGCTGCCGGAACGATGAAGCCGACGGCACTGCCGCTGGGAGTGGTGCTGCTGGTGATGCTGGCTTTGGTGCTGCGCGGACAGGAAAAGCCCCCGGGCCGGGTTGTGCTGGCGGGGTCGGCGGGCTTTCTGGTGCCGCTGGCGATTTGTTGGATTTTCCTGGTGCGCGAGCGGGCGGTGGGGGCATTCGTTCATAGTCTCGCAACGGTGGTGACGTATTTTGCGAGCCTCGGACGGAAGCCGATTTCGTTTTTGCTGGTGCACAGCGTTTCGCCGGTGCTGGGGCTGGTGGTGGTGTGGCTGGTGATCGCGATTGGCTGGACATTTGCGGGGCGGGGAGTTGGCGGTTGGACGGATGCGTGGACGATGCAGCGGTGGGAGCGCGCGGCTTTGTTGCTGGGTGTGGCGGCGATGCTTGCGGGATTCGTCGCGCAGGGCAAGGGATTTCCGTATCATCGCTATCCGTTTCTGGCGCTGCTGCTGATGGTGATCGGGCTGGACCTGACGCGCGCGCTGCGGCAACGCGGCGTCTGGCTGGCGCTGGGGGTGTTGGGACTGGGCTATGGAGCGTTTGTAGTGGCTCCGCAATCGGTGTCGGCGGTGCGGCGGTATGACTGGCGGAATCAGGAACTGATCGCGATGCTGCAGGGTGACCTGACGCGGATGGGCGGGGCTACGCTGTCGGGCAGAGTTCAATGCCTCGATACGATTTCGGGTTGCACGACCACGCTCTACCGCATGCGTCTGGAACCGGCGACCGGCTTGCTGTCGGATTTTCTGGTGTTTGGACCGGAGCAAAACGTCGCCGTGCGCGAGACGCGGAAGCAGTTCCTGACGGCTGTCGAAGCGCGACCGCCGGAAGTGATTGTGGTGACCAGCCATCTGTTTCCGAGTGGGCCGGGGGATTTTGAAAAGCTGGGGATGTGGCCGGAACTGGCTGGCTGGATGAGTATGCGCTATCGGTTGTGCGCGCAGCGGACACCGCCGGGTCCTGTGCGATGGTGGAGCCGCGTGGAGCAGCCCTCGAGCTATCGGATTTATGTGTTGACGGGGTGTCTGGAGGCCGGCGCTGGATGTGCGGCGGTGCCGCTCCCGGGGTGCGGCGACTAGCTGGCGGTTTAGCCGGCGGCTTCCAGATCGGCCAGGCGCGCGATGCGCAGCGCGTGGCTGGTCGCGGAGTATTGAGCACCTGCCAACAGGATCAGACCGGTCAGGAAGGCCCAGATCATGAGGCCGACGGAGACCTCGAAGGGTCCATAGACCGAATGCAGGTCGAGGTGAGGCAGCACAAGGATGTAGAGGAGCCGGCCGAAATCCCACAGCAAACCGGTGACGATGGCGGTAGGCAGCACGGCGCGGATAGGCAGGCGGCGGTTGGGGAGGATCCAGTAGATGACGAAGAACATGCCGACGCCGAGAAACGCGACGGCGATTTCCAGGAACAGGTGATTGAAGAATCCGTAGACCACATTCTCCGTGTGGTGGAAGAAGACGAATGTCAGAATGCTGGTTTGGGCGGTGGCGATGGCCACGGCGAACATGGCCATGAGGCCGACGGCGAAAGCAAGGGCGAGCGAGACGAGCTGGTTCATGAGGTAAGAGCGGTTTTTCTCCACGCCCCACACCTGGTTGAGCGCGACTTCAAGGGGCAGAAAAATACCGGTCGACGAGATGAGAAGCATGATGACCGAGGCCGCCTGGACGCTGCCGCGGGGATGGACGAGCAGCGCCATATTGCGGACGACGAAATCCTGGTTGGAGGGCAGCAGGTCGTGGAGCATGCCGCTGATGGAGTCCGCCATGGCGGCTGAGTGGAAGACATCGCGGGCGACGGTGAACATCATGACGATGAACGGAAACAGCGAGAGGATGGCGTTGGCGGCGACGCTGAAGGCGTAGGTATGGACTTCAGTCTGGCCCAGGTAGCGGGCGAGTGACACGAATTCGGGCACCAATCCGCCGCGCAATGGGGCCGGGGCGGCGGGAGATAGTGCGGCGGCCGAGGCCGCTGGGTCAGCGGGGGGACGCTCCTCAGTTGTAACCATGTGGGGGATTCCTGAAGAAATCGTAGCAGAGGGATTTCCGCGAGCGGGTGAGGGCCGTCACGTTCGTTGGGAAGCACGAAAGTAGCCATACTTCCGTAACCCGAAGGAAATTGGCGGCGCTTTCATAAATTTTTCTTGATTTCAAAACTATTTCCTGCCATAAAAGGAGGACGATTCTGGTCCGAGGGAGAATCGCATCGGAAGGCCATATTTTTGATGTACCTGCATTATCACCTCCGAGATTGGCATACCCACTAAGCTGCCCGAACCGTCGAAGCATGGCGGGCAAAGGCAGCTTTCGGTGTCTCCAGGCTTTGTTACGGGAGTAACAGGTTGGGAGGAACCGGGCCCATCGAGGAGGTATATCAGCACAGACAGCAAAGGAGTATCAGGTGAAAGAGAATGGCGTAGTGAAGTGGTTTAATGGAGCGAAAGGCTACGGATTTATCCAGCGGTCGAGCGGCGAAGACGTCTTCGTGCACTTTTCCGCGATTCAGGATGCGGGCTACCGGACCCTGAACGAAGGCGAAGCGGTGGAGTTCGAGTGTACGCAGGGCCCCAAAGGCCTGAGCGCAGCCAACGTGGTGCGGAATAACGCCTAGCATCAGGCGAGCAGCACGGCGGGCGAGTCGAGCAAACGCGGCTGGAGTGCAGCGCGGCATCGAATCCTGACTGATCAGCAGTTGGGACGCGACGGCTTGCGGCAAACTGAACGACAGAACGGCAACGAGTTCGCGCGGCGCGCGTACTACGTTGTGTGCTGCTCGAGTGGTTGCTGTTCGAGACGGCGCACCGCCCAGGAAGCCGACTCGGAGAGAGCCGGATCGGGGCTCGCGGCCCATTCACGCAGGATGGGCAGGAATTTGTGCTGGCCGCTGTTCCCCATCGCGATGGCCAGATTGCGGCGGAATCCAGAAAACTGAGCGCGCCGGACGGGGCTGCCGTTGAACTGGCGCTCCCACTCTGGCTCGTCCAAATTGGCCAGAGTTTCGAGCGCGGGATTGACGAGACCCGCGCGCGGGCTAAGCTCCGGATCCGCGGCGACGGGTGCGCGCTGGTTCCAGGGGCAAACATCCTGACAAATATCGCAGCCGAAGATCTGGCGGCCGACGAGGGGACGCAGGTCCTCAGGGATGGGACCGCGCTTTTCAATGGTGAGGTAGGAGATGCAGAGGCTGGCGTCCATCTGACGTGGGCCGGTGAGGGCGCCGGTGGGGCAGGCGTCAATGCAGCGGGTGCAGGAGCCACAGCGATCAGGAGCGAGTTGGGCCACGGGAGACTCGCGGGCGACTTCGAGCGAAGTGACGATGACGCCGAGGAAGAGCCAGGAGCCGAGGCGCTGGTTGAGGATGCAGGTGTTCTTCCCTGTCCAGCCGATGCCGGCGTAGCGGGCGTAGACGCGTTCAACGACAGGGCCGGTGTCGACAAAACAGCGCGACTCAAAGGGATCAAAGCGGCCGGTGAGCTGGTCGCGGAGAGCCTCGAGGCGGCGCAGCAGAACCTTGTGGTAATCCGACGGACGGGATTCCGGTTCGGCGCGCCCGCTCCAGGCATAGCGAGCGATCCAGCCAGCGTCGGGGTTGGCCGGATCGGTGGAGCGGGGGTGCGCTGAGTTGTAGTTGGCGGCGCAGACGATGACCGAGCGAGCCCAGGGCAGGGCCACGCGCAGTGAGGAGCGGACGAGCGCACCTGCGTTATCGCGGCGCTTGAGGTAGTCCATTTCTCCGGCGCGACCTTCATCCACCCAGGCGTCGAAGCGGGAGCGCTCCTCGCGATCTTCAGGCGAGTCCGGCACGGGGACAGCAGCCATCCCGGCGGCAGCGAAGCCAGCTTCGTGCGCGAGTTGTTCGAGAGTCTCGAGGGAGAACTGGGGCATGGCGTCCTGACATCGTCCAGGGATCAGGGTAATGCAGGGATCGGGGGCGCGCTGGTGGCTGAGGCGATTTCCCGTTTGCATTAACATGGCTGAAGATTCACGAACCCATCTCGCTCCCTGAAGGCCGAAACCCCGTGCTTGTGCCGGACCAGATTCTGTGTGGCCGATTCAAGGTGCTCTCCTGCCTCGGACAGGGGGGGATGGGGCAGGTTTACGAGGCGCTCGACCTGGAACTGGGCGAGATTATCGCCATCAAGACGATCAGCAGCCAGATCGCGGAATCGCCTGGCAGCATTGCACGGTTCAAGCGAGAGGTCTACGCCGCTCGCAAAATCACCCATCCCAACGTGTGCCGGACTTTCGATCTGGAGACGCATACCGCGACCGGCACGGTTCCTGGCGAGCCGCAAGGCACGGTCATTTTTCTCACGATGGAACTGCTGGAGGGCGAGACGCTGGCGCAGCGGATCCACCGAGCGGGCCCGCTGCCATCGGACCAGGTGCACGTGCTGGCGACCCAGGTGGCGCTGGCACTGGGCGCTGCGCACGGCGCCGGCATCATTCACTGCGATCTGAAGCCCGCCAACATCTTCCTAACCGGATCCGATTCGAAACTGCGGGCCGTGGTCACCGATTTTGGGATCGCGCGCGTGAATCCCCTCTACGATCGGACGGCGGTGTCGGGCTCGGGGTCGCCTGCTGCGGCTACGCTGGCGGGCGAAATTCTGGGCACGCCGGATTACATGGCGCCGGAGCAGTTCCAAACGCGCCAATCCACGACTGCCACTGATCTGTACTCATTCGGCCTGGTTGTCTATGAGGCGCTCACCGGTGTTCGCGGTCTGTCGGAAACGCCGACGGTGGAGAATGTCCGCAGCAATCTGCTGACTGCGTCGAATGCGTCGGAAGGCAAACGGCCTCCGATTCCGCTGGAGTGGAGCGTCCTGATTGCGAACTGCCTGCAGATCGATCCGCAGCGACGGTTCAATAAAGTGCAGCAGGTTCTGGATGCGCTCGCAGAGATTCCGGGCCCAGCTTATTCGGGCGCGCCTTCAGGAAGCCGAAGATTAGACTGGGTGGCCGAGGTTCCTTCAACGGGGAGTGCCCAGACTGGAGGGAAGGGCAACGGCTTGCTGTGGCTGATTCTCGCCGGAGCAGCGTTCGTTCTGGTTTTGGTTGGATTGCTTTTCCATTACGGGAAGCTGGGTTTTTCTTCGCGGAGTGTGAGCGATGTTCGATCCGTAGCGGTTCTGCCGCTGGTGAACCGCGGTAACGATCCGCAGGCAGCCGCGATGGGCGAGAGCATGGCCGATGACCTGACCAACGATCTCGCGCAAGTATCAGGGATCAAAGTGCCGGCGGAGAATGCGGTGCGGAGCCTGGGCAAGCTGGATGATATCCGCGAGGCGGGGCGGCAATTGAAGGTCGATGCTGTGGTGAGTGGCTCGATTGCGAAGACGCCCGATGGATTCCGGCTGGACGTGAATCTTGTGGATGCGAATACGGGGGCGCAGATCTGGGGGCAGAGCTACAACTCAAAGCCGGCGGATTTTGCGGCGTTGGAAGCCGATATTGCGGAGGAAGTGGCGTTTCGCCTGCAGCTGCAGGTGGATGGCTCGACTACTGCGAAGGCGCGGCTATCGCGATCTACGAATCCTGCTGCGGAGGCGGCTTACCAAAAAGGCGAGGCGGCGCTGGCGGAGCATACGCCGGAAGGGTTCGCCCGGGCGATTGATTCCTTTCAGCAGGCGATTGATGCGGATCCAAAGAATGCTGATGCGATGGCTGAATTGGCGCATGCCTATTCGCTGATGGCCTACAACTACAATCGACCGGAAGAGCCGCTGGCCCTGCTGAATCAGGCTGAGCAGACCGCGCGCCGCGCGCTGCAACTGGACAGCACTTCAGCCGAGGCATACAGTTCGCTGGCAGAAGTGGAGGTGCTGAAGGATTTCAACTGGAACGCGGCGGAAAAGGATTATAAGCGAGCTATCGAGCTGGACCCTGGCTATTTGCCCGCGCATGTTTCGTATGCGCTGCATCTGCTGACGCCGCTGGGCCGCTTCGCTGAAGCGCGCGCGCAATACGCGTATGCGGAACGGACGCCGCAGAAGAGTTTGGGCGCGGAAGTGAGCATGGCGATCTCAGACTATTACGGGCGGCAGTACACGGCTTCCCTCGCCCGGCTGGAACCGATGAGGAACAGCAAGCCCGCGCACTGGGTGGTGACGGCGGAACTGGCGGATAACTCTATTGCGATGGATGAGCCGGAGAAGGCGCTGCCCCTGCTAACGAGCAATGTTTTTACGTCGGACGATGCGCGGTCGGTGCGCGATGTGCTGCTGGGCATTGCATACGCGCAAAGCGGACGAAAGGCCGATGCGCAGCAGCAGTTGGAGCAGGTGGAGAATGCAAAACAAGCGCACCTGAATTTTCCCGTCGCCACGCTGCTGGCTGCACTGGGGTATAAAGACAAGGCGGTGGATTATCTCGAAAAGGCTGCCGCGAATCGGGAGTCCGACATTTTGTTTGTGGGTGTCGATCCCATGCTGGATTCCCTGCGGTCGAACCCACGCCTGCAGGCTCTGGAAACCAAACTCAACCTAACCCCAAATCAGGAGAACGTTCAATGACTCGTGAAGACATGCTGAAGAAGATGGGAATTGGCGATGGGGATTTTCGTGATTATCTGACGAAACTTTCTGCCTTTCGGAACTCTCTGAACGCGGCGCAAAGAGCGTTCTTCGATGGCGGGAAACCGACCGTCGACCAGATGGCCAAGTGGTTTGGACCGGATGCTACGGCGGGTGATGTTGAGAAATTGTTCGCGGAGGCTCCGCCGCAGAATGGGATTATCTGCACCGAGTGGCGACGCTAGCCGGAGTTGCGGAACCGCAACGGATGGCGCAGCCCCGTCGCAAACTCCGCAAGGTTCCCGGTACGCAACGCACAGTCACGGCCGAGGAGACATTCGCGCGAGCGCAGCCCGTCGCGAAGTCCCTCGGCGTTACGCGGCTTGCAGATATTACGGGTCTCGATCGCATCGGCATCCCCACGTACTGCGCGGTGGTTCCCAGGTCGGACGACGAACTGTCCGTCTATAACGGCAAGGGCCTGCGCGATATCGACGCGAAGACCGGCGCTCTGATGGAGGCCGTCGAGCGGCAGACCGCGCTGCATGCGCGCCTGCCGATTGTGGAGGGGAGTTTCGAGGAACTGCGGCAGAAGTACGCGGTGCTGGATCCGCGCGATGTGAAAGAGATTCTCGCTGCGGATTATTCTGAGGCGCGCACGTACGGGTGGGTCGCGGGCAGAGATTTGATGGGGGGCCGTGAGGTCCTTGTTCCCGCGAAGCTGGCGGGGTATCTGTGGCACGATGTTCCGCATCCTTCGTGCTTTGCGTTCACGTCCACGAATGGCATGGCAGCGGGGAATATTCGCGAAGAAGCGATTTGCCAGGCGTTGTGCGAAGTGATCGAGCGAGATGCGTGGACGCTGGCTGAAGTGGGCGCCCATTTGCTGCCGTGGGCGCGCCAGCGGATCGCCGATCCCAACAATACGGAGGCGCCATCCGACGATCTTGAATTGTTTCCCTGCGTCGATCTCGACGACGATCCGGCTGTCGAGTTGTTTGCGCGGGCTGGGCTGCGTCCGGTTGTTCACGACATTACTTCCGATCTTGGCATCCCGACACTGTTTGCCGCGGTTGCCGACGAGATGATCCCCGGTTTTCCCATGGTGCATTGCGGTCTGGGCACGCATCCGGATGCACGAGTGGCGGCGCGGCGCGCGCTGACGGAAGCAGCGCAGTCGCGGTGCGTCGATATTCAGGGCGTGCGTGAGGATTTGATGCCGGTGGATGCGCCGCCTTCGCAACTCAATTTGCACACGCGCCGCGTGCGCGCGGTGAATCGGCAGCAGTGGTATCTCGGCCAGTCGAACGTGCGGCGGCGGATCACCGATCTGCCCTCTGCCTCCCATGACGACGTGGGAGAGGATCTCGATCATCTGCTGGCGCAACTGAGCGCGCGCGGCATCAACCAGGTCATCGTCATCGACTTCACGCCGCCGGATGCGCCCTTTGCTGTGGTGCGGGTGATGGTGCCGGGTTTGGAAACCTGGGCGATCGCGCACGGTCCGCTGGGGCCACGCACGATGGAGTTCTGGCGCAAGCATGCGTAGGATCGCCATCTATTTGGGGCCGACGCTCAGCGTGACGACGGCGCGAGCTAGCGTGGACGCGGAGTATCTTCCGCCGGTCAAGCGCGGGGATCTGGCGTGTCTCGGCCCGGAGATTGAGTGCATCGGGATCGTGGATGGGGAGTTCTATCAGAATCTTGCAGTGTCTCCCAAGGAGATTCTTCCGCTGCTGGAGCGCGGGGTGCGCGTCTATGGCGCGTCGAGCATGGGAGCGCTGCGGGCAGCGGAGCTTGAATCCTGCGGCATGATCGGCGTCGGCAGCATCTTCGAGGCGTATCGCGACGGCGTGCTCGACGCCGACGATGAAGTAGCGGTCGCGTATGATCCGGCAACGTACCGGGCGACGTCGGCGCCGCTCGTCAATATCCGCTTTGCACTACAGAAGGCTGTGGATCAGGGCCTGCTTGAGACGTCCAGGGTGGACGAAATTATTCAGGCCGTTAAGGGAATTTACTTCCCGGATCGGTCGTACAGGCTGGTGACACAACTGTGCCCCGAACTAACAGTGTTCTTCGGCGATTCTGCACCGGATCAAAAGGCCGAAGATGCGTTGCTGCTGTTGCGCACGCTTGCGAACGCAACTGCTGCGGAAGGCAGCTTCGACCGTGGCCGAGCTACTGGAACTGGAACCAGTTGACGTTTGAAATGCTGCCCGTCGTTCCTCCTCCGGTAAAGACGACGTAGAGGGTATGCACGCCGGTCACGTTGGTGACAGGCGCGGGGATGGTGATGACCCACGTTTGCCATCCGCCGGTTACTGGCAATGCAACGATCGCGATGGGCGTACTCGCCATGCTGTCGACGTAGAAGGTCGCAGTCCCGCCGTTTCCACCGCTGGCGGTTCGCACGCTGACCTGGGAGACTCCGGTGCCGAAGTCAACATTCTGGTAAACGGCATACGCATTGGGAGCGATGTAGCCCAGATCATATTCGCCGGTGGAGTCGGATGTGGGTTCGGTCTCCAGCATGGATTCGCTTGAGAAGCTGGAGCCCTGAATTTGCGATGTGGCGGCAACGGGCGGAGTAGCGCCGACCTGGTTGCCCGTCCACGTAAACGTAGCGGCGGCGGTGGCGGGAAGGGTGTAGGAGAATGCCAGCGTTCCCCACTGCACCTGGAAGGTCTGGCTGGCCCTGGAGGTGTTGTAGGCGATCAGCGCCATGGAGCCATCGGGATTCTGGAAGGCGACGCTGGCGACGTAGGGCGTGTTGGTGGTGAAGAGGCGCACCGCGCCGGGCAAGACATACTTACTGTAGTGGCCCAGCGTGTAGTACTCGATGTCTTTGGTGACCGCGCCTGTCAAACTATTCACCGTGATGATGGGTGTGCAGGTATTGCATCCGCCGAGTCCGGCGTTCAGGGTGAGATTGGGACCGAGGTTCTCGTCGAGAGCAAGACTCCACTTCACGTAGGATTTGGCGGCATTGCGCAGGACCTGGGTGATCTCCAGCATGTCGGAGGTGAACTGATCGGTAATCCAGGTGCCGCCGGAGTGTTCCGTCTCCCATGCGCCGAGGGCGGAGAAATCATTCTGCACCAACTGCTGGGCTCCTGGAGCGCCGCCGTAGCCGTGCCACGCAGTGCCGGCCACCTGAGTGAGTTGCTGCGGCGTCAGGCCCTGGAGCACAGTTTCCGGATAGGACGGCGTGTCCCAGTTGTGGTCGTAGACAAACACTTTCGTGGTGAGGTTGTTCGCCGCCAAAGCGCTCAACACGTTGTTCTGCAGCAGGGACAACTGGACAGTGTCAGCCATACCCATGCTGGGATACTGCGTGGTGATATTCAGGGGCTCGTTCTGCAGGGTGATGTAGTCAATGGGTACGCCCGCAGCCTGGTATGCCTGAATGAATTTCACGAAGTAGTTGGCGAAGGCGGTTTCGTTGGCCGGGGTCATCAGGAGCGTTCCGCCGAGCAAGGAGACGGGACTCATGGAAGCGGGATCTTTCATCCAGCCGGGAGGGCTCCAGGGATTGGCCATGAGCTTCATCTGCGGATTAAGCGCGAGAGCCTGGGTAATGAGCGGCAGGATGTAAGCCTGATCGTGGGCGATGGAGAAATGCGAAAGCGGCAGGTCGGTTGTGCCGACGGGCTGATCGTCATAGGAGTAGACGGACAGCGCGATATCCGACGCGCCCATGGGGATGCGCATAAAGCTGAGGCCGATGCCGTTGCCGGTGCGGGTAAAGAGGTCGCTGACGGTACCCGGCAAATCAGCGGGGGGCTCTGTTTCGATGAGCAAATGCGCGGCAGAATCGGTGAAGGCAGCGCCAAAGCCGTCAATGGACTGATACTGCTGGGTTGGATCGATGACGATGGTGTTGCTGGTCGCGTCGCCTGTGCTGCTTGCGAATTTGACGCTGGCTTGCGGGACCATCAGCTTGGTCCGATCGTCGGTGGTGAGGACGACGGATACCGGCGAAACGGAACCGGCTATCGAGTAGGAGCCCATGGCGACCGCGCTGGGGGAATATCCGGTGGCGACGGCAATCGCATTGATGGTGGTGGTTTGAGAGACAGCGATGGGCGACGCGGCGGAGAACAGGGTCGACGACGTGGTGGGCGTCGAGCCGTCGGTGGTGTAGTAGATGGACGCGCCGGTGGTGGCGTCAGCGAGGGTGACGCTCTGGGCTGAGGAGAACGAGCCCGGAGTGGGTGAGAAGGTTGGTGTTGCCGCGGGCGGCAGATTGATGGTGTAAACGCCGGTGGCTACGGCGCTGTTGGAGAAGCCGGTGGCAATGGCGATTGCCTTGATGGTTGTCGTCGCATTCACAGGGATGGGCGTGGCCGCTGAGAAGAGCGTGGATCCGCTGGAAGGCGTTGAGCCGTCGATGGTGTAGTAGATCGAAGCGCCGGTCGTGGTGTCAGCCAGGCTGACGCTCTGCGCCGAGGTATAGGTTCCGGGAACGGGCGAGAAGGTTGGGGTCGCGGCCGGCAGGTTGATGGTGTAGGTGGCGGACGCAACGGCGCTGTTCAAATAGCCCGACTCGATGGCAATCGCATTGATGGTGGTGGTGGCGCCGACAGCGATGGGTGCGGAGGCCGAGTAGAGCGTCGAGGCGCTGGTGGGCACTGAGCCGTTCGTCGTGTAGTAGATCGAAGCGCCGGACGTGGTGTCAGAGAGCGTGACGGATTGCGCCGAGGTGAAGGTTCCAGCAGCCGGAGTGAAGGTGGGAGTCGCAGCCGTTGGAGTGATCGTGCCAGTTCCTGTGGAACCGCCGCCTCCGCAGCCTGCAATTAGAAATGCGAAGAACCCGATGGACAAAATGATTTTGCGCATGACGCCTGACCTCACCGAAACGGCGCTCCGCGAACGCTCACGCAGTAGCTACCGGAAATCAGGGCCGGGCCATCCTGGGAGCTTCCGCGTGCGCTGTACTGCCTGGGAGGCTCGCAAAAATATCCAGGGAACGAACGGTCCTGAAAAAGAACAGAACGATCTTACCCTCGGGTGGAAAAAGCGCAAGATTACTGAGGTTGGGTCGGTTTTGCGGGCAGGCGGCGCAGGCTGCTTATTGCTGCTCGGTCTGGATACCGCCGTCGGGAACGAGGACCACTTCGCAGGTGGGTCCGGCTGAGCAACTGACGACGCCGCTGCGCAGCAGGTGAGCCTTCGAATCGGGCGGGAGGAGCTCTGGGAACTTCATTTTGTCGACGCTCGCCTTGATGCCGGCGATGCCTTTCTCCCCGGACATTTGCTGTGATTCGATGACGCCGGCGGTGGTGATTTCCAGACGGAAGGTGCCCCATCCGCTGACTCCGGTGGGCTTTTCGATCTTGTAGGTGCGCATCTCCTGCAGAGCGATGGCGCCTGCGGGGCCGGGCTTGGCGCCGGCGGCTTTGAGGCGGGCAATGCTCTCATTGATGTGCACGCGGACGTCGGGGGCGACGTTGCGGTCGATGGCAGCGGCAGCGAGGGCGTAGGTGGTGGCCGCGTCATCCTTTTTGCCCTGAGCTTCGTCAATCTGGGCGAGATGGTCGCCAACTTCGGCGTGCAGGGAGGCGCGCCAAGCGGCGGAGATCAATGGCTGGGCGTCCGTGAGTTTCTCTTCGCGGTAGAGGATCCAGCCCAGCGTGTCCCACGAAGCAATGAGGAGGTTAGCCTCCGCAAAGGATTTGCTGTTGACCTCTGCGGTGGAGATGGAGGCGCTTTTTTCTTCGAGCGTCGCAATGCTTTTGCGGGAATATTCTTCGGCGAGGGGAAGATCGACGCCGGTTTCTCCCAGGGCATAGGCGCCGTCATTCAGGATTTCAGGATCGTCGGCGCCGTCGAGCACGCTGCGAGCGGCTGCGGCGGCTTCGTCGTTGCGATGCAGGCGGCGAAGCGCTTCGCTTTCCTGGAGGCGAACGATTTTGTCGTCGGGATTCTGCTCTGCCGCGGTTTCCAGGGTCTTCAGGGCGCTTGCGTAGTCCTGCGCGTTCGTCTGAAGGCCCGCGAGATAGAGCGAGAGCTGCAAATTTTCGGGATGACGATCGAGATAGTGCTGGAGGGTCTGGCGCGCGCCGACGGTGTCCGATGTCTCGGCCTCTTCGCTGGCGAGAGCGATGACCACCCTGGCATTGTCAGGATGCGCGGCGAGCTCCTTGCGGAAATCGGCTTTGGCGTCGTCGAGATTGCGCTCCATTCCGGCGATGAATCCGTAGGCGGCCCACAGGTTTTCCTGGTTGGGATTCTTCGCCTTCACTTTGTCGAGCGCTTCTTTGGCGCCCTCAATGTCGCCGGCGTGCAGGCGATCGTCTGCGGTCTGCATCAGGTCGGTGACCGAGGGATTGCCGGGGCTGTCCGGAATGGCCGCGTCCGGAGTCTTCGCGATGGCGGGAAGGGCGTCTTTCGCTGGAGTAGAAGGAGCCGATGGACTGCCGGGTTTGGCGTTGAGCTTTGGCCGGTTGGGATCGGGAATGACGGCGTGCGCTTTGGAGGGCGGAATGAGCTGAATCCACGCTTCGCTGTCGAGGCTGATGTCTTTGGTGAAGGACTGGTACTGCTTCCAGTCGGCTTTTGCGATTTTGGAACTGAGGACGGTGATGGTGCGCTCGACTACGAGTTGGCTGCCGTCGAAGCGGTAGGTCTTATCGAAGGTGGCGAAGGCGGTCTTGACGTGGATGGGATCGGGGGGATCGGTGTGATAGCCGTCGGGCAGGCGAATGCGGGAGATGGCGACAAGAGTGCGCGGCGCTCCCAGCTGAATGTCTTCCTGAGGATCGGGGTTGTCGGTGTCGAGGACCGCAAGGTCAGTGGCGGGCAGCAGAGGAAGGATGCGGTTGTTATCCCAGTCGCCGTAGGGGTGCTTGGTATAGGAGTAAGCGATGCCGATAGGTGAGGTCGTTGAATCGGCGTTGCTGAAGTGGGTATCGCTGGTGGCGCCGCTGAATCCGGCGGTGGAGGAAATGTATTGCGAGGCGTTGTCCCACTGCGCGGGAGCGACGCTGCGGGCGATGGCGCGGACGAGGACTTCATCGTCATCGCGGTAACTGATGTTCACCTTGCCGGTGAGCTTGCCTTCGGCATCGAGGGTGGAATCGGCTTCGAAGTGCGCGGAGAAAGGATACGGCGCGACCGCGGGCGTGGATACGAGCATTGCGGGCGCATCAGGAGGGACGATGAGCGCTTTCTGATCGCGAATCACAGCGCTGAGGTACTGATAGGGCGCGGCCTCGGGCGTGCTGTCGAGCCAGATGCGGCCGCTGGGCAGGTTGACCGTCGTGATGACATGGTTGAAGACCGCAGGCGACGGTAGCTCAGGCACAGGCGCAATGCCTGCGCCAATGAGGGCGGGCGCCGTCGAAAATCCTTTGGCGCGCAGAAGCGCTTCGAGAAGGGTGTCCTTGTCTTTGCAGTCGCCATACTGATTGGCGGCGACGGCTGCCGCGGCATGGGGCTGGTAGCGGCCGATGCCGAAGTCGATGCCGATGTAGCGGGTGTGTCCGGAGACGAAATCGTAGAGAGCGCGAATCTGATCGTCCGGCGTCTTTGCGTTTTTGGTCAGGTCGTCGGCGCGGGTGCGGATCGCGTCGGTGGGCTGCGCCTCGGCGAGCGCGAGGCTACGGTACCAGTCGCCGACTTCGGTCCAGCTACGGAAGGTAGTCCAGGCCACAGAGGGAAGCTTGCGGCCGTCGCTGTCTTCGTCGGGATCTTTGGGCGGCGTGGGCTTGGATGCATCGTCGGCGTTGCGTTGCGGGGCGGTCACCAGCTGGGGCACGTTCCAGGTCCAGGTGCGGAGGCCGTTGTGCTCGGTGGTGACGGGCTTGTGATTCGGGCTCCAAACCTGAATGTATTTGTCAGCGGGAGCTTCGAGGGTGAGGATTTCTTCGAGAACGACGATGGAGCCGGGGGCGGTGAAGTGATAGGCGCCCCAGAACTGGCCGGGAGCTTCTGGCTTGTCGATGGTGGTGTCGACTTCGTAGTCGAGGATGTCGCCGGAGGAGAGCGAGCGGACGGGCAGGTGCTTTTCTTTCAGATCGGAGTAGAGGGGCGCCTCGCGCGTGACGCTGGCGGACATGTCTACGGCGTCGGAGGCGGGTGTTTCGACCGTAGAGCCGTCGGGTTTGTGAACGCGGACGTACTTGATGACGGGCGTTTCGGTGGCGGAGGCATAAGCGATCTCGACGACGCCGAACTGCTGGGCCGCTCCGATGGACTGAATGCGGATGCGGACGTGAACGTCGCGCTCGCCGGTACCGTCGGCATGCATGCGCCAGGTGGTTTCAGAGCGTTCGAAGACAACAGCCTCGTTCTTCAGGGAGTCCGAGGCGGGCGGCGCGGGTTGCGTCTGAGCCAGGCCAGCGAGGGGAAGAGCGAAGATGAAGGCAGAAAGTACAGCAAAGGGCCGCATACGGGCCTAGCTTAATACGAAAGATTCAACGGTCCCACAAGTTATTTAAGCGAACTTATCCCTGAGCCCAGGTGAATCTTACCCGCGGCTGGGTTTCCTGGTGGTCCTGGTTAGGGCTGCGTATGCTGCGACGCCTGGGCGAGCATTTGCTGGACCTGAGCCTTGCCCGGGTAGTTGGGATTGGCGGTTAACAGCTTCTTCCAGTTGGCGATCGCACTGGCGGCATCATGCTTTCCCTGCCATTGCACGAGGCCCAGGTTGTAGAGCGTATTCGGATTAGTCGGCTCGTACGTGAGCGCCAGGTTGAACGCGGCAATCGCTCTATCCGCGTTGCCCATGTACCACCAGGCGGTTCCCATGTCGGTGCGGACGGCAACGTCGGAAGGCTCGGCTTGCAGAGAGCGCGTGTAGTAGTCAACGGCAATGCGATACTGCTGCGCGTCGTAATAGAGGTTGCCGATGCTGGTGAGCAACTGAGGATTATCCGGAGCAGCTTTGAGTTGAGCGAGCAGCGGCGCGGCATTGGCGTCGGCAAGCGCTTTGAGTTGCGCGGGGTCGGCAGGCTGCGTGGGTGCAATCGGGCCTGCTGCAACTGGAGCGGGCGCAGCGAGGCTCGAAGTCTGCGCGGTGGAGTGGAACGCGGGAGATTTGAAGTTGCGCAGCAGCCAGCCGCCGCCGATGCCGGCCATCAGGCAGGCGGCGGTGAGGAGCAGGGCCTGGGAGACGGTCCAGCGATCTGAATGCGAGCGATCAGTCGATGCGAGATTTGTGTTTGTCATTGCTGCTTACTCCTTCCATGCCGGGTTGACCATTCATCGTTGTCATCACGTCGCCCATCAGCTTCACCACGACAGCCTTGCGGTCGGCGCTCAGCTGCGGATTAGATTTCAGCAGCAGTTGCCATGCCGCGAGGGCGCCTTTGGCGTCGCCTTTGCCCTGCAAACGGATCATGCCGAGGTTGAAGAGCGAATTCGCGTTCCTCGGATCAATGGCCAGTCCCTGGTTCAGTTGGTCAATAGCGCCGTCCGTATCACCGGCGCGGAACAAGCTGATGGCGAGTTTGGTGCGGATGGGGACGTTCTTCGGATCGATCTGGACGGCCTTCGCATACCAGCCTGAGGCCTGCGCGAACTGATGCGTGATGTGGTAAATGCCGCCCACCTGGACGAGCAGCGTCACGTTGTTGGGATCGCTCTTCAGCTTCTCCACCAGCGGCGCAGCCTGTTTGTCCGCCATTTGCTTCATGTCGTCCATGCTCGGCCTATGGGCATTGCCCATGGCGGCGGCGGGAGAGGCGGTTGGGGAGGCGGGTGAACGAGATTCGGACGTTTGCGCTGTGGGAATCAAGGTTCCTATCGCGAGTCCCACGATGAGGGCGAAGGCTGCGAGCGCGCCGACCTGCCTCGACGGCAGAGTCCCGGGGGCGGCGGGTTCCGGGTTGGTTTCGATGGCCATGCCGAATGTCCTTCCCGCGCAGAAACGCCTGTATTTGCAATAGATTAGCGAATCTTACGCTGGCGCTTTCACCCTCCGGAAACGATCTGGCCCGGCGACCGGAAGGGCCTGTGCGCTGTGTCACGTGGCTCATTCACCTTAGCGGAAGGGCAAAAAGGCGCGAGCGTTGTTTGTCACGCAGCAGTGTGACGTAGGTCACTTCGAGGCATGGGCGCGAGATGTTTGCATGAACACATGTTTCGGGACCTGACTGCAAACTCGGGAAACAAGGTCGGCATCGCGGTTCCGCCAAACAGCAGGAATGCATATACCAGGAGGCTTCTTATGAAGCGGTTTGTACTTATTCCACTCATGTCCCTGGCAGCCGCGAGTTTTGCGACGGCCCAAATAACGACGCCGACAACGGACGTACTCGGCGCCCACCTCAACTATGGTCGCGGTTGCGCGGCCTGCCATGCACCACACAGTGGCGCTTATGGAAACGGTATCGCCAAGACGGCTGACCCGAACGCCGGCAGCATCGCCCTGTGGGGCGAGGATGTCGGCAGCCTGTACGGCAAGACGATCGTCACCGGCCAGATGGACAATGGCGCGACCTACACAGAAGTTCTGCCAGCAAGCATGTTGGCCGGAACGCCTGATGTGACGGGCGTGCTGATGTGCCTGAGCTGCCACGACGGCAACTACGCCGAAGGCGCCATGATGAAGAACAAGGTGTACGAGACTCTGCCGGCGACGTACGGACCGGGGACGGTCCCGACACTGCTCGGCAACGACGGCAGCACGGTCGGCAACTACCTGAACGATCACCCGGTGGGCTTGAATACGACGATGAGCTGCAGCGGACCGCCGTACAACTGGGACTGCTCGATCAGCGCGACCGGCACGGTATCGATGACCGGAACCAATTCCGCGAAGTTCTTCACGGACTATGGATTCTTTGTTAGCCCGGGCGTCTACAACAACAAGCCAGTGGTGCTTTGCACAACCTGCCATAACCAGCATGTGATGAACGTGGTGGCCGTGACCGCCAAGAACTCCGGTGTGACGGCGGGCACTTACGCCACGATGTTCTTCCTGCGCGGTCCCTACAACCCGGCCAGCACCACCGCCAACAGCAACCAGACGGCGCAGTTCTGCCGCCAGTGCCACGGTGGCGAGTCGAACGAAGCGAACGGCAGCACGGCTGGAACAACGTTCTAGCTTTTTGCACTACGTACGACGGGGAGGGGGGCTCAAATTTCCCTCCCCATTTTTTTCGAACAAGGATGATCCCCATGAAACACGCAACTTCAATCTGCGGGCTCTTTCTGCTGGCCACCGTGGTGGCCGGCGCCCAGGTAGCGTCTCACGCGCCGACGATGCTGCAGCAGGCGCCGGGGCAGGGGCAAACGAGCATTGCGGGCATGCCGGTGGAGAAGCCGGTAGCGCGGGTGAACGGATCGGTGCTGACCAACGCTGACCTCGTACGCGAGGAATACGCGATCTTCCCGTACGCGCGCCAGCACAACGGGCTTCCGAAAGATCTGGCGTCGCAGATTCGCGACGGCGCGCTCAAGATGCTGGTGTTCGAAGAGCTGGTGTACCAGGAAGCGATGCGCCGGAACCTGACGATCTCCGCAGTAAAGATGCAGCATGCGGAAGCGGAATTTCGGAAGCAGTTCGCGTCTCCTGACGAATTCAACGCATTTTTGCAGAGCGATTTTCACGGATCGCCGCAGCTGCTCGAGGACAAGATCCGGCGTTCGCTGCTGATTGAAGCCTTTCTGAAGACGGAAGTGGACAACAAGAGCATCGTGACTCCGGCTGAAGTGAGGGCTTACTACGATCGGAACCCGGCGCGCTACGAGCATCCGGAGACCTACACGTTCCAGACGATCTCAGTTCTTCCGCCAGCGAACGCAACCGCGGATCAGATGAAGGAAGGGCAAAAGCGGATTGCTGGCGCACTGGTGAAGGCGAAGGCGACGAAGACAGCAGAGCAGTTTGGCCTGCTGGCAGAAAAGTGCTCCGACGACGATTACCGGGTGGTGATGGGGCAGCACAAGCCGGTCCCGGTGGACCAGCTTGCGCCTCAGGTGCTGAAGCCGCTGCGGGTGATGCATCCAGGCGACGTGAGCGAGGTCATTCAGATCGATCAGGCCTACACGATCGTGCGTCTGGGAGCCCACACGCCGGCCGGCAAGGCGAAGTTTGTGGAGGTCCAGGTCGACCTTACGAAAGAGATGCAACAGACAAAGAAGAATCAGGTACGCATGGCGCTGGACAAGAAGCTGCGGCAGAACGCGAAGGTTGAGGAGTTCTAAGGGAAGGGTGGATCGAAGCTGAGCGCTGGACGGGTCGTTGGAATTGCAGGCGTTCCAGTGGAAGCGAGGGCCAGGCACGAGAAAGAAAATCGGCAATTGAGGCTCTGAAGCCGGGGATGGCACAAGGTGAAACGTTGGTTACGAGTTGCGGGGATTGTGCAGACGGGAGCTCTGCTGCTGGCGTGTCCGGTGGGCGCGCAGGTGAAGCTGGGGCAACTCAGCACGAACCTGAGCGGCACCGTTTCGCCGGGATACACCGCGGAATACGGCAACCAGACGGCAAGCGACCATAGCTGGACCTTTGGCGGGGCTGGGACCTTCTCGGGAAGCTACTACAATCCCAATTTTCTTTCGTTCGATGCCGCTTTTTATCTGAATCAGTCGCGGGCGAATTCAGACTTTCAGTCCATCTCGAATGCGAGCGGAGTCAACGCAAGCACCACGATTTTTGGCGGCAGCCATTTCCCCGGTTCGATTAATTATTCGAAAGCTCTGAACAGCGAAGGGAACTACGATGTTCCGGGGCTGGCGAATTATGTGACCCATGGCAACAGCGATACGTTCGGCATCAACTGGAACGAGAATCTCCCCAACGTGCCGAGTTTCTCGGCCGGCTATCAGTTGGGCAGCAGCCGGTACTCGGTGTATGGGATCAACGACCAGGGGACCAACAGCTTTGACTCGGTCAATCTGCATTCGTCGTACGACCTGAAGGGCTTCAACATGGGAGCCTATTATTCCGATGGAGGGTCGCACTCTCTGATCCCGCAACTGGTGAGCGGGCAAGCCGACACCGAGACTCGTTCAAGCGACAACGCGACGGGGTTCAACGTGGCGCACGTGCTTCCATTGCAAGGCTCCGCGTCGGCCAGCTTTAACCGGTCCTACTGGAGCAGCAACTTTCTGGGGACCACCACGAATGGGACGATTGACCTGGTCAGTGCTGTGGCGTCGGTGCATCCCGCGCCAAAAGTGGCAGTCACGGTGAACGCGGACTACTCGGATAACCTGAGCGGGCAACTGCTGGAGTCGGTAGTGTCGGCGGGCGGCGTGGTGACGGGGGCGAACGCCAATGAAGCCTCCAATTCTCTCGACGTGATGGCGGTGGGCACGTATACGCCGATCCTGGAGCTGCAGACGTCGGTGTTCGCCGAACTGCGCAACCAGACTTTCCTTGGCGAGACGTATGGCGTGGCCTCCTATGGGGGCAGCGCGACCTATACGCATAAGCTTCTGGTTGGCACTTTCAACGCGTCGGGGACGGTAACTGAGAATTCCAACGAGCAGACGGGCGAAGGGACACTGGGTTTCTCTACCGCAGAGAACTACTCCAGCGAGGTGCGGGGATGGCATGTGAATGGGGCGTTCAGCTATGCACAGAACGTGCAGACCCTGCTGGTTACGTACATGAACTCGTTTTATAACTACTCGCTCAACGCGCGGCGGAACTGGGGACGGTTGAATGTGAGCGCGGGCGCGGGCATGTCGCACACCGGACTGACGCAGGAGCCAGGCACGGCGAACGGCAGCCAAAGCTACAACGCCAGTGTGGGCTATGGGAGCTGGTTCTCAGCCAACGGCAGCTATTCACAGGCCAATGGGCAGGCGTTGGCGACGGGGGCAGGACTGGTGTCGGTTCCGGTACCATCTCCGGCGCTGCCGCCGAGCCTGGTGAGCCTGTACGGGGGCCGGAGTTATTCGTTTGGGTTCTCGAGCACGCCGGTGAAAAGACTGATCATCGCGGGAGCGTATGCGGATTCGACCAGCAATATAGCCAACGACGGGACTTCGTCGACGAACCAGACGGATCAATTCAACGTGCTCGTCCAGTATCAGACCCGCAAGCTGTACTATTCGAGTGGATTCGCTCGCCTGGAGCAGGGGTTCAGCGGCTCAGGCACAGTGCCCGGGATTGTCAACACGTTTTCCATTGGGGTGTCACGTTGGTTCAACGTCTTTTAAGCGGAAAACGGTTGCAGGGATTGGGCGCGGCGCTCCTGCTGGGGAGCGCTGTTCTGCTCTGGGCTCCGCACGCCGGTGCGGAAAAGGCTAAGTCGCACACGGCCGCGCCGGAGATGTGGGAGATGTCGCTGGACGGCGGGCGCAAGTTGACATGGGAGCGCAATTTCCACTCTGAATCGGAAGTGAAGGTGGACCGCGGATTCTGGCACAAGGTGGTGGATGTCATCGCGGGAGCCCGGACGTATCGCTCCCTGGTGCGGCCGTATAGTATTGCCACCGATTCGCACGGACGGATCCTGGTGACCGATCCGGGTGCGCCGGGTGTGCATGTTTTCGATTTCGCGGCGCATCAGTACAAGTTTATTCAGCGGACGGGGAAAGATATCTCGATGCTGACGCCGCAGTGCGTGGCCGTCGATGCGCAGGACAACATTTACGTCACGGATTCGGATGCCGGCGTGATTTTTGTCTTTGAGCCGAGCGGCAAGTTTCTGCGCATGATTGGCGGCCTGAAGGGCGGGGAGGGCTATTTCAAGAGGCCCACGGGAATCGCCGTCGACTCAGCGGCGCAGCGGATTTATGTGACGGACACGCTGCGGGACAAAGTGTTCATGCTCGACATGCAGGGCACGATTCTGCAGAGCTTCGGCACGACCGGTGACGGCGAGGGAGAGTTTAATTTGCCCACCGAACTGCGGCTGGATGGGTCCAACCTGATGGTGGTGGATGCGATGAATTTCCGCGTGCAGGTATTCGACCGCTCCGGGAAATTCGAGTACGTGATCGGAGCCAGTGGCGACCATCCGGGAGCGATGTTCCGGCCCAAGGCGGTCAGCACCGATTCTGAAGGTGATGTGTATGTCGTCGACGCGCAATGGGGCGTGGTGCAGGTTTTCAATCGCAAAGGGGAACTGCTGTATTACTTCGGGACACAAGGCACGCATGCGGGTGAGTTCCAGTTGCCGACTGGTCTGTTCATCGACCATGATGACCAGGTGTATGTTGTGGACTCGTTTAATCGGCGCATCCAGATGTTTCGCTACAGAGGGCTGAAACAGGCGGCGCTGGGAGTGGTGAAGTGAGGGGCAGAGCCTGGCAGGCGGGGTTGACGATGCTGCTGGCGCTGCTGCCGGCAGGCACCGTGTTGCGCGCGCAGGTCTCGGACGATGCGATGGGCGTACACAACCTGGGGCCGGGCACCAGATCACCGATCCAGGGCGCGCGTCCTGACTCGTGCGCGTACTGCCATGCGCCGCACTCGGGACTGAACACAGGCTTGTGGAATCAGAAGCTGACGACGCAAACCTATACGACGTACACCAGCGATACGGAAGCTAACAGCGGGCGGCAGCCGGTGCTGGGATCGGTCAGCAATCAATGCCTGAGCTGCCACGACGGCACGGTGGCGGTGGGCGCCACTGTGGCGTACGGCCAGGTGACAACGCAGGGTTCGATGAACACCCAGGATGTGTTCGGCAGCAATATGCAGGCATCGCACCCGTTCAGCCTGGTCAAGCCATTGAAGGACAGCGTGGATCTTGCGGCATCGCTGGCGTCGAACGGTACAACGGCAGATCCAACCGGCGCAGTCAGGCTGATTGGGGGCAACGTCGAATGCACGTCGTGCCACAACCCGCACATTCAGGCCAAAGACCTGGTGTCGCAGAATTTTCTGGTGAAGGACAGTTCCAACGGTCAGCTCTGCCTCGCGTGCCATGACCCGACGCGCACGATGGCGGGCCATGTGAATCCGCTGGCCGGCTGGGCGACGAGCGCGCACGCCGTCTCTACTGCCAGGATTGCGGCGCAGGCCAAGGTGGGTAGCTACTCGACGGTAGCGGCGGATGCCTGCATCTCGTGCCATACGCCGCACAATGCCAGCGGGGTTTCTCGTCTGCTGCGCGGCCAATACGAACAGGACTGCATCGCCTGCCACAACGGCGCGAACGTCTCTCCGATGCCGAAGTTCGCTGACGTGTTTGCGGAGTATGCCACGCCGAAGGTGGGTCATCCATTTCCAAGCTCGACCAGTCCTCACGACGCTGAGGAGAAGACGCTGCTCAACAACAACCGGCACGCAACCTGCGTGGACTGCCACAGCGGACACGGGTCGGAAGTGGTGGGCGTGTTTCCTCCCGCTCCCCGGATCCGCGTGTCCCAGAAGAATGTTCTGGGGATCAGCGTCAGCGACGGCATCACTGTGCTGGCGCCGGCCGTGAATCAATATGAGAACTGCCTCCGCTGTCATGGCATGAGTGCGGGGAAACAGGTGTTGCCGATCTACGGATACTTCCCGGTACGGGCTGTAGCGGCGGGCGATCCGTTGAACCTGATCCCGCAGTTTGCGCTCACCTCCACGTCCAGCCATCCGGTGACGCACGTCAGGAGCAGCGCTCTGCCACAGCCGAGCCTGCGCACGACCATGCTGAATCTGGATGGGGTGACGCTGGGCCGGGCGATGGGGACACAGATTTTCTGCACCGACTGTCACAACAGCGACGACAATCGCGAGTCTGGCGGTTCCGGGGCGAACGGCCCGCATGGATCGCGGTGGACACATATCCTGGAGCGCCGCTATGAATTCAGCCAGGCGACCGCGCCAGGACTACCGATCAGGAATCTCTTTCCCAATCCCGACCTCAGCGTGAACGGGCCGTACGGTCTGTGCGGCAAATGCCATGACCTGGCCAACCAGATCGTGCAGAACACGAGCTGGAAACAGCACAGCGTGCACATCAATGCGGGCTTCAGCTGTTCCACCTGCCACACGGCGCACGGCATGGGCGCGGCGAGCGGCAGCATCAGCGGCGAGCGGCTGGTGAATTTCGATCTCAACGTGGTGGCCCCGAACACCGGCCTTCCCATTTCTTACCGCCGCGGATCGAATACCTGTGCGCTGGTGTGCCATGGGGCCGCGCACAACGCCAATGGCACGGTGACGACGGCGGCATTGAGCGGGGGCTTCGGCAGGAAATGAACTTGTGCCGGACCCATCGAACCGATTCCCCCTCCAGTTAGAAGACCGTTCTCGCGGTGCTGCCGTTCATCTCATTCGACTTGTCAGCATGGCATTGACGGCAGAATTGCGCGGTTTGGTTCGAGAGTGGATTGGTGTCGTGCGGGTTGTAGGGGCCGCGCAGGAAGAACATGGTGGCGTAGTTGCCGGCGGGCAGGCCTGAAGTTAAGCCTTTTTTGACGGTAACCACGTTCATGGAATGGGGATCGTGGCAGGTGGTGCAAACAATCACGGCGTTGTTGTTGTAGCTGCCCGGCTTTACAAAGAATCCGTAGCTGGAGACAAAGCGGCTGGAAAGTGGGCCGGTCATGTTGATGACGCCGTTGTTTTGAGTGCAGTCCCACCCGGAGATCCCGCCGCAATGGATGGCTGCATTCAGGCCCATGGGGTGCTCGTTCAGGTAATTGCCGGTCGCCGCACCCAAGCCCCCGATCAGTGTCGGAACGGCGTTGGTGCTCCCGTAGGTAGAGGGCAGGGATTCATAGACCTTGTTTTTCATCATGGATCCGGGCGCGTAATTGCCGTCGTGGCAACTGAGGCAGGTCAGCATCCCGGCAACATCCGGAGTGGTGGCGGAGAGGCTTGTGGGCAGGACTTCGACGAACTGGCCGCCACCGGTGGTGATGGTTTTGCCGTAGAGGCCGGAAACATCCTCGCCCCACAGGGCGACGTTTCCGGTAGCCGGGTCAGCGGATCTTGCGGCGCCATTGCCATAAGCCCCGCTGTGAGGTGTATGGCAGGCGACGCAGCCGCGACCGTAGTTCAGGTGAGCGCCGAGAACATCGCTGGACTGCGATGTAATCTGGGCTGCCGCGATCCCCGCGGTTGCCAGCAGGGCCAACGTAAACCATTTGTATCGGGTCACTGAGTCTCCTTGTTCGCACTCTGGTCATCGTCGGAGTTCCGGACGAACGTGAGCCCGAGGAGCATGGATGATCGTTATCGAAACAGGGTGATTACCTCCTGGCAGGTCCGTGATTCGCCGGACGGCTAGTTGGCCCGAAGCATGCTGGGGCTGGCGCTGGAACAAGGATTCAGCCATTGGAAAGTGATATAGCGCACATCCCGGCATAGCCCGGGGTCGTTGTAATAGCTCATACTGGGGCGCACGCCTCAACCTCAGGAACTGCGATGACCCCAATCCGGATGCAGGAACGAATCCGCACCCTCCGGCTCCGCGCCCCATTCGCGCGGGCGCTGTGGATGGGTTTGGCGCTGGCCGCGGTGCTGACTGGCCGGGCTGGAGCGCAGATCCATCCCGTTCCGCTGGATCAAAACACGGACGCGGCCAAATGCGTGGAGTGCCACGAGGACAAGACCAAGGGCAAATCCGTTCATTCCGCCATGGCCATGGGGTGTATGAGCTGCCATGAGCTCCGGGTCACTAAGGACGTCACGCGCATCAAGCTGATCACCGCTACGCCGGTATCGCTTTGCGTTAGCTGCCATGCCGACAAGAAGGCGGCAGACATCAAGGGGACGGTTCATCCGCCAGCGGTGCGGGACTGCCTGACCTGTCACGATCCCCACGCCACCGACAACAAGAATCAGCTGCTAAAGCCGATGACAGGCGGGGAGAAGGAAAATCTGTGTCTCACCTGCCATCAGACCGGACTTCATGTGTCCGACAAGGGCAGCCGTCACGCCGCGCTCGATATGGGTTGCGACACGTGCCATGTGACGCACAAGACCGGTGCTGAGCCTTCGCAGGAGAACCGCTTCCATCTGACCAAGTCCGCTCCCGCGCTGTGCCTTGACTGCCACGACGCCAAGGATGCGGATCTGCAAAAAGCTCATCAGAACCAGCCGTTCGCGACGGCGAACTGCCTAGAGTGCCATGACCCGCATCAGTCGACGGCACCGAAGCTGATGAGGGCCTTCATGCATGCGCCGTTTGAGGCGAAGGGCTGCGACACCTGCCACGCTCCGGCGAAAGACGGCAAGGTGGTGCTGACGAACACGGATGTGAAGGCGCTGTGCGTCACCTGCCACGACGACAAGGCCAAGCAGATCGATTCCGCCAAAGTGCCGCATCCAGGGGCGGCTGGGGATTGCACCGACTGCCACAGTCCCCACGCCAGCAGCCAGCCGGGACTGCCGAAGACGGACTCGGTGAGCATCTGCCTGGGATGCCACACCGACATTGCCGATCTCGAGAAGAAGTCGGTGCACCACCAGCCTGCATTTGCGCAGGGCTGCTCCACGTGCCACACGCCTCACGGCGGCGACAACGATCATCTGCTGCGTCTTGCGGGCAACGGGTTATGCCTGGAGTGCCACGGTCCGGATGCGGTTCCGCAGAAAGACGAAGCGAATAATTTGCTGACCATCTTTAACGGAACGGTGCGGCTGCCGGCCGATTACTACCAGAAGAACAAAGTTCCGGTGCTGCCGTTGAGATTTGGCCTGGGGCACCCGGTGGAGTATCACCCGGTTTCGGACGTAATGGATCCGACGAACCAAGGCAAAGTGAAGACGCCGCTCAGTTGCCTGTCGTGCCATCAGCCGCACGCCTCGGCGCAGGCGGATCTGCTGGTGAACGATCAGGCGAACAACATGGCGTTCTGCGACAACTGCCACAAGAACCGGCTCAACATGAACGATACGACTGTTCCGAAGAAGTAACTGGAGATCCGAGATGTTTCACTGGTCATCGATGCGTAACTGCAAGGCCTTCGCGGCGCTGGCGCTGTTCGCGCTGGCGATGACGCTGCCATTGTCCGCCCATGCCGATAAGAAGAAGAAAGCCGCACCGGACCCCACTACGGACGTGGGGCCGCGCAAGTTCGGGTTTGATCCGAAGACGCTGGCGTGGCCGAGCCCGCCGAATATCGCGCGCGTGCACTGGCTGGATTACTTTGCGGGGTCGAAGATCGACTACACGCCGGCAGCGACGGCCAAGCCCAAGGCGACGTGGATGGACCGCCTGGCAGGCGGCCAGGCGGACACAGAGAAAATCAACCCCAAGACGTTTCCGTTTCAGCTCGTTGGGCCGTACGGCATCGCCATCGACTCGAAGGGGCTGGTGTATGTGGCCGATCAGAGGGTAGGAGCCGTCTTCATCTTCAACACCGAAACGCGCGACACGCAGATGATTCGCAACGGCATTGAGGCGCACTTCGGCTGGATCAACGGGCTGGCCATCGATGACGACGATCGGCTGTTTGTGTCCGACGGCAAGATGCACCGCGTGATGATCTTCAACGCTAAGCACGAAGTGGACGGCCAGATTACCGAGGGGCTGGTGGACCCGGTGGGCATCGCGCTGGATACGAACAACCGGTTCTTGTATGTGGTCGACACGCAGCAGGACCAGGTGATTGTGTATGACGCGGATAGTTTGAAACTGCTGCGGCGGATTGGAACCGGCGGCAAGAACCATTTCCTCACTTCGCCCGGCGACTTTGGCGCGCCGCAGGGTGTTGCGGTCGACAAGGACGGGAATGTTTACGTCACGGACACGCTGAACGACCGCGTGGAGATTTTCGATGCGGATGGAGTCTTCATCAGCACATTTGGAAAGGCCGGCGACGGTGCAGGGTACTTCGCACGTCCCAAAGGTATTGCGGTGGACAGCGATGGCCACGTCTGGGTCGCGGATGCCATGCAGGATCGGCTACAGGTTTTCAATAAAGAAGGGCAGCTGCTGACCTACATCGGCATGGGGCACGGGGAGTTGCCGGGGCAGTTCAAGGCGCTGACCGGCGTTGCCATCGACAAGCAGAACCGGGTCTTCACGACGGAACAGTTGCCAGGACGGATGCAGGTTTTTCGTTACGTCACGGATTCAGAGGCGGCAGCGGAAAAAGTGAAGCACGACGAGGAATTGCAGAATGCTGCGGAGCGGCGCCAGAAGGCTGCGGGAGACAGGCCGGCCGCCGCACCTCCGCAGAAAGCCGTGACTCCACCCGCGGCGCAGGACAGCACCGTGAAGGCCAGTACAGCCGAGAAGCCACCGCAGCAGTAGCCTGACTAGTCGGGCGCCCGGAGCGTGTCGAGCGCCTTCATCACTTCGGGCATGGTCTTTATCCGGCTTTCGAGCGGGCAAATCATTTGCCGCAGGAGGGCGTTGAGCGCGATTCGGCGCTTCCCCTGCTGCAGGATGGCACTGTATTTCGCGTCGTCGAGGGACTCGCCTTGCAGAATCACGCCGCCCGAAAACAGGAAATATAAGACTTTGCCGAGCGAGTAGACATCGACGGCGGGGGGCACGTCGAGTTGCGTTCCGCCTTCGAGTTCGGGAGCGAGGAAGACGCGTCCGCCGTCCTGCGGATCGGGTTCGCGGATCAGCGAGATGCCAAAATCCGACAGCCAAATCTCCTGTCCCAAGCCCATGAACAAAACGTTTGTCGGCTTCAGGTCGCGGTGGATAACGCCTTCATCGTGCGCAGTCATCAGGGCGGATACAATTTGCCGCCCTATCTGGAAAACGAAGTCGACGGATTCCTTGTAGCGTTCGGCGCGGCCGCTGCGCCCGAGGTCGCCGCCATCGGCAATGGGCATGATGAGGAACTGCTTCTCGGGATCTCCGGAGGCATCCTTGAACGCTGAGTAATTAATGATGCCAATAACGTTGGGATGGCGGAGCGCGGTGACCGCGGCGATTTCCCGCTTGAAGCGTTCCTGGCGGAGTGGGCGCAGGATGCGCTTGAGGGCGTACTCGCCTTCGTATTCGCCGCGCATATCGACAACGCGAAGAATCTCAGACTGAGTGCTCCTGGCCAGCGGTTTGCCGGAAGCAATCTGCCATCGGCCGCCGAATTCCTGCGCCATGTTGTCTTCCAATCCGGCGCCTGCGCACACTTGCCGATGCCGGACCGGGCAAGGGCAACCAGGAGAATGAGTATGCAGGAACCCGAAGAAATTCTACGCGTTTGCAGGGACAGAGGTCTTTTCGCTGGAGCGTTTTGCGTGGCAACTGACCCCCGATTGCCGATAACCAACTGAGGTCGGCCAAGCATGGTGCGGAGGAAAGAGATGGCGAAGGGTTGGTGCATGAGCTATGATCCCGGCAATGGAACGCCGCGGCACCCCGGGAATCCGATGGGCCGCCATCCTGGTCACAGTGCTTGGTACGGCAACAGCCGGCTCCGCGCTGTGGCAGTGGTCTGTCCACTCAAGACTTAACACCATTCAGCAACTCACGGCCCTGCCGGATCAGGCTGTCGTGCACCTGAACGGCGTCGTTCTGGCGACCGATGGAGCTACTGGCCGCTTCTGGATTCAGGATGGGACCGGGGATGTTCCGATCAAGTTGCCAATCGGCCTGGCGCCGAGCCGGAGCCTGCTGCAGAGCATCAATCCGAATCCTACGGGAACCGGCATCCATGCAGGAGAAGCGGTTTCCATCGAGGCTGTGAAAGCCGGCGCCGGCGCGGAGAGCCATCCCGCGCCGACCGCTCCGAAACCAGCGCAACCGGTTCCTGCGCCGAAAAAGCCCGGAACTCACAGTCAGAAGGTTGTTCCGCCGACCGTCGAGCCTGAAACCCCGCTGGCGATTGCCGACGGCGCCCCCAATGTCACACTGACGGTTACAAGAATTGTCCGCAACGACGCGCGATGGATCCCGGTGGGCCTGCTCGCCGTTTTTCTGGTTTCGTGGCTGGTCCTGCTGCACTGGAGGGTTCGCCTGCAAACGGTGGCGCTGCGCAAGGGGGCGGAAACCACGCATGCGATTAAGCTGCTGTCTACGTCGGTCCAGCGCCTGACCAGGGAGGGAACCTTCGATACCGAAGTGCCGGTGCAGGGAGATCCCGAAGTGGCGCCGCTGGCGGTTGGCGTGAACGCGATGCTGGCGGAGCTTTCACAACGGGACAAAGCCAAAAGAGAAGCGGATTCGCGGCTGCAACACTGGGCGCTGATCGACGACTTGACCGGCCTGCCCAACCGGCGTCTGCTGTCCGACCGGCTTTCGCAGTCGCTGACCAAAGCGCAACGCGACGGAACACTGTTGGCGCTGCTCTGTGTCGACCTGGACGGATTCAAGCTGGTGAACGACAGCCTGGGCCACAATAATGGCGATCTGTTGCTGGCTGAAGTGGCGCAGCGGCTGAAGACGCATTTCCGGCAGTCGGACACGGTGGCGCGGACCGGAGGAGACGAGTTTGCGCTGATTCTCGACAAGATTCAGAGCCGCGAGGACGCGCAACGGTCGGCAGAGATTCTGCTGGAACTGCTGAAGGTCCCGTTTGAGGTAGGCGGACAGACGATCCGCACCAGCGCCAGCATCGGCATCAGTATTTTCCCGGACGGGAATGAGCGCGGCCAGCTGATGCAGCAGGCGGACTGCGCCATGTACGCGGCAAAACGGAATGGGCGCGGCCGCATCGTCCAGTACAGCGACGATTTGGGCAGCGCCGCGCGCGAGCGGCTGACGCTGGAAGGCGAACTGCAGCACGCCATCGCCAAGGGCGAGATTTCCTTGCTGTACCAGCCAGAGTACGACCTGAAAACGAATGCTATCGTGCGTTTTGAAGCGCTGGCCCGCTGGACGCACCCTTCGCTCGGCAAGATTATGCCGCTGAGTTTTATTCCCGTGGCGGAAGAGAACGGGTTGATCATTCCCCTGGGCGCGTATGTGATGGAGCGCGCGTGCGCTGATGCGGTGGCGTGGCAGGAGATTGGCAGCCGCCCGGTGCAGGTTGCGGTGAATGTGTCTACCGTTCAGTTCGGGCGCGACTCATTCTTTGAAGAAGTAGCGGATGTTCTGCACCGCACCGGTCTCCATCCCAGTTTGCTGCAGATTGAGCTGACCGAATCAGCCACGGTGGCGGGCGTGGAGCGTGCGGCAGAGATGATGAAGCGGCTGAAGCGCATGGGCGTCAGCGTGGCCGTCGATGATTTCGGAACGGGCTACTCGTGCCTGAGTTATCTGCCGAAGCTCTCGTTCGATGCAGTGAAGCTGGACCGCTCGTTTGTGCACGAACTGATCACGAGGCGGGAGACGCGATCGTTCGTGAAATCGATCCTCGAACTCGCCCACAACCTGCATATGACCGTCATTGCCGAGGGCATTGAAACGAGGGAGCAGTTGAGCCTGATCAAATCGCTGGGCACCGACGAGGCGCAGGGATTTCTACTGGGTCGCCCCTCTGAAGATCCCCAGGAACTGTTGCGCCAGGAGAGAAGCGGCGAACAGGCAAGCTACGAAGCCGCGAGGAAGACGCAGGAAATACCGTTTGTGGCGCGCCGGTTTTAGCAATAGCGGGCGGTTTGCGCGGCATGGTTGCGTTTTGTTCCGGCCATCGGCTGGAACGGTCATAGGCCGGGACGATCGATCATGCGGCTTGGATCATGCGGTCTGAATCCCCTTCACGTCCTCGACTGTGCCGTACCAACGAAGGATCTCGCCCATGGTTCCGATGCGGGGCGATCCGCGGGAACGCACCCACTTCCACTCTCCCTCGAAATCTCGCACGCGGTATTGCACGTCGATGGATTTGCCCGTTCGCAACGCATCACGCATGGTCTTCATGGTTGGCCCCACGTCATCGGCGTGGAGCGCCTCGAGCCAGCCGAGGTTGCGCCGATTGGCGAGGCCGAATTTCGTAGCGGGCACCCAGACGGAGCTCACCTGAATGTTATTGCCTTCCGCGTCCATGACCCAGGGGATTTGATGGTTGAAATCGGCCAGCCAGGACTGGTGGGCATCGCTTTCGCGAATCGTTACGAGGGCCCGTTCCGCCTGCTTGCGCTCGGTAATGTCCATCACCGCGATCGAGACTCCAATCACCTCGTCGGACTCATCCCATGCCGGCTGATAGGAGGCGAGCGCAACCTGATCGGGATCCCCGGGAGAAGCGCCCTGGCGCACGATTTCAACATCGGCAACAGACTCACCCTTCAATGCGCGAAGAAGATAAGGCTCGTATTGGGGAAACCACGCAGGAAACATCTCGGCGACTGTCTTGCCGAGGTGTGCGGACACGGGAGCCCCGTTCATTTCGGCCAGTTTCTTATTCAGGCTGACGTAGCGCAGGTTGCGGTCGAGGAAGCATAGGCCGACGGGGGCACCGTCGTAGATCGCCTGCAGTTGGGCGAGGCGCTGGGTTGGCAGCGCCTCCAGACTGGAGACCGCCCAGTCATCTCCTGGGGCTCGCAGAGCGATGGAGAGGGGTTGTTCGAGGGCCGTGACGGTGGCGAGGAGTTGGTCGGCCTTGACCGGGTGTCCGTACAACCATCCCTGCCCCCGCTCGCACCCCAGCCACAAAAGCATTTCGGCCTGCTCCTCGGTTTCAACGCCTTCAGCCAATGTCGAGAGGCCAAGGCTATGCCCGAGACCAACGATTGCGCCGACAATTTTGCGGCTGTCGCGCTTATTGGTCATGGTGCTGACAAAGCTGCGGTCAATCTTCAATTCGTCAAATGGCAATGCCTGGAGATGGAGGAGGCTGGAATAGCCGGTGCCAAAATCGTCGAGCGATAACTTACAGCCCATAGCTTTCAGCTCGACGGCTATCTTCTTCGCTTTCTCTAAGTTGTCGAGGAAGGCGCTTTCAGTAATTTCAATCGTTAGCCGTTCCATAGGAAAGGCTGCCCGATCGGCCTCTGCTCGAATCTGGCTGGGCAAGCTGAAGTCGCGGAGCTGAACAGGAGAAACGTTGATCGCGAGTACCAGCGTGTCTCCCAGAGAGGGGAGGGAAAGGAATGTTTTTCCAATAACTTGTTGCGTCAATTGCCAGATCAGGTCATTTTTCTCAGCCAGTGCGATGAAGTTATCCGGAAGAACTGGTCCGTGCTGCGGATGTTGCCAGCGCGCCAGGACCTCAAAGCCAACTAAGCGACCGCTGCCCAGCTCGACCAGAGGCTGGAAGCAGGGAACGACCTCGTTGTTATCTAATGCGCTGCGCAGGTCAGCTAACTCAACGACCATTGCACGACAGTAGACCTAAACTCCGTGAATGTATATGAATACTTAGTTAGGGTCAGCGGGTGGGCGCTTCGCAGAAAAGGCAATGACGGCTGGCGGTTGTCGAGGGCGCGGCTGCGGACCGGCGACGTTTGGCATTGCCAGGCGACGCCTTCCCGCCTATACTTAGGGCCAACGGGAGCCGGGGAGCGTCATTTTCAGGCTTCCAGAGCGAGGTGCGCTTTCCGCAGTCAGAGTGTTGCCCTGACGAGTCGTGGAATGGACCCGGAGCGGGTTCAGCGGAAATCGCACGGTCCTTCATCCCAGCGAACCAAATCGCCCGGAACTCAGGAAAAGCAGGAGATTGCCGCCTGGCGCGCCGTGGTTCGCGTGCTGCGAAGTACGGCGAGCAACACCGTTCACAGCCTGACTTCTGTCATTTTCCCCGATGACTGCCGCGTGTGCGGCTCCCCCCTTTCCGGATTTTCCCTCCTGCCCGTCTGCGATTCCTGCTGGAGCAATTTGCCCGTACAAATGGGTGCGCTTTGCGCGTGCTGCGGCGAATCTTTGCCTGGCGATGCGGGGGCCCCTGCGAACGAAACCTTATGCAGGATGTGCCGGGCGGCTGCGCCTCCGTTTGAGAAGGCAGTGGCGCATGGCGTGTATGCGACAAAACTGAGGGCGCTGGTGCATCTGCTGAAGTACGACGGCATGGAGCCGTTGGCAATACGGCTGGGCGCGCTGGCGGGAGCACAGGCGCTGACGATTGCGGATCTGCCGAGGGCGTTGGTGGTGGTGCCGGTTCCCCTGTTTGCGGGCAAACGGCGGCAGAGAGGGTTCAACCAGTCCGAGCTGCTGGCGCGGGGCGCAATGTCAGCGATGCGGCGGAATCGGCCGGAGATGCGGTTGCTGTTGCGGGTGAGCGCGCTCGAAAGGCAGCGCGCGACGGAAAGTCAGGCGGGCCTGAGTTCGCACAAGCGCCGCGTGAATGTTCGCAATGCCTTTTTCGTTTCGCGGCCCGCCGAGGTGGATGGGCGGGACGTGCTGTTGATCGACGACATCTACACGACGGGCGCGACGGCGAGGGCGTGCACCCGGGCGCTGAAGAGCGCGGGCGCCGCGCGGGTGTGGGTGGCTACGGTGGCGCGCGCGCAACGGGAAGATATGGATCATGCCCCAGCTGAGCCGCCGATCGATGCGACCGGAGTGACGATCGGTGCAGGGCCTCGGGAAGAGATTCCGATGGAAGAGGATGTGGCGTTTTGGGAGGAAGGCCGCTGACCCGCGGCGCAGCAAGTGAGCGATCCGGACTGGCAACCCGGACAAAATAGTCGGAGGAATTATGTCGCTGGGGAAGGCAGGAGTGCACGCGCGCAGACAGAGTTTGGGCAGGGCAGCATCCGCGGCCGAGACACGGGCGGAAGACGGGCTGCATTTGGTGAAGCCGCCGCAGCCCATGCAGACCCCGGTGCTGGTGCTGAACGCTTCTTACGAGCCGATTAATATTTGCGGAGCACGACGGGCGCTGGTGCTGGTGTTGAAGGGCGTGGCGCGCACGGAAGAGGAACAGGGGACGGAGCTGCATTCGGCGCGCGTGCGCATCTCGCTGCCGTCGGTGATCCGGCTGCTGGAGTACCGGCGGATTCCGCACCAGACGCGCGCGTTGAGCCGCAAAAACATTTTGCTGCGCGACCGGAACACCTGCCAGTACTGCGGCGTCATTCTGCCTTCAGCGGAGCTGACGCTGGATCATGTGATTCCGCGTTCGCGGGGCGGAACATCAACGTGGGAGAACCTGGTGGCCGCTTGCCACAGTTGCAATCGGCGCAAGGGCAACCACATGCTGCACGAACTGGAGCACCTGAAGCTGCAGCGGGAACCGCGGCCGTTCACGCTGCACACCAGCCGGCACATTATGCGGATGATTGGGCACTCGGATTCAAAGTGGAGAAAGTATTTGTACTACTAGCTGAAGTCCGGTCAGCTAAAAAGCGGTCAGCGAAGGGCCGGTCAGTTGGAGAAGCGGTCAGCACAGGGCAAGAACAAGTAAGAAGCGGTCAGCGTTCATGCGCTGACCGCTTTTCTGTTTAGTCCGGGATAACGGCGAAGGGGCTTGGCTCGGTGAGGCCGTCGCCGGGGAGGAACGCGGGCCGGCGCAGAGGCGCAGCCGCAATGGCCGGCTCCCAGTGGGGATAGAGCAACTCCGGCATGGGCTTCGCCTGAAAAAGCTTGCGGCATTGGCGCGCGGTAAAGCGTGCCCACTTCTTGGCTTTCTTGCGGCGGGCGCTGTCGGTGGAAATGCCGGTGCCGGCGTACATCTGGCGATAAAGTTTCGACAGGAAGATGAACGCGATGCGCGCGCGCAGCGTCGGC
>DATHQV010000142.1:0-2280 GCA_035482355.1 Acidobacteriaceae bacterium | reverse complement strand
CAAAATGCCCGACCGTCGTGACCGCGCAGCTTCCGCAAGTTCCGGTTCCATGGGGACACTTACTCCCCGGCTGATCGCGGCCAGCCTTTCCTCGGTGCGCAGCTTGCGCACACGGTAAAAACTGTACATTCCCAACACTGCCGTAGGCATCCCGAAAATCATGATTACTGCCACCAGACCGGTGAGTCCGTCCATGGTAATGCTCCTTCCAGTCGCGCCGCGGGCGCGCGTGCTGATGTCACAAGAGAATACGCAGGGCGCCGCAGGATAGTTCCCACGAAGCCGCGCGCACATCACCGCTCCACCGATCCATGTCCAAATCAATCCATCGTCCAACCCTCGCCCGACGGTTCTTCAGCCAACCCAGGCGCGCCGCGAAGCTTCCAAGCGGTGTAGAGTAGTGCCTGGGGCTGTGCCGGGTCACCTAAGGGAGACTCCATGAGATTCAAGCGCTGCGCGAAAACGCGGGCCGCCTCCGCCATGGCAGCCTGCCTGGCTATGTTGTTCGTCACTCCGGGCGCCTGGGCCCAGGAAACCAAGGAAAAAGTAACGGTTAGCGACGTCGATCGCACCTACCTGGTCCGCCTGCCGCGGGGTTACGATGCCAAGCAGAAATATCCCGTGGTAATCCTGCTGCATGGCATGAATCAGGATACCGACGACATGGAGCGCCTGACCCGCTTCGCCCAGTTGGCGGACAAGGACGGCATCATCGCCGTCTACCCCAGCGCGCTGCACGGCCGCTGGAATGTGGGCGTGCGTCCGCCAGTGCAACAGCCCGCGATGAGGAGTCCGGGACGTGGCCGCCGTGGCGGAGGCGGAGGCTATCCGGGCGGCGGAGGCGGAGGCTACCCCGGAGGGGGCGGTGGTGGTGGTGGATACCCCGGTGGAGGCCAGTCGGGCGGACAGGGGCGCAATGACGAAACCAGGTCTGAGCCCGCGGACGATGTCGACTTCCTGAATCAGATGCTCGACCAGATGGCATTGAAGTTTTCGCTCGACCAGGCGCGCATCTACGCCACGGGACTTTCTGAAGGCGGCCTCATGGCCATGAAAGCCGGATGCTCCATGGCCGACCGCATCGCAGCCATCGCCCCCGTGGGCGCGGCCATGCCGAAAACCATGATCTGCCTGCCCTCGCGTCCGTTGCCGGTGGTGATGATCAATGGCACGTCCGATCCGGTTGTCCCCTACGGCGGCGGCACCGAACACAATCTTCACCTGCCAGTCATTTCCGTGGAGGACAGCGCCAAAGCATGGGCCAAAATGGCTCGCTGCGGCGAAAAGCCCACCCAAAGCAAGCTCCCGTCTCACGAGAAAGGCGGCATGGAAATCAAAGTCGAAACCTACGACGGCTGCCAGCAGGGCGCACAGGTCGTGTCCTACAGCGTAAAGGGCGCAGGCAACACTTGGCCCGGCGGCGAGCAATACGAAGTAGAAAATGAAGTCGGGAAAACCAGCCCCGACCCCGACGCCAACGAAACCATTTGGAGCTTCCTGTCGACCAAGAAGATCGAAGTAAAGGCCGCGACCGATCAGCCCGCGCCCGATAAGAGTAGTGCCGATACCAGCACGCCGAAGTGAGCGGAGGGAGGCTCTCGGTTCTTCGTCACGTCCAGCTTGATCGCTAAATTTTGTGTGGTCATCCCGAACGCCGCGTTTTTCATCGCGGCGGAGGGATCTCAGTCTCCACGGATGTGGAGGCGCCAGCCGAAGCAGCCAGTCCATCAGCTCCGCGAACCCATCATCCCCCTCAGCCGATCCTTCACCTCCGCCCACTCCGCCGCTACAATCGAAAATCGCATCGAGTCTCGGGCGATATAATCCGCCGCCATCCGATGCGCCCGCAACGTCCCCTCGACCTTCCCGCCAATCCGTTCCAACGCCGCGCGCGAACGCTGGTTGCGCGCATCCGTGTGAAAGCACACCCGTAACACCTCCCAAGTTTCGAACGCATACGTCAGCATGAGCAGTTTTGTTTCAGTGTTAGCCGCAGTGCGAATAGCCGAGCGCGTCAGCCACGTGTAGCCAATCTCACAGGCATCCGGAAACGTTCGCCCGTGTCGCGGATGCCCCGCCGGCCACGCCCATCGCTCGAGATTCCAGAAGCGCGTAGACCCAATGACCGCACCATCGTTCGCCCGAACAATCGCAAACGGGGCCGCGCTCCCAGCATCTCGCCAGGTCAAAGCGGTCTCAACATAATTGGTAGCGGCTGCCTTACCTTGCGGAACGGGACTCCACTGATACAACGCAGGGTCACCTGCCGCTGCAGCAACC
>DATHQV010000141.1:0-2475 GCA_035482355.1 Acidobacteriaceae bacterium | reverse complement strand
GAGCAGTCGGTCGTCCCAGCGGTTGCGGCGCTGCGCGGAACGCACGCCGGCGGGAATGGAAAGAACGATCGCGACAAACAGCGACGCCAGCGTGAGCTTCAGCGTGTAGGGATAGCGCTCAAGGACGAGGCGCGTCACGCTGCGGTTGTAGCGGAACGAAGGCCCAAGGTCGCCGTGCAGCACGCCTTTCCAGTAACGGATGTACTGCTCGCCGAGCGGAGCGTCAAGCCCATAAGCGTGGCGGGTGGCTTCGATGTCGGCCGCCGGCGCACCTTCCCCGAGCATCAGCTGAACGGGGTCTCCGGGCACGAGATGGATGAGCAGGAAGACGAGGCTCACCACCAGCCAGATTACCGGCAGGGTGTAGAGCACGCGTTGGAGGAGGCGGGGGAGCATCGGGGCTTCGGCTTCGGCCAAGCAACTCAATCGCAATTGTGAGTGCTATTGGCGGAGGCCTGCTCGAGTTTGAACGCTGAATTCTAACCTGTCGACTGCTACGATAGGCACCGGTTCGCCGAAGCCCGATAGCAGAAGCCCGAAGCCCGCATTCTAGTCTCCCGCGCTCTTGGCGGCTTCCGCTTCTTCTTCACCCTTCGCAGCCTTCTCGATTCTTACTTTCGCGATGCGGTGGCCTTCCAGCTCTTCTACCGTGTAGCGCCAGCCCTCGTATTCGAACGATTCGCGCAGGCTGGGAATTTTCTGCAGGCGGGCGAGGATGAACCCGGCCAGGGTTTCAAAACCGGCGTCCCGCGGCAGACTCAGGCCGTGCTGCGCTTCGAGGTCGCGGATGTTCACCGAGCCTTCCAGCACCAACACAGATTCGTCGTCCAGCGCCGGCTCGTTGGGCGAGACGTCGAACTCGTCTTCGATATTTCCCACCAGCTGCTCAAGGATGTCTTCGACCGTGATCACCCCGGCGGTTGAGCCGTACTCGTCGACCACCACGGCAAGATGGCGGCGGCGGTCCTTGAACTCGGCAAGAAGTTCCGCGAGCACCTTGGTTTCGGGGACGACCAGCACATCGTGGATGATCTGACCGATCTGCATGCGGGAAATGCGCGTGGCTGTGGTCTGGCCAAGATTGCTGAGGCGCAGGCGCATCCAGCGCATGAGGTCTTTGTAATAAAGCACGCCGACGATGTGCTCGGGGCCGCGCTGCGGATCGTAAACCGGGATGCGCGAGTGCTGGCCCTCCACCACGCGGGCCAGCGCGTCGTCGAGCAGAAGGTCAGAAGGCAGCGAGAAAATATCGGGGCGCGCCACCATCACTTCTTTGACAGTGACGTTGTCGAGTTCGATGGCGTTGTGGATCATCTCTTCCTGAAATTCAGGAATCTGGCCAAACTGGCGGCTGGCGGTGACGATGAGCTTGAGCTCGTCCGGCGAGTGGATGGCGCCGCGACGCCGCGTGTCCTGCGCGCCGAACAGCCGCAGCACCAGACCTCCGGAGCGTCGCATCACGAAAAGAATGGGCCGGGTAATCGTGAGAAAAGCTTCCATGGGCGCGGCCACGGCGAGGGCAATGTGCTCGGCGCGTTGCAGGGCCAGAGTTTTGGGTACGAGTTCGCCCAGGATGACGTGCATGTAGGTGATCAGGCTAAAGGCGATGACAATGGCGATCGTATGGGCATAAATCTGGGCGTGGGGCACGCGGTGGACGAATTCCATGCCTTCCACCAGGCGTGCGACCATGGGCTCGCCGATCCAGCCCAGGGTGAGGCTGACGATGGTGATTCCCAACTGAACGCCGTTCACCACCTCGTCCAGATGCTGGTGAAGGCGCTGCACGATGCGGGCGCCAATGCGTCCGGATTCAATGAGCTGCTGGATGCGGGTATCGCGCACGCTGACCAGCGAGAACTCGGCGGCCGCGAAGAATGCGTTGGCTGCGACCAGGAGCAGGATCAAAAAGACCCGGAGCAGCACAAAGGCGATCATGGAACGCTAATTCTAACATTTCAAAGGCAGTTGCTGAGGCAGTTGCCAGTTGCTAGCGGCGAGTTGCTGGTTCCTCGGGGTTGACAGTTCGGCGACTGCCGATGAATCTAGAGGTGCGGTCGGGCCCGTGAGGCGTCTTAAATTCGACTCCATCGTGCGCTATCCTTTTAGGACATTACTGGTCTAACTAGCAGGTGGCATTGGTCTTGGCCGTTGCCGCCGATGATCTTCGCGTCTTTCCGTAGAACACTCTAATTTTCTGGAACAAAAACCAGTCTGGCCCCGTATTAAGGAGTGAGAGCGCCGTACGGCTCCTTTCCAGCAGGAAGCATCGAATCACTAAACCATCAAGAGTGGAACCATCCCCTTAGGAGGCGTTGTGAACGGAAACGGAAATAATAAGAAGAAGCGCCGCAAACTATTCATTTATGGCGGCATAGCCCTGGGTATCGTCCTGCTGATTACGGTGGGTGTGTTCGCGGCCACGCGCGGCGGCACCAAGATCGACCCCTCGAAACTGGCGAAAGTGGAAAAGGG
>DATHQV010000140.1:0-79647 GCA_035482355.1 Acidobacteriaceae bacterium | reverse complement strand
GTCGACCAGGTCTTTGCGGATATCTGGACTCGTCCCGGTCTGGACAGGCGCTCCCGCAGCCTGGTTTCGATGTCCGTCATGATTGCCATGCGTCAGCCCCATGAATTCGCCATCCACATGGGAGCCGGGCTCAATAACGGCCTCACATTGAAAGAAATCGAGGAAGTTCTCATCCAGACGCTGCCATATGTTGGCTATCCTGCCATCGCAACAGCACTAGCTGCTGCTGCCGACGTGATCAAGGAACATGGTCTGGACAGGAACGAAACCTACACTGGCCACCGCGGCCTGCTTTGACACTCAACGGCATCAGCGCTGCCGGTGTGAACGACGCTTGATTGTGCAATCCGAAGGTATCGTTTCGTGAACCACGATAGGTACCGCTAAGCCTTCTCGCACCCTAACGGTGATTGCGATGCCGTTCTGGCCGTACTACCTCCTATTGTGAAGTAACCCGGATGCCGTTCCAATTTCCGTCGCTGACAGCTTGCGAAAGTGCTCGCATCCAATAGCACGGGTCAAAGCGACCGAGGACAATCCTGCATGTTCGCGTGGATCTTCTCGTCGGCCAGATCGAGTCGTGCCCTGACACGAAGCCTCTCGAAGCGGGTTATCTCAACGGTGAACGTCGCGGGGGGAAGGATGGCAGCATTCACCCGCAGTCGGGTCGACTTCGCAACCTGGGCGCACTACGCGCTCTCCACTCCGTGCCGGATACTCAGCACCGGCGATTTTGCCCTGGCGATGATTTTGTACACAGTGTCGTCGCCGCGGATTGGCGAAAACGCTCCCTCGTGATTGACGCCGAGGACGATCAGGTCGGCCTGCATCTCCGCATCGACGTTCAGGATTTCGTCAACGACGTTGCCGACTTCCACCTGACTGGTGACATGCGTCCAGAGCGCCGCTTCGTCGGGAACAATGCGCTGCATTTCGGACTTCGTCCATTCGATGATGCGATCGGCGTCGCCCTGATCGTGCACATCCCCGGAGAGGACGTGGAGCAGTGTAATGTCAGCGCGGTAAAACTGGGCAATCTCAATGGCGATGCGCGCGCTTTCTTCAAAGCCGGCCTGGAGCGAGACGGGGTGCAGCATTTTGCGCGGCGCGCCGAAGGACGAGGCTTCGCGGGCGAGCGGGCCGATGGTGAACACCGGAATTTCGGAGGAGCGAAGAATCTCATGAGCGACGGAGCCGAGGAAGAATTTGCGGAGGTGACGGCGGCCATGGGTACCGGCCAAAATGCGGCCTGCGTGAATTGCGCGGGCGATGGCGTCGATCTGTTCGCAGGGATATCCGGCAACCACGAGAACGTCGCAGGGAATATCAAGAGCGCGGACGCGGGCGGCGATGGCCTCCAGCGAACGCGAGGCTTCTTCGGCCATCGCGGCTGAATCTTCGTGCGCGATGGCGCGGGCGTTGAGCGTTTGCGCTTCGCCGGGCGGAATGACGTGGACAAACGTGAGCGCAGCGCCACAGGCGCGGGCCTGGGCGATGGCGTGCGGCACCAGATATTCGGCGTCGGTGAGGTCAGTGGCGACCAGGATGCGGTCGGGCACGACCAGGGCGCGCCTGGCGGCGATACGGTCTTCGAGGGTTTTCATGGTGGAAAACCTCCCTGGTGCAGTCTGCTTCGGCGGCACAGGCCCGGACTGTGACTGAAGGCACACGCGGGTGTGACGGAGGTCACGAATTGCTGAGCGACGCATACGACCCAATGTCTGCATAACCGATGGGAGGGCGAAACGCGCTCCCTGTGATGCGGGTCACATACAGTCGAATTTCGCCAACGATAGGGTCTGTTGCGAATCCCCGGAAATCGCTAAAGGCGGAGGGCCGAATGGCCACAGCAGAATCGGTACTGGAAACATGTAAGAAGCGCGGGATATCGCGCAGGCGGTTCATGGAGTTCTGCGGAACTATGGCGGCGACGCTGGCGCTGCCGGAAGCGTACACGCAGACCATCGCAACCGCGTTAGGACAGAAACGGAAGCCGGTTTTGGTATGGCTTGAGTTTCAGGACTGCGCGGGCAACACGGAGTCGATGCTGCGCACAACGCACCCGACGGTCGAAGACATTGTTCTTGAGACTTTGTCGTGGGAATACCACGAGACGATCATGGCCGGCTACGGCAAGCACGCGGAAGCGGCGTTGAAGCGCGTAGTGACCGAAGAAAAAGGCAAATATCTGGTGGTGGTGGAAGGCGCGATTCCGACAGCGGAAGGCGGCGTTTACTGCACCATCGGCGGGCGGACGGCGATGGACATCGCGAGCGAAGTTTGCCGCGGAGCCGCCGCAACGATTGCAGTGGGCGCATGCGCATGGGATGGCGGAATTCCGCGCGCGAAGCCGAATCCGACCGGAGCGGTTGGTCTGCACGAAGCGGTTCCAGGCATCAAGATCGTGAATCTGCCAGGATGCCCGCACAATTCAGTGAACACAGCGGCGGTGCTGGTGCATTACCTCACATTTGGCGTTTTGCCGGCGATGGATGGGGAGAACCGGCCGCTGTTTGCGTATGGACAGCTGATCCACGACCAGTGCGAGCGGCGCGCGCATTACGATGCCGGACGGTACGTGCAGGCGTGGGGCGACGAAGGGCATCGCAAGGGTTATTGCCTGTTCAAAATGGGCTGCAAGGGGCCGGAAGCCAACTACAACTGCCCGACGGTGCGCTTTAACGGCGCGACCAGCTGGCCGGTGAAGTCAGGGCACGGATGCATTGCCTGTGCCTCCTCGCGATTCTGGGACACAAAATCGCCGTTCTACGAGCGGCTCCCGCATCCGGCTGGGTTTGGCGTGGATGTGACGGCGGGGGAGATTGGATGGACGGTGGTGGCAGGCGTCGCGGCAGCAACGGCGGCGCATGGGATCGGGCATGTGGTGCGCGATCACTTCGTTCACGACCCGGAACCTGTTGACCTGGATGTGAAACCGAAAGTGGAGGTGCTGTGATGGCGCGCGTAGTCATTGATCCGGTAACACGCATTGAGGGCCATCTTCGCATCGAGACGGAGGTGAACGGAGGCCGCGTGACAGACGCGTGGAGCTCCGGCACGATGTTCCGCGGCATCGAGTTAATTCTGCGGGGCCGCGATCCGCGCGAAGCGTGGATCTGGGCACAACGGATTTGCGGCGTTTGCACCACGGTGCATGCGCTGGCATCGGTGAGGGCGGTTGAGAACGCTCTCGGCATTGAAGTTCCTGACAACGCGCGGCTGGTTCGCAACATTATCGCGGGCTCGCAGAACGTCCAGGATCACGTGGTGCACTTCTATCATCTTCACGCGCTCGATTGGGTCGACGTGACCCTCGCCTTGAAAGCCGATCCGGCAAAGACTTCGCAACTGGCGCAGTCGATTTCGGAATGGCCTAAGTCGAGCACAACGTATTTCAAGGGAGTCCAGGACCGCGTCAAGGCGCTGGTCGCCAGCCGGCAGTTGAGCTTATTTAGCAGCGGTGACTGGGGACACCCTGCTTACCAACTGCCGCCGGAAGCGAACCTGCTCGCAGTCGCGCATTACATCGAAGCGCTGGATATGCAGCGGGACTTTATTCGCATTCACGCGGTCCTGGGCGGTAAAAATCCACACCTGCAGACGTATCTGGTGGGTGGGATGGCTACCGCAATCGATGGTAACGAGCCGGAAGCAGTCATTAATCCGGAACGCATCACGCTCTTTAATGAGCTTGCGGCTCGCGCCAAAACCTTTGTGCAGCAGGTGTATGTGCCGGATGTTCTGGCCATCGCCGGCTTCTATAAGGAGTGGTTCGGCATCGGCGAAGGCCTCGGGAACTTTATGGCCTACGGCGACCTGCCGGCGGACAGCATCAACGATCCGGCGTCGTTCTTCTTCCCGCGCGGCGTGCTGCTGGGGCGCGATCTCTCGACGGTGCATCCGGTCGATCCCGGCAAGATTGCGGAATATGTGACGCACTCCTGGTACGACTATTCGGTGGGCGACAATGCTGGATTGCAGCCCAATATTGGTGAGACGACTCCGCACTACTCGGGGCCGAAGCCGCCGTATGAATACCTGAACACGGACGCGAAGTACTCATGGCTGAAATCGCCGCGATACGACGACAAGCCGATGGAAGTGGGACCGCTGGCGCGGACGCTGATCGCTTACGCGTCGGGCGACGAGCAGGTGAAGACCACCGTGAACAACGTGTTGGCAAAGTTCAATGCTCCGCCGGCGGCACTGTTCTCCACACTGGGACGCATTGCGGCGCGCGCCATTGAGGCGGACCTCGTCGTGCAGAAGCTGCCCGAGTGGATCGCGGCGCTGGACGACAACATGGCGCACGGCGATGTGCGCATCCATAACGGGGACAAGTGGGATCCGGAGAGCTGGCCGAAATCCTGCGGTGGGTTTGGTCTGGAAGAAGCGCCGCGTGGTTCGCTGGGACACTGGGTCGAGATTGAAAACAAGAAAATCGTGAACTACCAGTGCATCGTGCCTTCCACGTGGAACGCAGGACCGCGGGATGCGCAGGGACAGCGCGGCGCTTATGAAGCCGCACTGATCAATACGCCGATCGCCGATCCGGAGCGGCCGCTGGAAGTGATGCGCACCGTTCACTCTTTCGACCCGTGCCTGGCTTGCGCCGTGCACGTGGTGGACGCGAAGGGCCGCAGATATGGCAGCGAGGTTGTAACACAGCCGGAACCGGAGGGATCCACGTCGCTTCCTCCGGCTCCAGCGGGCATGGGCATAGGGGGCCGGTAATGGTCAGCATCCCGAATCCTTTTGTATCGCGAAGGCATTTCGCAGAAGGACAGGAGCATTTGGTTCCCGTCTATGTGTGGGAGCTGCCGGTCCGGTTGAGTCACTGGGGCATCGTGGCCGCGGTGACGGTTCTCACCTGGACGGGCCTCTACATGAACCATCCGTTCCTGACCTTTCCGCACAAGACTGCGTACACCATGGGAACGGTGCGGTTCATCCACGAACTCGCTGGCTTTGAGCTGATTGGCGCGTTGCTGGTGCGGATTTACTGGTTCTTCGCCGGCAATCACTGGGCGCGGTGGCGGCAATTCGTCCCGCTGACACGACGGCAGTGGCTGAGCCTGAAGGCCATGGTGCGCTATTACACCTTCCAGCAGCGGAAACCCTTTGAACAGATCGGGCATAACACGCTGGCCGGACTCACTTACCTTATCGTGTACTTCCTGGTCGCCTGCGAGTGCGTTTCCGGACTGGTGCTGTTCGCTACCGTCGAAGGATCGCCCACGCTGAAGTTCTTCGTGGGATGGATTCCGCGGCTGATCGACATTCAGTGGATTCGCCTCGTCCATTTTCTGTTCATGTTCTTCCTGATGGGCTTCTTCATTCACCACGTCTACAGTGCGGTGCTGGTGGCGATGACGGAGCGCAACGCGGAAATGGAAAGTATCTTCAGCGGTTACAAATTTGTCGACGACGACACCATCGACGAAGAGCTGGATATCGCGGCCAACGAGCGGGGGCATCTTTTCGGGAAGCGCAGAATCCACCGCAACCGGAACTGGGACCGATGAGGACCCCGCGTATCGCCATCGTCGGCCTCGGCAACCTGATGCGGACCGACGACGCCCTGGGCATGCTGGCCATCGAGCGGCTGAAGATGGATTTCGAGCTGTTGGACTCGGTCGCGATGATCGAAGGCGGCACTTTGGGGCTGGAATTGATGCAGCCGCTGGAGAACGTGACGCATCTGCTGGCTCTCGATGCCATTGACGCCGGCGAAGCGGCGGGGACGCTGCTGCGCTTCGCTGGCGACCAGATTGCGGACATGCCGGCGTCGAAGAGCGTGCACCTGCTGGGATTCTCCGACCTGATTGGGGCGATGACGCTCACCGGAGATGCTCCTGAGGAAATCGTCGTGCTGGGCCTGCAGCCGGAGCTGATCGCGTGGGGCACGCGCCTCAGCCACACGGTGGAAGCGGCCCTGCCACGGCTGATTGACGCGGCTCTGGAACAGATTGCCCACTGGACGCGGGAGACCGCGGAACCGGCTGTCTGCTGCGAGGCAAGCTGGTCCTGACGGAGCAAATGAGTTGTTTGCGTCGCTGGCGGCAAGCTAGTCTCACAAACTAACGTACCGTGCGGCAATCGCGAAAAGCGGCGGAGTGTATCGGATTGCTCAGCCACCGGCGCTTCCCGGTGTCACGCTTAACCCATTGGGTACCAGAGGCAGATTCCTGTTCGCCTGGTGTTTCCCGAAGCGGCAAGATAACAGCAAATCAAAACTTCTCCTCGGCCAAAGGTAACGTCCCCTGTATCTCCCGTCACAGAGAGTGCAGGCTTCCGGCCATTAGTCTCCAGCTTGTAGTGCGCGTGTATTTCAGGCCGACTCAGTCGAGCAGGAAGATACCAGGTTTGCTGTACGAGGTGATCCCGTATGCGTCGTTTATTAACCAGCACGGCGATTCTGCTGCTGTTGACCGGGTTCGCAGGAACCAGGCTGGCGTTCGCTGCCGGTGCGGGCCAGCAAACCTTGTCCACTTCCCCACAGAAGGTAGCGGCCAGTCCGGCTGATTTTGTCGGCCAGGAAACGTGCGCCGCGTGTCATGCGGACGTGGTGAAGAAATTTGACGGCAATCCTCATGCGCGGCTGGCGCTGGAGCACGAGGGCAAGGGCGTGACCTGCGAAAGTTGCCACGGGCCTGGCAAGGCGCACGTGGATGGCGGTGGGGACATCACCAGGATTCGTCACTTCGATAAGGCGTCACCCCAGGAAATCGATGCCACCTGCATGGGCTGCCATGCCGGGGTGCACCCGAACTTCGATCGGTCTCCGCATGCGAAAGCAGGGGTCAGCTGCCTGGGCTGCCACAGCGTTCACGCGCCCGAGGCCGAGGAGCATCTGCTGAAGGCGGAACAGCCGAAGCTCTGTTTCCAGTGCCACAGCGATGTGAAGCCGGCCTTCGATATGCCCTTCCACCATCCGGTGAATGAGGGCGCGGTGAGCTGCAGCGACTGCCACGACGTTCACGGGTCCTTCAACAACAGCAACCTGAAATCCACGGCGGATCAGAACGCGGTATGCACCAAGTGCCATGCGGAAACGCGTGGTCCTTATGTCTACGAGCATGCTGCGGTGAAGGCGGAGGGATGCGTGGGTTGCCATACGCCGCACGGATCGCAAAATGCCCGGCTGCTGAACATGCCGAACATCAACACGTTGTGCAACCAGTGCCACAGCCCGGTAGCGGCAGGCACGGTGCATGGGATGAACGCGGGGTCGTCGGAACTGGCGTCCTGCACGACGTGCCACACGATGATTCACGGTTCCAATCTGAATCAGGCGTTCATCAAGTAACCGAACTGGGGCGTTGGATTACCAAGTGAGGTTGGCTATGAAGAGATTCGGCTGGTTGACAGGGCAATCCGGGCAACAGCTTTCTCGCGTGAAGGTCCAGTGCATCGCTGGGAGCATCTGCGTTGTGATCCTTGTGGCGACAGCGGGCCTTGCGGGCGCGCAGACGGAGACGCCGGTGGTGCAGCCGGTGGCACCAGACGGATACACGCTGCACGAGACCATCGACCTGGGCGGGCGCATTGCCAACCTGAATGGCAGCGGCGCGATGTACGACACGCTCGTCAACCTGCAATCCGGACCGCGCGTGCTGGGCGACACCTTTGAACTGCGGGCGCTCCCGGGCAAGAAAGATGCACCCTTCGATACGCTGAGCGCGTTCGGCAGCGGATTCGGTGGCGATCCGAACAACTTCGCGAAGCTGGGGTTCCATAAAGGAAACGTCTACGAGTTTTCCGGGTTATTCAGGCGCGACCGGCAGTATTTCGACTACGACCTGCTCGGCAATCCGAATATTCCATCGGGGCAGACGATTACAGGCTCCAATTCGTTTGCGTGGCCGCAGGACAAACAGTCGCCGATCCTGTTCAACACCGTCCGTCGCATGACGGACACCAGCCTGACCATCTTTCCGCTGTCCAAGGTGAGCTACCACGTTGGGTATTCGCAGAACATCTTTCAGGGGCCAAGCCTCAACTGGGGAGCATCGAGCCCGTTCTTTGATGGATCGATCGGAGACTACGACCAGCAGCTCCAGGAATATCAGCGCAACAGCACCGACGATTTTGTCGGCGGCATCGACTGGAAGCCCGTAGCGGGGACGCGCGTCACCTTTGAAGAAGAGATCGACCACTACAAGGAAGATTCGTATTACACGCTGGCTCCGGGCGATTTTCTGGCGCAGGAAGCGGATGGGACGCGCGTCTCGCTTGGCAACTGGGACAGCCTGTCTCCCTACGGCATCGGCGCCTGCAACACGGGCAGCATGGGCAGCGGCTACACCAACTCCACGACGTACACGATTCTGTCGGCGCCGCTCGCTCCGGGCGGACTTCCGGTGATCAATCCGGCATGCGCCGTGGCAACCAGCTATCTGCGGTCGCAGCCGACGCGCATTCTCTATCCCACTGAGACGATCCGGCTGCAAAGTTCAAGTCTTCCGAACATCGCGATGAACGGCGATTTCCGGTTCACGCGGGCGAAGATGGACCTGGCGAACTACTACGAGAATTTTGAGGGCCTGTCCGGCACGGTTCGCTCCACTACTTTCACCGGGAACGCGAGCGCCAAACGGGATGTCATCGCCGCAGACTACGCGCTGACCTATTCGGCAACCAGGACATTCAGTCTCTCCGATCAGATCGACTACTCCGACGTTCACCAGCCGGGAACCGCCAACATCTCGCAGGGCATCACGGCAAATACGCCGACGAATCCCAATGAGACCATCACCTACGCGGGGCCGCTGGTGCCGGGCAAGAACTTCAGCGTGGAGGGAAGTCCGAACGGCACGCCGCTCCCGGACTACTTCGGGCAGAAGATCTTCACCAACAATCTGACGGGAACGTGGGACGGCTGGTCGCGCGCGACGCTGTCGCTGACCTGGCGCTACCGCACGCACCTTATTGGCGAGGGCATTCCGGACAACGCGCCCTTAGCGGTGGGCGCGGACAGCAACGGCACGGTGACGATCCACGAGAACGGGGGCATCTTCAAGGCGGCGCTGCGTCCCAGCAGCCAGTGGGACCTGAATGGCACGCTCGAAGTGCTGTACGACGACAACGCATTCACTCCGGTGAGCCCGCGGCAGACGCAGCACTACCGGGTGCATACTCTGTATCGGCCGAATGGCTGGATGACGCTGTCCGGGGCCTTCAACGATCTGGAGCGGCACAACAACACGAACAACAACGACGCTGCCGTGGCGGCGAAAGACGTGACCTACGCCGGCCCCATCGCGCATCAGGATCACAGCCGGGTGGTGAGCGTGGGAGCAACGTTGTTCCCCAAAGGGCACCTGGGCCTCGACGCCAATTACGCGTACAGCGATGTCTACACTTCAACCAACATCTGCTACGACGCGGCGGCCAGCCCAGCGTATCCAGGAGCTGCGACACCCAGCGGAACGGCCTGCCCGGGAGCGACGGTGCGGGGCACGTCCTATTACGAATTTGGTCCGGTGAAGGACTTCATGAACGCGCCGACACAGTTCGTATCGGTGGCGCTGGCAATTTCTCCTGATAACTCCACACGCACCAACATTGGCTATCGTCTGAGCTCGGTGAACGGCACTCAGTTCTTCAACGATCCCCGGGATGTGAACGGGTCGCTGGTGTCCACGTATCAATCTCCGTTTGCGAATATCGCCTACACCTGGCACAAGGCCTGGGTCTGGAAGGCGGAATACAACTACTTCGGCTATGGCGAAGGCGGACCTTCCGGCGCGCCCTTCTGCAGCACAAACAATCCGACCCCGGCGACTCCGGCGACCGTGGTTCCGTGCAATTCATCGACACTTGCAGGACTGCAAACCGGGCTCACGCTACCGGCTTCCGGTGAGACGGCGCCCAGGAATTTCCGCGCGAACAACATCACGCTCGGCATGCATTACGAATTTTGAGTTTTTATAACGGCGGCCGTGTTTCTTTTGGCCGTCGCCTCAAGGAGCACCACATGAAACAAAAGGGCCAACTCGCAATCCTTACTCTTATTGGAATCAGCCTCGCAACGCCTGGATTTGCACAGCAATCCGGCGAAGCGACCTACAAAGCAAAATGCGCGATGTGCCACGGCGCTGACGGCCTGGGCGAAACGCCGGCCGGCAAGGCGATGAAGGCGAACTCGTTCAAGTCGGATGCTGACGTGAAAGCCAGCGACGCCGATTTGATCAAAGTCACCAAAGATGGCAAAGGCAAAATGCCGGCATATACCGGCAAGCTGACGGACGCGCAGATTCAGGAAGTCGTCACCTACATTCGTACGCTGCAGAAATAAGAAACGGAACCGGCGCGGAATTTCGCGAGGAAGCCGTTCACTTCGGCTGATGAGGAAATCTCCGCGCCTGAGCTCCTCGAAGGCGGCGGTTGCGCACTCCTGCGCGGCCAGCCGGTGCTTCGGGCGGAATCGCATGCCGGTTCCGGCGCGAAGCAGGGAAGAAGGAACGTCATGGCCACCCATGCGGCCCCTGTGTCTGCGGAACCATCGCCTGCACGCAGCCGGAAGTCTTTTTCCGCAGCTGCGCTGTTGCTGTTCTTATCGGCGTTCCTGTTTGCGTCTTTAGCTGGCGCGCAACAGGCTTCCGATTGCCTGAGCTGCCACGGCCCTTCGGTGGGGCTGAAGAATTCCCTGGGCAAAGACATCAGCGTGAACGGCGCGACGCACATGAAGGGCGTGCACGGCACGTTTGGCTGCGTGGACTGCCACGCCGGAGCCGCGGCGCAGTCGCACAACGCGAAGACCGCCTCCGCCTCGTGTACCACGTGCCACGCGGACGCGGCAAAGGCGCTCAGCACGGGCGTTCACGCCGCGCTCGGCAATCCCAATGACTCGTCCACGTGCATTACCTGCCACGGCACAGGCAACGTGACCAAGGCGCTGGCGAATCCGCAATTCTGCGCCACGTGTCATGCGGATGAGGTTGCACAATACCGCGGCAGCGTTCATGGCAAGGCGCACGATCGCGGTAACGCCGATGTGCCGACCTGCCAGAGCTGCCACGGGTCGACGCATGGAGCGCTGGCGGCGAGCAATCCGCTGTCTCCGGTGAGCAAGAAGAATCTGCCGGATACCTGCGGATCGTGCCACTCGAACGCGAATCTGGCTGCGAAGTATATGTTCACCGAAGTGCGGCCGGTGGAGGCTTACCGGCAAAGCGTGCACGGGCGGGCGATTCTGCACGGCAATTTGAGCGCGGCTTCGTGCGGCGACTGCCACGGCAACCACGACATATTGCCCGTCTCCGATCCGCGATCGAAGATCTGGAAGCAGAACGTGGCGTCCACGTGCGGCAAATGCCACTCCGGCGTCTACAACACCTACGCGCAGAGCATCCACGGGCAAGCTGTGGCCAAGGGCGTCCTGCAGGCAGCCACTTGTACCGACTGCCACAGCGAGCACCGCATCCTGGCCCCCGGCGATCAGGGTTCGCCGGTGTATATGGCGAATGTTTCGCAGGAAGCGTGTTCGCGTTGCCATGCGGATACAGCGCTGATGGCGGGCTTTGCCATGCCGCAGGACCGCGTGCCGACTTACGAGGACAGCTACCACGGCCTCGCGGCGCACGAGGGGCGGCAGACGGTGGCGAACTGCGCCAGCTGCCATGGCGTTCATAACATTTATCCGTCGAGCGACGCGCGGTCGACGGTGAACCACGCGAATCTGAGCAAGACGTGCGGGCAGTGCCATGCTGACGCGGGCAGCCGGTTTGCCATCGGCCCGGTGCACGGCATGCCGTCGAAGAGCCCCGGCGGACGCCTGCTGGACCTGGTCAAGATCTTCTACCTCATCGTGATTCCGGTCACCCTGGGGCTGATGCTGCTGCACAACTTTGTTGACTGGCGGCGGAAGGCTCTTGCCACGCTGGCTCACTACCGGAAAGCCGGCGGCCAGCCGCGCCTCACGCGCAGCGAGCGCATCCAGCACGCGCTGCTGGTGGTGAGCTTCAGCGTTCTGGTCATCACGGGATTTGCGCTGAAATTCCCGCACTCCTTCTGGGCCGCGCCGTTTGTGGATTGGGAACACGGGCACCCGGTGCGCGGCTGGCTGCACCGCATTGCCGGCGTAGTGCTGATCGGAGCGTCGGTGTATCACATGGTCTACATCACGCTGAAGAAGAGCGGCCGGCGGTGGCTGCGGGATATGGTGCCAGATCTGCGCGACGCGAAGGAAGCGGTGCAGACGGTGGGATTCAACCTGGGCCACGGCGAACGGCTGCCGCAGTACCGGCGGTTCAACTACGCGGAGAAGGCTGAGTATTGGGCCCTGGTATGGGGTACAGCGGTCATGGCGGTCACCGGGGTGGTGTTGTGGCTCAACGACTGGATCCTGGCCCACCTGCCGCATCCTGCGTCGGTTCTGGCCATCAGTACGGCGATTCACTTCTACGAGGCGATTCTGGCTACCCTGGCCATCCTTATCTGGCACTTCTACGCGGTTATTTTCGATCCCGACGTTTATCCGGTGAAGTGGACGTTTCTCACCGGGCGCGCTCCGGAGCATGAGGTCCGGGAGGGAATCGCAAACGAGCCTGGAGCGAAGGAACTGCATGAGAAACCAGGACCCCCTCCCGGTCCGGAACCCGAGGGGTAGGGGGTTTCGGCCGTGAAGTAAGCGGCAGACTGATCACTTTTGCTCAGTCTGCCGTCCCCATCGGTCTGGAAGATGAACTTTGGTTTGTGGTCCACATCACAGACCACTGTCCGTGTGACCAAGTATCAGATGGATAGGCCCAGGGCCCCGAACGTCCCATAAGGAGCAACATCCATGAACCATCGCATCAGAACCGCGGCTTTTCTACTGCTCGCCGCGTCCATTGCGGCGCCTGTCTTTGCACAGAGCGCCGGCGCCGACACCTACAAGGCCAAGTGCCAGATGTGCCATGGCCCCGACGGCACCGCAGCGACGCCGATGGGCAAAATGATGAAGATTCCGTCCTTCAAAGACCCTGATCAGATCAAGGCCTCGGACGCGGACCTCATCGCGATCACCACGAACGGCAAGGGCAAGATGCCGGCTTACACCGGCAAACTGACCGACGCCCAGATCAAAGAAGTCGTTTCGTTTATCCGCACGCTGCAGAAATAACGTAATTCGCATGCCGGCATTGCCGGGGGCCCCGGGAGAGACAGGAGAACTGTGTCTCTCCCGCCCTCGCCGCTAAAAGCGGCAGGAGTTGTGATGAAAGCCATTCTTTCTTTTTTCCTGACCCTGTGTGGGTTGGGGTTTCTGCTGGTTTTGCCAGCGCGGGCCCTGTACGCGGACACCGACTGCCTGAGCTGTCACAACGATCCGACGCTCCAGGATGCATCCGGGCACAGCATTGGGGTGAACGCGGATAAGTTTCACGCGAGCGTCCACGCCGGGCTCAAGTGCAACGATTGCCACAACGGGTTCAAGGATTATCCGCACCCGGACAAGCCCGCACCCGTGCAATGCGAGACGTGTCACGCGGATGAAGCGACCGGCGTAGGCAGCAGCGTTCACGCTAAGGCGAGCGAACATCCCTGCCTCAGCTGCCACGGCAGCCCGCACGAGATCGTTCCCAAAACCGACCCGCAATCGCCGGTGTATCCGCTCAATATCCCAAAAACCTGCGGGACCTGCCACGGCAACGCCGCGATGGCGAAGAAGTATGGTTTGGGGAATGTGTATCCGGCGTATCTCGACTCGATTCACGGCTTCGCGATCGGCAAAGAAGGGCTACTGGTTGCGGCGAACTGCACCAGCTGCCACGGATCGCACAAAGTTCTGAAGCATACCGACCCGCAAAGCTCGACGTACCGGGCGAACATTCCCGCTACCTGCGGAAGCTGCCATGTAGGCATCAACGAGCAATACCAGAAGGGCGTGCACGGTAAGGCCGTGGCGGCGGGCAGTAAGGACGCTCCCGTATGCACCGACTGCCACACGGCGCACGGAATTCTGGAGCCAACGTCGGCGGACTTCCGCATGCAGTCCACGCCGGTGTGCGGCAACTGCCATAAGGACAAATTCAGCACTTATCGCGACACGTTCCACTCGCAGCTCGGGCTGCTCGGCGGATACACGGAGACGGCGCGGTGCTGGGACTGCCACGGCGCGCACGATGTGATGCCGACTTCCGATCCCAATTCGCCGGTGGCCAAGGCGAATCTGGTCGCGACCTGCGGGCGCTGCCATGCCGGGGCGAACGCCAGCTTTGTGCAGTATCAGCCGCACGCCAACGCGCGCAATCGCCGGCTCAATCCGGCGCTCTACTACATTCGTTTGTTCATGAACCTGTTGCTCTCCAGCGTGCTGACCTTCTTCATGCTGCACACGATCCTGTGGCTGGTGCGGTCGCGTTTTCAGCAGGTGAGCCATAAGTCATCGGAGGGAAACCATGACTGAGCCAAATCAGTCCGTCCTGGAAGAATCCGTCACCGTGCCTGAGGTGACTGCAGCGCCCGTTGTTGCGGCCGTTGTTGCTGAGCCCGCGCCGCGCTACTTCCGGCGCTTCACCCTGGGGCAGCGGTATCTTCACGCTGTTCTGTTCACCACGTTTCTGGGGCTGGCGGGCACGGGCCTGCCGCTGCGCTTCTCGAGCACGATCTGGGCCATGCGGTTCGCCCGGCTTACTGACGGCTTCGGCACGATTCTGTTCTTTCATAAGTTCTGCGCCCTGATTCTGTCCATTGCGTTCCTCATCCACCTGCGCGACATCGTGGTGCGCGGCTTGATGAGTCGCGAAAAGGGCATCTTCTGGGGTCCCACGTCGATGGTGGGCAACTGGAAGGACGTGAAAGATCTGTTTGGGCACATGCGGTGGTTTCTGGGCCTGGGGCCCAAGCCCAAATTCGAGCGCTACGCCTATTGGGAGAAGTTCGACTACTGGGCCGTGTTCTGGGGGATGGTGGTCATCGGCTTTTCTGGCTATGCCATGTGGTTTGCGCCGTTCTTTGCCCGTTTCCTGCCCGGCTGGGCGCTCAACGCTGCGCTGGTGATCCACAGCGAAGAAGGCCTGCTGGCCATCCTGTTCATCTTCTCCATCCACTTCGTCAACACGCATCTGCGGCCCGACAGCTTTCCCATGGATATGGTGATTTTCACCGGCCGGGAGAGCGAAGAAGAATTCAAAAACCGACGGCCCGACGAATATAAGAGGATGATGAGCGAAGGGAAGTCTGCGACAAGGATCACAGACGCGCCCCAACCCTGGTTGATAAATTTCTCGCGGGTGGTGGGCTTTACCGCTATATTGATCGGCCTCACCCTCCTTATTCTCACGCTGACCGCGTATATCGCGGGGTAAGAGGTCGCCATGTCGGTTTTCAAATCAGTCGAAAAGACCCTTCGCCCGGTCCTGTTCTACGGCAACAATCCACTGAGTCTGCTGGGCGGAGGCCTGACCAGCGCTGCCGCCTTTGTTCTGATTGGCTTCTGGATCGTCTCGATCTTCGGTCATGGCGGATCCTCCAATCCCTACCTCGGTCTGATTTTTGAGCTGTTCCTGCCGGGACTCTTTGTTCTCGGACTCATTCTGATTCCCATCGGCATCGGTTTGCGTCGGAGGAAATTGCTGGCGGCCGGACAGGTCCCGGACACGTATCCGCAAATCGATCTGCGGGATGTAAATTTCCGCCGCGGCATCGAAATCGTCGCCCTGGCAACCTTCATCAACTTCGTGATTGTGGGCACGGCGTCGTATCGCGCGGTTTCCTATATGGATTCGCCGCATTTCTGCGGATCAAGCTGTCACGTGATGGCGCCGCAATGGGCGGCCTATCAGGAATCGCCGCACTCGCACGTGGAGTGCGTGGAGTGCCACGTCGGTTCCGGGATGAAATCGTATGTGCAGGCCAAAGTAAATGGGACAAAACAGCTGATTGAAGTTTCGCTGCACACCTGGCCTACACCCATTCGCGCCACGCTGAATGGACTGCGTCCCGCGCGCGAGACCTGCGAGGAGTGCCACACTCCGGCAAAGTTTGTCGGAGAAAAGCTGCTGGTCAAAACCACATTCGGCGATGACGAGAAAAACGCAATGACGCGGACGGTTCTGGTGCTGCATCTGGGCGGGGTCGATTCCGTCTCGCACCTCAGCGGCATCCACGGAGCACACTTGAATCACTTTGAATATGTCGCGAGCGATTCTGGCGCCCAGACCATTCTTTCCGTGGAAAAGCCCAACGCGGATGGAACGAAAACGGAGTACATCAGCTCCGATGTGAAGGGGCCGATTCAGGGCGTTCGCCGCACTATGGATTGCATGGATTGCCATAACCAGGCGACCCACGTTTTCCAGACGGCGCAGGGAGCGATCGACGAGGCGATGGTTGATGGCACGCCCAGTCCCAGCCTCCCCTTCGTGCACAAGCAGGGGCTGGCGCTGATCCAGGCGACGTATAGCAGCCAGGCGGAAGCGGGATCGAAAATTGTGAGCGGCCTGAACGACTTCTACCGCACGAAATATCCGCAGGTGTGGAGCACGCAGCGCGACCAGGTCAACGCCGCGGCACAGCGCCTGGTTTCCATCTATGACCGCAATGTCTTTCCGGAGATGAAAGTGACCTGGGGTACGTATCCAAACAACATCGGCCACATGGATTACCCAGGATGCTTCCGTTGCCACGACGGCAGCCATACGACGAAGAGCGGGAAAACGCTGAGCAACGACTGCAGCCTGTGCCACAACCTGCTGGCGACCGACGAGACGAATCCGAGCGTGCTGAACGATTTGCAACTGCAAAACGAGCTGCATTTGCAGTAAAACGACCCGGTTCGCGGCAGCGTCGAGGGAAGTGAATCAGTGCCGCCGCTGCTGCGAACCGCGCTCGTCTCCCTGTGACAATGGTCACAGAGGCCAAGCGCTGCTCCCGCGTACCGTGGGAGTGATATGGACGCACTCCTGCTGGACCGCATTCATTTTGCCTTCACGGTCACGTTCCACTACCTTTTTCCGCAACTGACCATGGGGCTGGCGCTGCTGATGGTGATGATGAAACTGGCCGCGCTGCGCACCGGCGACGAGCGGTGGAATGAAGCTTCGCGCTTCTGGGCGAAGATATTCGCCATCAATTTCTTGCTGGGCGTGGTCACCGGCATCCCGATGGAGTTTCAGTTCGGGACCAACTGGTCAGAATTCGCGCGCCGCACGGGCGGAGTGATCGGCCAGCCGCTGGCCATGGAGGGCGTCTTCGCTTTCTTCCTCGAATCCACATTCCTGGGCATGTTCCTGTTCGGCGAGAAGCGGATGACGAAGTTCGGGCACTTTGCCTCGGCCTTCATGGTGTTTCTGGGCAGCTGGATTTCCGGATTCTTCATCATTGTGACCGACGCCTGGATGCAGCACCCGGTCGCATGGCGGCTGCTACCCAACGGCACCTATGAGGTAACAAGCTTCTGGAAGTTCATGCTGAACCCGTGGGCGTGGCTGCAGTACGCGCACAATATGTGCGGCTCCGTGGTGACAGCGTCGTTCGTGGTGGCGGCTACCGGCGCGTTCTACCTTCTGGAGCAGAAGCACCAGAGTTTCGGCCGCATGTTTTTGAAGGTCGGCGTGATCGCCGGACTCGTCTCCTGCGTCGGGATGGTCTTTCCCACCGGCGATCTGCACGCGCGCTACGTTGCCGAGTATCAGCCGGCAGCGATGGCCGGGATGGAAGGGCTGTTCAACACGCAGAAGGCCGCGCCGCTGGTACTGATTGGCCAGCCGGATGAAAACGCGCAGAAGATCGATAATCCGCTGCCGGTGAACAGCGTTCTTAGCTATCTGATTTATGGCACGAAGAACGCGGCGGTGATGGGGCTGAACGACTTTCCGCAGGATCAGCGGCCCACGGCACTGCCGCTGCTCTACTACAGCTACCACATCATGGCGGGGCTGGGGACATGGTTCGTGCTGCTCATGGTGTGCGCGGGATTCCTGCTGTGGCGCGGCAAGCTCTACGGCACGCGCTGGATGCTGTGGCCCATTTTGCTCAGCTTCCCGCTGCCCTATATAGCTACAACTGCTGGATGGATGACGGCGGAAATTGGCCGCCAGCCGTGGCTGGTTTACGGGCTGATGCGCACGGCGCAGGGATTTTCGACGCACGTCTCGGCAGGGAACACGCTGTTTACGCTGCTGGGTTTCCTGGGCATGTATTCGCTGCTGTCGATTTTGTGGATCGTCCTGGTGTACCGGTTTATCAGCGCCGGGCCAGCCGCGGTCGAAGTGGACGAGCCCGAACTGGCAACGGCCTGAGGCGAGGGAGAGCGCGATGGGATTTATCTGGTTTTGGATTGTCGCAGTCATGATCGCCGCCTATGTCGTCTTCGACGGATTCGATCTGGGCGTGGGCATTCTGGCTCCGTTCCTGGCCCGCACCGAAGAGGATCGCCGTGCGGTGCTGCGCTCCATCGGCCCGGTGTGGGACGGCAACGAAGTGTGGCTGCTGGCCGGGGGCGGGACGCTCTACTTCGCATTCCCTCTGCTCTACGCCTCGTCGTTCAGCGGGTTCTATCTGCCGTTGATGATCGTGCTGTGGCTGCTGATCGGGCGTGGCCTGAGCATTGAGCTGCGCATGCACATCGATCACACCGTGTGGCGGAGTTTCTTCGACGGCATGTTTTTTGTTTCGAGCGCGCTGCTGGCGATTTTCTTCGGCGCGGCGCTGGCGAATGTGATTCGCGGCGTGCCGCTCGGCGCGGACAATTACTTCTTCCTGCCGCTGTGGACCAACTGGCGTGTGAGCGCGCAGCCGGGCATTCTGGATTGGTATACGGTGATCGGCGGTTTGGTGGCATTAATCGCGCTGGCTACTCATGGCGCGCTGTGGCTGGTCATCAAGGCTCCCGGCGAGTTAGAGACAAAGGCGCGGCGTGCGGCCTCAGCGCTCTGGATGGTGCTGCTGGTGATCACGCTGATCAGTTTGCCGGCCACTATTGCGGTGCGGCCCGCAGCGCTCGTGAACTATCGGGCGCATCCGGTGCTGTTCGCCATTCCATTGCTGGTGGTTGCCACGCTCATCGGGATGCTCAGCTTCACGCGGCAGCGCAAACCGGTCGCGGCCTTCGTCTCCTCCTGCCTGTATCTGGTTTTCATGCTGGTGGGCGCGGCGGCGGGTTTGTATCCCACGCTGCTACCATCGTCCAGCGATCCTGCGCGGGATATCACCATTGCCAATTCGCTGACCGGCTCTCATTCGCTGCACGTTGGGCTCGTCTGGTGGTCGCTGGGCTTGATTTTGGCACTCGGCTACATCTTTACTTCCTATTTCCTGTTCCGCGGTAAAGTGACTGCGGAAGCAGGCTACGGTCATTGATTCGCACTCATAAAGGAGCACTCCCTCATGGCTTCCACAGCATTCGCCCCAGACGCAGCCGTCATTATTGATCCCGCGCATGACCTCGTCGGCATTCGCAACAGTTCGCTGGCGCCCATCTTCACACCCCACGCCGTCGCGGTTATCGGAGCTTCCGATCGTCCGGGAAGCGTGGGCTGCACGGTGCTGACGAACCTGCTGGCCAGCCCTTTTGGCGGCCCGGTGTGGCCGGTGAATCCCAAGCGCGCCACGGTGCTCGGCGTGCCGGCGTACAAGTCGATTGCCGATCTGCCGGGAGTTCCCGACCTGATTGTGGTGACGACGCCGGCCGCAACGGTTCCGGCCATCATTCAGGACGCGGTCAACGCCGGAGTGCCTTCGGCGATTGTGATTTCGGCGGGCTTCAAAGAGGTTGGGGAATCCGGCAAAGCTTTGGAGCGCCAGATTGCGGGAATCATCAAGGGCAAAATGCGGCTCATCGGCCCGAATTGCCTGGGCGTGATGAACCCGGTGGGCGGCGTGAATGCGAACTTCGCGAAAGCCATGCCGCCTGCGGGACGTCTCGCCTTCATCAGCCAGAGCGGCGCTCTGGGAACGGCCGTGCTCGACTGGTGCATCCGCGAGCAGGTCGGCCTGAGCGGATTTGTTTCTGCTGGTTCCATGCTCGACGTCACCTTCGGCGAATTGATCGATCATTACGGTCAGGATCCCAGCACGGATTCCATCGTGATTTACATGGAATCGATTGGCGATGCGCGCAGCTTCCTTTCCGCAGCGCGGGCCGTGGCCATGAACAAGCCAATTTTGGTCATCAAGGCTGGACGTACTGCGGCTGCCGCGAAAGCCGCCGCGTCGCATACCGGATCGCTGACCGGCAGCGACGATGTGCTGGATGCAGCCTTCCAGCGTGCGGGCGTGTTGCGCGTGAATTCCATCAGCGATTTGTTTTATGTGTCGGAAGTGCTGGCGAAACAGCCGCGCCCGAAGGGACCTCGGCTCACGATCCTCACCAACGCGGGCGGGCCGGGCGTCCTGGCGACGGACGCGCTGATTTCTGCTGGCGGCGAACTCACCGAGATTTCGGCTGAAGCCCTGGTGAATTACAACGCATTTCTGCCGGACGCCTGGAGCCACAACAACCCCGTCGACATTCTTGGAGACGCAGAAGCGGAGCGCTACGCAAAGGCTCTGGAAATCGCAGCGAAAGACACCAACACCGATGGAACGCTGGTGATTCTGACGCCTCAGGGCATGACCGATCCCACAGCCATCGCGCGCGACCTCGCTCCTTACGCCAGCGGGACTGGCAAGCCGGTCATCGCCAGTTGGATGGGTGGCGATGTTGTTGCTGAAGGCGAAGCGATTCTGAAGCATGCCGGGATTCCGGTGTTTCCGTATCCTGACGCCGCGGCCCAGGCCTTCGTCTCGACGTGGAAGCACACCAGCCATCTGCGCGATCTGTATGAAACCCCGACCGCGCGGAGCGAATCGGCTCTCGATACCAGGCGCGACGTTGCAACGGCGATCGTAAATCAGGTGCGCGCCAGCGGGCGCACCATTCTCACCGAGTTCGAATCGAAGCAGCTGCTCGCGGCCTACGGTATTCCCACCGTGCGCACCGAGTTGGCAACCACCTCCGACGAAGCGGTCTGCAAGGCTGCCGAGCTTGGCTATCCGGTGGTGCTCAAGCTGCATTCCGAGACCATCACGCACAAGACGGACGTAGGCGGCGTGAAGCTGAATCTGCGCTCGGCCAGCGATGTGGCTGCGGCCTTCGGCGAAATTCAAGCGTCGGTTACCGCGAAGGTGGGCGCGGAACATTTTCTCGGCGTCACCGTGCAGCCGTTTGCCAAGCTCGACGGATACGAAATCATCATCGGGAGCAGCATCGATCCTCAGCTCGGTCCGGTGCTTCTGTTCGGAACCGGCGGACAGCTCGTCGAAGTCTATAAGGATCGCGCCCTCGCGCTGCCTCCGCTGACGGCAACGCTGGCGCGGCACCAGATGGAGCAGACAAAAATCTTTACGGCGCTGAAAGGCGTGCGCGGGCGCAAGCCGGTCGACCTGGATGCTCTGGATGCTCTGGTCGTCCGCTTCAGTGAGCTCGTTGTTGAGCAGCGCTGGATCCGCGAGATCGACATCAATCCGTTGCTGGCCTCGCCGGAAGGTCTGATCGCGCTCGATGCGCGCGTGGTGCTCTTCGATCCTGCGACGACAGAAGACCAGTTGCCCCGGCCTGCGATTCGCCCTTACCCGGTGGAATACGTTGCGCCGTACACGACGAAGACTGGGGAAAAGATGTTGATCCGGCCCATTCGCCCTGAAGACGAGCCGCTGATTGTTGCGCTCCACGATTGTCTCTCTGAGCGGACTGTGGTGCAGCGTTACTTCACCGCGCTGGCGCTCACCGCGCGCACCGCCCACGAGCGCATGACCCGCATCTGCTTTATCGATTACGACCGCGAACTGGCGCTGGTAGCCGAGGTGGTCAACGCGCACGGAGGCAAAGAGATTGCCGGCGTGAGCCGCATGGTCCGCCAGGAAGACGGCAAGTCGGCGACGCTCGCTGTCGTGGTGGCCGACGATTATCAGGGCAAGGGCCTGGGCGAAACGCTGATGCATCGGGCTCTGGCCGCGGCTCGCGCTGAGGGCGTTGGGCGGGTGCTGGTGCACTTTCTGCCGGAGAACGGGCGGATGAGCGACATTGCGCGCAAGCTCGGCTTCGCGCTCACCGAGGAAAACGGACTGATCCGCGGGGAACTCACGCTGTAGTTCGAAACAAAGCAGGGCAGGGAAATAATTTCCGCCCTGCTTTAGCATTTCCAACAATTTAGAAGGAAGCAGCAGGACACCGTCGGCGGCCTCAGGGATTCTCTGCCGCGCCCGTCCCGCTACAATGGGAACAGTATGCGCCGTATCTATATGGACGCGAACGCCACCACTCCTCTGTTGCCCGAGGTGCTGGAGGCGATGCGTCCCTTCTTCATCGAGTCCTTTGGCAACGCGTCGTCGATCCACCAGCACGGGCAGCATGCGCGGGCTGCTGTGGAGCGCGCGCGCGAGCAGGTAGCCGCGCTGCTGCATTGCCGTCCCGCGGAGATTGTCTTCACGTCGGGCGGCACGGAGAGCGACAACACCGCGCTCTTCGGGATTCTGCGACCCGGCGATGCCATGATCACCTCGGCCATCGAGCACCATGCGGTGCTGCACACGGCGGAGAAGATGCGCGCGCGCGGCATCGATGTCACGATTCTGCCGGTGTCGTCGGGCGGGGCTGTCGATCCCATGGATGTGTACCGCTCGCTGAAGCCGAACACGAAACTGATCAGCGTGATGATGGCCAACAACGAGACCGGCGTGATCCAGCCCGTCGAGCAGATCGGCAAAATTGCCGCCGAGGCCGAAGTTTGTTTCCACACGGACGCGGTGCAGGCCGCGGGCAAAATTCCTATCGACGTGAAGGCGATTGGCTGCCACATGCTGAGCCTTTCCGGCCACAAGCTGCATGCGCCGCAGGGCACTGGCATCCTTTATGTGCGACGCGGCACGCGTTTCGAGCCGCTGGTTTTTGGCGGAGCGCACGAGCGCCAGCGCCGGGCCGGAACCGAAAACGTCGCGGGCATTGTGGGCCTGGGCAAGGCTGCGGAGATCGCCCTGGCCGCTCTCACCGACGGGACAGAAGATCAAATCACGTTGATGCGCGACCGGCTGGAGCAGGGTCTACTTTCGAGCGTCTCCGAATGTGGCGTGAACGGCGCTGGGCAACCGCGGGTTCCCAACACGACCAACATCTACTTCGATCATCTCGAGGGCGAGGCTCTTGTGATTGCGCTGGACCTCAAGGGCCTGGCGGTCTCCGGAGGATCGGCCTGCTCGTCGGGGTCGACGGAGCCGTCGCATGTGCTCAAGGCGATGGGGTTGCCGCTGGCGCGTTCGCGGGCCAGTTTGCGCTTTAGCCTCACCCGGCAAAATACTGACGCCGACGTCGACACCGCGCTGGATCTTGTGCCCACGGCGGTCGCGCGGTTGCGCGATTTATCTCCGGTCTACAAAAAGAAGCAGACGCCGGCCGCGGTTACGGTTTAGCGACGTTCCCCGATTTACAAGTGTCGGAGTGGGTTGAGAAAACGTCCCTCAGGGGATAAAGCCCAGTTATCTTGGGCCGTTTATGGCGCGACTGAAGTCGTGCCCTGACACAAGGCATGGCTTTTCCGGCAAGCTGCGACGTGGCGCCCCGATTCGAGATGTGGGTCAAGGCGCACGATTTTTCGTCGTGCGCCTCAACGTGCGACTAGTGGTGCGGGGATGAAGAACTACTGGAGCTGGCTGGGGCGCTGGGGTGTCCACCACCGCCACTGCTTGCGCTGCCGCTGGAGGGTCTCGCTGAGCTGGCCGCCGGTGCGCGTGCGGGTGCGGCCCCGCCGACGCGCGGTGTGCCATACGAGCGCACTCCCGTGGACGGGTTGTACGTCGTGCGGCTGCCCGGGCTGTGCGCCGCAGCAACGGCCATCTCCGGATGCGAGCGCACCAGCGCCGCGGTGTAGCCTTCACCCACCGGCCCGGTGTGCAGCGGATGAATCCCCGCCTCGAGTGGTGCGATGGATTTGCCATCAAAGTCCAGCGCGCGCGGTTCGGGCTTGGCGCCGTGATCGAAGTGGAACGGAGCGCCATACTGGGCGCCGCGATTGATCGCAATCACCGGCTGCGGACGCGGCAGGGGACCGTGCCGCGGACGCGGAGGAGGTTGATAGCCTTTGGGCACGCGCCACACGGTCGCGTACGGATACCAGCCGGCGCCGTAGAATCCCCAGCCGCAGTTGCCGGGAATCCAGATCCAGCCATAGCCGTCAACGAAATCCCACGCGCCGCAGTGATAGGGCAGCCAGCCCCACGGATATCCGGAAATCCAGGTATAGCCAACGCCGCTGTAGTCGCCCCAGTAGCCCTGGCCAAAGGGATCCCAGGTGGCATCGACACCGGCCGGCGACCAGACCTGGCCGTAACCGGGCAGGTTGTACCAGTTGCCGTAGTAGTCGAGGTCATTCCAGGCGGGATCGTCGGGGTTGGCGGAGTTGGCGCGCGCCGTGGTCTCATTCGCTTCCATCTGGGAGAGAGCCTGGTCGCGATCGGAGTTCCACTGATCCCAGGAGTCGGCGCCGATGCTCTGCGCCACGCTGAATTCGCCGCCCTGCTGCGGGTCGGTGAGGAAGCTCTGGTTGGGATGCACGTCGAGTGAAATGCCCTGCCCGTCGTCCACGTGAACCCCGCCGTGCATCACCGCCACCTCATTGGGAGCGGCATCGAGCGCGATGCGGAAGACGGCGCTGTCAATGGGCGTAGCGACATTGTTGTTGAAATGGACGCTGATCGCTCCGCCGTGCCCGTTCAACTCGAAATAAGTGAGGCCGGAGAGCGCATCGATTTGGGTGATGGTCGATCCGTCCGTAGCGCGGCGCAGCTGGGTGAGCCGAACTGAGCTGTTGGGCGTGACGCGGGCAACGCTGCCATCTTCGAATTCAATTTCGACGCGGCCATTTTGGCTGGTAACGAAGCGCATGCCTTCCATCGCAGGCATATTCGGCTCGGCCTGGTCGAAAGCGATCTGATCGCCCTGATAGACCTGGACCTGGCCCTCGACATCGCTGAGGCGGACAGCGCGGACGGTGCTTTGTTCCTGAGCGCCGGGTCCGGAAGAAGCGGGTCCGGCAGACTGGTTGTCCGGGGGCGGCGGAGGTGGCGTGGCATCCTGCGAAAAGGCGGCGGTGGCGGTGAGGAACAGAGCGAAAGCTGCGGCGATCAGGACCAGACGTCCAATGTGCTTCGGGGAATGGCTCCGGCGATTCATACCCTTCGAATGGCGACCCATGACGGCGCCTCCTTGCAAGACCCTACAACTCATCTGCCTATTAAACGCACGAGGACGTGGTTTTGTTTCTACATATTATTGTCGCACTCTTGTCACGCGGGTGTAGGGGACAAAGGCGCGGGGCGCGACGGCGGGAAACCCGCGTTGCAGGAGCAGGTTTTAGTTGGATTTTTGCGGATTTTCGCAGCAGGTGAGCAGGGCGGTGGCGCGTTTGCGGGCGCGATCCATCACCTGCTGGTCGCCGGCGATGGTTTCGAGCTCGGGAGCGATGTTGGGCAGGCCGGAGGCGCGGCGGCTTTTGACCGCGTCCTGGAGCTCGGAGAGTTCGGAATCGAGGCCAAGCCGGTCGTGCTGGACTTCGACGTCGAGGCGGCGGCCGATTTCGATGGTGAAGGCGACGGCATTCAGCTGATCGGTGAGGCGTTGAAGAACCGTGTCGGAGGCCCAAACGAAGGAGCAGGTTCCGCGCCCGTCGGATCCGGTGTAGGCGAGGGTTTTGTTGCCGGTGAAGGCGAGGCCGGATTGCCCGCGGTCGCAGCGTCCGCCGAAGAAGGCGTGGCTGCGGGCGTAGCGGAAGAGGTCGGCGCGGAGGCCGTCGTCGAGGCGAATGGTGCGGTTCACCGGAGCGGGCCTGACCGTGTCGTCCTGATCGGAAGCGGCTGCACCGGGCACGGATTCGAAGTGTCCGTCGCCGGTTTCGTCGATGGTGATGGTGTAGTGGGCCGGCTGGAGTTGGGGATGATCGAAGGAAAAGACGATGCGGGCTGGAGTCTGTGCGAATCCCTGAGTGGCGGCGAAGGCTGCGAAAAGCGCGATGGCGAGCATGCTGTTCCGCATGGCTAGATCGCCCGAGCCTGCTGGATGGCCAGCGTTTGCGCGTGGTGGATGTGGCAGATGGCGATGGCAAGTGCGTCGGCGGCGTCGGCGGGCTCCGGAACCGCGGTGAGGTGCAACAGGCGCGCCACCATGAACTGGACCTGGTTCTTGGCGGCGAGGCCGTAGCCGGTGACGGTGGATTTGATGGTGAGCGGCGCATACTCAGCGATGGGCAGTCCGGCGTTGGCAGCGGCCAGCAGCGCGACGCCGCGCACGTGTCCGAGCTTGATGGCGGATTTGGCGTTGACGGAGAAGAAGACTTCTTCGACGGCAATGACGTCCGGCTGATAGCGCTCGAAGAGTGCGAGTAACTCCGCGTGGATGAGGGCAAGGCGCTGGGGCAGCGCGGTCTTTTTCGGGGGACAGATGCCGCCGGCGGTGAGCCACGTGAGATCGGGACGGCGAGCCTTGTCGTCGCACTCGACGATGCCGTAGCCGGTGGTTTCGGTGCCGCAGTCGATGCCACAGACACGCATGCGAGGGACCTCAGCAAAGTGCAGAAGACGTTTCAGTCTACCGCAGCGGATGGAGGGTGGTTAAGGGGAATGTTGGCGGTTTAGAAGAGGCCGAAATTGGAAGGACGCGGACGTCCGGGCACGGCCTTCGCGCGATTGCCGTGGCGCGCGCGGTGGTCATATTCCTCGCCGATCAGGCAGCACAATATTTCCAGCAAAGTCGCGAAAGGCTCGAGCAGGTCGGCCATACCCCTACCTCGAGACGCCTTCCAGCGGCGAACTGGCCGTTGCGTAGAGCTTGCGGGGCATGCGTCCGGCGATGAAGGCCTGGCGTCCGGCGAGCACGGCGTGCTGCATGGCTTCGGCCATCAGAATGGGATTGGCCGACGCAGCGATGGCGGTGTTCATCAACACGCCGTCCGCGCCCATTTCCATGGCCAGCGCGGCGTCGGAGGCGGTGCCCACGCCGGCATCGACGATGAGCGGGACTTCGGTAATTTTCTCTCGCAGGATTTGCAACGTCGCGCGATTCTGAATGCCAAGGCCCGAGCCGATGGGGGCCGCGAGCGGCATGACGGCGGCGGCTCCGGCGTCGATCAGGCGATGCGCGAAGACGATGTCGTCTGAAGTGTAAGGGAGCACGGTGAAGCCTTCGCTGACGAGGACGCGCGTTGCTTCGAGCGTGGCCTGGACATCGGGATAGAGCGTGGCCTGGTCGCCGATGACTTCAATCTTGACCCAGTCCGACAGGCCCACTTCGCGGGCGAGGCGCGCGGCGCGGATGGCCTCGTCGGCGGTGTAACAACCCGCCGTGTTCGGGAGCAGGAAATAGCGCCGCGGATCGATGAAGTCCAGCAGGGATTCGCGGGAGCGGTCGAGATTCACGCGGCGCACGGCGACGGTCACCATCTCAGCGCCCGAGGCTTCGATGGCTGCCTGGGTTTCGGGCCCATCTTTGTATTTGCCGGTGCCAACGATGAGCCGCGACTGAAAAGCTTTGCCTGCGATGACGAGAGGTTCCATGGAGGTATTGTAAGGCGGCGGCCGAAGGGGCGTGCGATTACCAGATGGTGCGGGCCATTACCAGATCGTGCGAATAACGCGGGATCGGCGGATATGCTGATCGGCGGTCAGGAGGGGAACGCCTTCGACCATGGCGGTCGCGGCGATGATGCGGTCGAACGGATCGGAGGGGAAGGCGGCAGGGAGTTGGGCGGCGGCGAGGGCGAGTTGGGGAGTGAGGGGGCGGACTATGAAGCGGCGTTCGATCTCGGCGATTAGCTCTTCCAGGGTCAATGTCGACTGCATCCTGCCTCGCACAATGGCGCGCGCGATTTCGTAGAAGGACAGAGTCGAAACTGCGCACCTGCTTCCTTCTGACTCGGTTTCTTTGATGGCCTGCACCGCAGCGGTGGAGAGCATGCCAACATCGCCAAGCGTCCAGAGAGCGACATGCGTATCGAGGACGATCACTTCCGCCTTCTTGCCGGAGTCCGGGGCGCTGATCCCGCAGCAGATTTCTTCTGACTGCGCTCGAATTCTGCTCGTTCCGGCGTGCCGTGCGGAAACACATCCTCGTCCCATTCCCAGGGTTCGGTGATGGGCGAGACAATATCGCCGACGATCTTAAACATCCCCTTCATCGATCCAAGGACGCTCTCTGGCTTCTTGTTTTCAAGCGGGATGAGCTTTGCCATGGGTTTGCCGCGTTTCGTGATGACGATCTCTTCGTTGCGATCGTATACCTCGTCAATCAGCGAGAGGCAATGTGTTTTGAAGGCGCCCGCACCCATAGTTTTCATGGCGTCCCCTTTCGAGATGACCATGGTCATCGTACCATGGTCACGAAGTCGATTCTTCCCCAAAATGTGAAAGGCCCGCTGACCTTTCGGCCAGCGGGCCCTGCACCGGTGAGCTGTGGAGATTGACCTGAGGCGCCCCCGCTTTCGGAGTGGGCCTCGGCGCAGGCTAAAACTGCGCCAGGACTTAGTTCACTGGAGCCAGGAGCGGCTCTAAGCCTCAGTCACCTCACGTGATTTGAAGCAACTACTACCGTCAGAATTCTTCATAGGCTGGATCATCCTCCTTTCCCGTGTACGGACAAATTAACTCCGCGAGCCGGTTCGAAGCAAGCCCAGCGCGCAACTGCTTTACCAACAATGCAGCGATCCGTCGTGCTCGACCATGGTGACATCGACGCCGAACAACTCGCGCAGTTTTTCTGGCGTCAGCAAATCGCCCTTCGCCCCGTCGGCGAAGATGCGCCCCTCGCGCATCATGATCACGCGATCGATCTCCGGCAAAATATCGGCGAGGTGGTGCGTGACCATCAGGATGCCGACGCCCTGCCGGGCGACGCGGCGGAGGGCCTGGCGCAGTTCGCGCTGGGCGGCGAGGTCGAGAGCATTCGATGGCTCGTCGAGCAGGAGCATCTGCGGCTGATGCACCAGCGCGCGGGCGATCATAATCCGCCGCTGTTCGCCCGCCGACATCTCACCCACCAGCTTGGTCTCAAGATGCGTGGCCTGCATCAGCAGCAGCGCTTCGTGGGCGCGCTCGCGCATCTCCGGCGTGACGTGCAGGTTGGGCCACAGCGTGGACGCCGAGAAGAATCCGGCAATCACAGCGTCGAGTCCGGGCGTAACCGGCGTTCGTTCGCCCGGAAGCTCGGCGGAGACGACGCCGAGATGCGTGCGCAACTGCGAAACATCCCAGCGCTTGCGGCCCAGCAGCAGCAACTGCGTTTCCGGCGTGACGATGGGGTAGCACTGGCAGGTGAGCGTCTTGATCAGCGTGGATTTGCCGCACCCGTTGGGCCCAAGAATCGCGACGTGCTCGCCATTCACGATGCGCAATGACAGGTCGTGCAGCACGACGTTGTCGCCGCGCGCGACGCTGACATGCTGCATGAAAAGAAAATCGAACGAATCGGCAGGCATCGGCTGGCTCACTGAGAAATTATTGCAGCCCGGGCTGCCTGGTTTACTGATAAATTCGCCGTTGGGGTCGTCGATTCATCGATGGGCGAGGGAAATTTGATTTCTTCGGGAACGCGAATCGTCTGGCTGATGGCCTCGCTCGCGATCTGCATCGCGTCGTCAGCGGGGGCACAGCGGCGGATGGTCCTGATCGACCAGGACGGCTCCGGGCCTGGCGGCTCCAACCAAATGGCGATGATGGTGCTGCTGCAGTCACCAAAGGTCGACGTGCTGGGCATCACGATGGTGACGGGCAATGCCTGGCGGGATGAGGAGACTGAGCACACCCTGCGCATGCTGGAACTGATCGGACGCACCGACGTTCCGGTTGCGAAGGGCGCGGTTTTCCCGCTGGTGCGGACGGAAGAGGAAACGCGGCTGAGCGTGCCGCTGGTGGGCCAGGTGGACTGGCTTGGCGCCTGGGGACAGGGGCCGATGACGCTGGTGGACACGGCGCAGGGCGTGGTGGGCGTGAAGCCGGCGAACCCAACAATGCACGCGCCGGATGTCGTGCCGCCGATGCCGGAGGGCGCGCCGCACACGCAGACGATTGACGAGGACGCGGTGCATTTTCTGATACGGCAGGTGCATGCACATCCCCACCAGGTGACGATCTACGCGGCGGGGCCGCTGACGAACATCGCGCTGGCGATTCGCATCGATCCAGGCTTCGCCGAGTTGACGCAGGGAATCGCGCTGATGGGTGGCAGCCTCAATCCGCAAACCGACGATCCGGAATTTGCGGACAATCCGCGCCACGAATTCAATTTCTGGTTCGATCCGGAGGCGGCGCACATCGTGCTGCGCGCAGCATGGCCGCGTATCGATGTTACGACCGTGGACATTTCCATCAAGGCGCGCTTCACCCAGGACATGCTGGACGAAATCAGTAAGTCGCCGAATCCGGCAGCGCGCTATATTGCCGCGTGGTCGCAGGATCGTTACTACCTGTGGGACGAGCTGGCGGCGTGCGCATGGCTCGATCCCTCGATCATCACGAGGGAAAAGCAGATTTATATGGATGTGGATCTGAGCCACGGTCCGAGCTACGGCGACACGCTCACCTGGGGGGACGCGATGCGGCCCGCGACCGATGTGCAGAAGGTCCACGCCCAGCTTGATTTGGATCTGCCGAAGTTCACGCGCGAGTTCGTCGAGTTAATGTCCGCTCCCACGCAGGCTGGCCGATAATTAGGTGACTGATCTTCGATATGACCGAGATTTCAATGATCTCTCCCGACGCTCTGCCCCTGGGATTCCGCTTTACCGCGGTCAAAGCCGGCATTAAGCCGAGCGGCAAGCCGGACTTCGCAGTCGCGGTGGCTGATAACGGCGCGAGCGCCGCAGCCATGTTCACGGCGAATCGCGTGCAGGCCGCGCCCATCACCGTGGGCCGCCGCCACATGGAGCGTAGTGCAGGCAAAGTGCGCGTGGTCGCGGTGAACGCGGGCAACGCCAACTGCGCCACCGGCGAAATCGGTATCAGCGCGTGCGAGCAGGTTTGTCGCGCCGCGGCTGAGGCCTTCTCCTGCGAAGGCCACGAGGTTTTTCCGTCGTCGACGGGGATCATTGGAGTTCCGTTGCCCGCGGAGAAGTTGGTAGCTGCTCTGCCTGACGTGCAGGGCTCGCTGGAGTCCAGCGCCGAAGCGTTTTCGCGGTTCGCACACGCCATCCTCACCACGGACACGCGTATGAAAATTGCGCACGCAGCGCTGGAAGTGGATGGCAGGAAGGTGCGCATCGCCGGCGCATGCAAAGGCGCCGGGATGATTCATCCGCAGCTGGTGCCCGCGCTGCATGCAACCATGCTGGTGTATCTCTTCACCGATGCGGCGGTCGCACCCGCAGCCCTCGACAATTCTCTGCGCGCCGCGGTCGAGCAGAGCTTCAATCGCATCTCGATTGACGGCGACACATCGACCAACGACACCGTGCTGCTGCTGGCGTCGGGAGCTTCGGGAGCGGAAATCGGCGCGGATCACGCGGAGTTTCGCAATGCTCTCACCGGCGTTTGCACTTCGCTGGCGAAGCAAATCGTCGCAGACGGCGAGGGTGTGACGCATGTGGTGGAGCTGCAAATTGAAGGCGCGCCGAGCGACGCCGATGCTCTGAAGATTGCAAAATCCATCGCGCATTCGCCGCTGGTGAAGACGGCGTGGGCCGGCTGCGATCCCAACTGGGGACGCCTGATGGCGGCCACTGGTTATGCAGGCGTGGCGATCGATCCAGGGCGCATCGCGATTTGGTTTGGAGAGCAGCGCATCTGCGTCAACGGTGGCCGCGCTCCCGAGTATGACGAGAAGGCGGCGCATGCGTATCTGCGGCAACCGGAATTCTCGATTCGCATCGAGGTCGGCGCCGGAGAGGGACGTTGCCGCTTCTGGACCTGCGACCTGACGGCGGAGTACGTCCGCATCAATGCTGAGTACTCCACGTAAGCAGCGGTAAAGCGGTCAGCGATAAAACGGTCAGCTAAGGACCGGTCAGCGATTGGGCGGCCAGTCGACCCCGAACCTGGTGCAAGGTGCATCGCGGAGAGTGCAGAACGCTCAAAGGTGCATCATTTCTCGCTTGCACTGGCTCCAGGACGAATAATGCACAGGGTTATGCACAAAGCTGTTGAAATCCGAGCGAGTCCGTCCAGCAAAATTGTCCGGGAACGCGACAGGGCGAAAGAAGCCCGGCGCTGCGCTACAATTTTTAAAGAGCCGGTTTTGTTCGGCGCTCCGCAAGCGAGGAAATGCCCCCATCTCGCACCAGGCGGCCCAGTTGGCGGTACCGGCGCGATCGGGCATCGCAGGCCACGCGCGAATCCGGCGACCGCAGAGGAAAAATCCAGAGGCACATGGCAATCCAGGCGAAGACAGCGGTCCCGTCTGCCGCGGCAAACGGCAAAAACGGACACTCCCTTATCAGCGACGCGAAGTTCCGCCAGCTTTACGGGCTGGCGCTGCGGCTGCAGTTGTTCGCACAACGAGGAGCCGTCGGGAGCAAGCCTTCTGCCACCATCCGGGATCACGCGGCGGCCCTCGCTGGCGTCTCGGCGGATCTGCACGAGGGCGACGCGCTGCTGGCCGAGCATCCGTCGCGGGTTTGGGATGTGCTGCGCGGAGACCTGAAAGTCAACGTGACTTCGCCAGAAGGAAAGGCGATCGAGCCTCAGATTATTGAGGCGCTGAGCCGTGCGGCCGGAGATCGGTTGCGCAGGAACGGGCATGTGACGGTGTTGTTCTTTCCAGGAGGCGTTGCACAGAGCTTCGTTGCGGAAGCGCACGCGATGGCCAGCGGAGCGAAGTTGCCGGTGCTGTTTGTTGAAGAAGGCGTTGAAGGTGCGCGACCGAAAACCCGAGCGTCCGCCAGCGTGAAGAGCGAAATGCCGGCGATTCCCGTCGATGTGCACGATGTGATCGCGATGTACCGTGTCGCGCATGAATCGATTGCGCGAGCGCGCGAGGGCAGCGGACCGACGCGCATCGTTTGTCTTGAGGCGCCGGCGGCGCTTGGCCACACCGCCGATGCGGTTGCGGATTTGGAACGCTGGCTGGAAGCCAGAGGATTGCCGGCTCACGAATGGCGGCAGGAGATCGTGGCCAAGCAGGATCGACAAGTTTGAATCAGGATTGAGGATTATGACGACTAAGGTAACCGTTCCCGTGCAGACCGATTTTTCGCAGCAGCTTCGCGAGTGGATTGAAGCCTTCGACGATGTGGTGGTGGCCGAAGGGCCGGAGCAGGGTGCTGAACTGCTGACCGTGCTGCGGCAGCGCGCACGCGAGGCCGGCATCACGCAGACCGGCGAGCTGACCACGCCGTACGTCAACACCATTCCGAAGCACGAGGAAGTGCCGTATCCCGGGGACCGCAAGCTGGAGCGCCGCATCGAGAGCCTGATTCGCTGGAACGCTCTGGCCATGGTCCACGGGCAGAACAAGAAGGATGCGGGCATCGGCGGACACATCGCGACGTATTCCTCGCTGGCCACACTGCTCGAAGTCGGCTTCAATCATTTCTTCCACGCCACCTATGGCGATCAGCCGGGCGACTTCATTTACTTCCAGGGCCACGCATCACCGGGAATTTATTCGCGCGCGTTTCTGCTGGGGAGGCTGGACGAGCAACGCATACTGAATTTTCGCCACGAGCTGCGCGACACGCCCGGACTGTCGTCGTATCCGCATCCGTGGCTCATGCCGGATTTCTGGCGTTTTCCCACGGTGTCCATGGGCATTGGCCCGCTCAACGCGGTGTATCAGGCGCGGTTCATGCGCTATCTCGAAAATCGCGGCCTGATCGAAACGACCCCGCGCAAGATCTGGGCCTTCATCGGCGACGGCGAAACGGATGAAGTGGATACGCTCGGCGCGCTGTCCATTGCCCGGCGCGAGAAGCTCGACAACCTCGTCTTCGTCGTCAATTGCAACCTGCAGCGGCTGGATGGGCCAGTGCGCGGCAATGGCCGCATCATCGACGAACTTGAAGGCGTCTTCCGCGGCGCGGGCTGGAACGTGATCAAAGTGATCTGGGGCGGAGCGTGGGACGATCTCTTCGAGCGCGATCACACCGGCCTTCTGCTCAGGCGCATGGAAGAGTGCGTGGATGGCGAGTACCAGGCATTCAAAGCCAAGGGCGGCGCGTACATTCGCAGCGAGTTCTTCGGGAAATATCCGGAGCTGCTGGAGCTGGTGAAGGACATGTCGGACGACGAGATCTTCCACCTGCATCGCGGCGGACACGACGCGCGCAAGATTTACAACGCATACAAGCGCGCGACGGAGCACAAGGGTGGTCCCACCGTCATTCTGGCGAAAACTGTAAAAGGCTATGGACTGGGCAGCACCCAGGCGCGCAACGCCTCGCACCAGGAAAAGAAAGTCGCGGACGACGCACTGGTGGAGTTCACCAGGCGCTTCGACCTGCCCATTCCCGAAGAAGATGCGCGCGCCGGCAAGCTTTATCGCCCGCCACAGGAATCGCCGGAGATGGTCTACATGCAGCAACGGCGCCAGGAGTTGGGTGGCTACATGCCCCGGCGCGACATCCCCGAGATTCCTTTCACCGCGCCGCCGCTGGAGTCGCTGAAGGAGTGGACGGACGGATCGCGAGGGCGCGCCGTGTCCACCACGATGGGCTTTGTCAGCATCCTGCGCCACCTGATGAAGGACGAGGCGATCGGCAAGTATGTGGTGCCGATTGTGCCGGACGAGGGCCGGACCTTTGGCCTGGAGTCCGCCATTCGCCAGGTGGGGATCTACGCCAGCGAGGGTCAGAAGTACAAGCCGCACGACGTGGACATGCTGCTCTATTACCGCGAAGAGAAGAGCGGACAGATTCTCGAGGAGGGCATCACGGAAGCGGGGGCTATGGCCTCGTTTACCGCGGCGGGAACAGGCTACGCGAATTACCACGTACCGACGATTCCGTTCTACATGTACTACTCCATGTTTGGATTTCAGCGCGTTGGCGACATGATGTGGGCTTTTGCGGATTCGCGGGGCAAGGGCTTCCTGATGGCCGGGACCGCGGGACGCACCACGATGTCCGGCGAAGGCCTGCAGCACCAGGACGGTCACAGCCACCTGCTGATGAGTGTGATTCCTACCTGCGTCAGCTACGATCCGGCGTTTGTGTATGAGATGGCGGTCATTTTGCAGGACGGCCTCCGGCGCATGTATCGGGACGGTGAGAACGTCTTCTACTACATCACCATGTACAACGAGGACTACGCGATGCCGGAGATGCCGGAGGGCACGCGCGAGGGCATTCTGCGCGGGTTGTACCGGCTGAAGCCCGCGACCGGCGGCAAAGCTGTGGCGCAGTTGTTCGGCAGCGGCGCCATCCTCAACGAAGTATTGCGCGCGCAGCAGATTCTCGCCGAGAAGTACAACGTGGCGACCGATGTGTGGAGCGTGACCAGCTATAACGAGCTGCGCCGCGAAGCGCTGCGCGTGGAGCGCTGGAACCGGCTGCATCCCACGGAAGCCGAGAAGACCCCGTACATCGTCTCCGCGCTCGGCAAGGCGAAGGGTCCGATCATTGCGGCCACGGATTATATGAAGGCGGTACCCGATCAACTGGCGCCGTGGCTCACCACGCGGCTGGTCTCGCTGGGCACCGACGGCTTCGGGCGCAGCGACAATCGCGAGTATCTGCGGCGGCACTTCGAAGTGAATGCGGAGTCGGTGGTGACGGCAACGCTTTCGAAGCTGGTCCGCGAGGGAAAATTCGACGCCAAGCGCGCCAAACAGGCCTTCGCCGAACTGAGCGTAGACACGGAAGGCGGCGATCCTGCGAGCCTGTAAAAGGATGCCGGAACCAGGGCTGCTGTCCAGCCTGAAACGAAAGTGACAGGGTCTTCATGCACGCCTTGGCATGCTTGACATTGAACATTCAATCGTCCAGGCTGAAGTGACCAGGCAATCCTGCCGGAAAGCGGATCGGACGTCCGGGTTTTGACTCCAAATGCGAGACGGGAACACCGCTTTCATTGTTTACTCTGCCCGGAACAGCACAAACTCTTTGAGGTGCGCTTGAAATCCTTTTCGTTCTTTTGCGCCGTCCTGTTGTCGACCTCGCTTTTGTCGCAGGCACAGGCACAAACTACGACGCAGCAGCCGTTCCCTCCGGGCTACCGTCCCCCCGCGGAGATGATCACCACCAGCGCGGAAGGGTCGACCTACGTTCCCATGGACAGCTGGATTTATCCGGCCCTGGACCGTCTGCATTCGCTGGGCTACCTGGATACGGCATTCCTGGGCCTGCGCCCATGGACCCGTCTCAGCATCGCCCACATGCTTCAGGAAAGCTCCGATCGCGTCGATTCCGACAACGGCAATGACGAGGCAAAGGATATCTACCTGGCCGTTCTGAAGGAAGTTCAGCCGGATATCGACAACTCCTCGGAACTGAACCATCCGAGCGGCGAGCTGGACAACGTCTACGAGCAGGTGCGCGGCATCACCGGGACGCCGCTGCGCGACAGCTTCCATCTGGGCCAGTCCATAGTGGACGACTACGGGCGTCCGTATGAGGGCGGCTTCAACAACTACGGCGGATTCGCCGCGCGCGCCGAGGCAGGGCGCTTCACGCTCTACTACCGCGGCGAATTTCAGTACGCGCCCAGCGCCACCGGTTACTCCTCAACGCTGGCCGACTTTCTTTCGCAAACCGTCGACGGCATTCCGATTGCGACGAACCCCGTTCAGGCCACGATTCCCGCTGGGTCGATCTCATCGGCCACCAACGCCCGGGTGATGGAGGCGATCCTCTCGTATCACCTTCTTGGCCACGAGGTCTCGTTCGGCAAAAGCGATCACTGGATGGGACCCGCGCAGGGCGCCAGCATGCTGTGGAGCAATAACGCCGAGGACATTTACCAGTTCCAGATCGATCGCGTCGAGCCGCTGCGTATTCCGCTACTTTCCCGGCTGACGGGACCCTTCCGGTACGACTTTTTTGTCGGCAGCCTGAAAGGGCACACGGATCCGGAAGACCCATGGGTTCACGTGGAGAAGATCGATTTCAAGCCGACGAAGAATCTGGAATTTGGATTCGATCGCATGGTGATCTGGGGCGGCAAGGATCACGCACCGATCACGCTGCATAGCTTCCTCCACAGCTTTTTCAGCTTCTCCAATGTTCCGGTGTCGGAGAAGTTCTCCAGGCGCGATCCAGGCGCCCGCTTTGCCACATTCGATTTCAACTACCGCCTTCCGTTTCTACGTAATTGGGTGACGCTCTACAACGATTCCCTGGTGCATGACGACGAGAGCCCCATCGATGCTCCACGGCGCGCGGGATGGCGACCTGGGATTTATCTCGCGCGGTTTCCCGGCGTCCCGCACCTCGACCTGCGCGTTGAGGGCGCGAACACCGACACCGTCAGTTCCTCTCTCAGCGACGGCCGGTTTCTCTACTGGGAGACAGTCCAGAAGCAGGGGCCCACGAACAAGGGCTTTCTCTATGGGGACTGGATTGGACGGCAAGGCAAGGGTGGTCAGGCCTGGGTCACGTATCACCTGACGCCGAAAGAAGACATCCAGTTCATGTACCGGAATATGAAGATTGACGGTAATTTCATCCCCAACGGCACCACGCAGAACGATTTCCAGGGCGAAGTGCGCAAACGCTTCGGCCCGAATATCGAAGCTCGCGTCGCGGTGCAGTACGAGGGATGGAAGGCGCCCATCTACCTGCCGGGCAAGCAAAGCGATACCACCGTCGCGGCCCAGTTCACCTGGTACCCGCAGCAGAAGACCAATCAGTAGGCTGAACAGCCCCACGGATCGCCATGGGTCACCGCGGTTCGGCACGCCTTATCCTAGGCAGATGATCGTCCGCCACTTCGCCTTCTTCTCGACCGCCTGCCTGTTCGTCGTCCTCCAGGCCGCGCACGCGCAAACCGTCCTGGTTCCCAAAGAACTGCCGAACCTTGGCCAGCTGCAGCTCGAGCTGAAGGATTATCACGACTGCAAGGGCACGCATGGCTGCTACACCGCCGATCTGAATCGAGAGACCGCAGCTGCGATTGCCGAGCTGGATCGGCTGATCCGGCTCCCGCATCCCGGTAGAAAGCTGGCTGTGGTTTTGGACATCGACGAAACGTCGCTGTCCAACTACGCAGAGATTCTGCAGGCGGACTTCGCCTACAACCACGCCGCCTGGGATCACTGGGTGGATCAGGCAACAGCCCCCGCCATTCCCGGCACGCTGCGGTTTTATCAGGAGGCAGGAAAGCTGGGGGTCGCCGTTTTCTTTATCACCGGCCGGCCTGAGAGCCAGCGCGCGGCGACCGAAAAGAACCTGCGCAGCCAGGGCTTTACGCAGTGGGCGGGACTGACCCTGCGTGCTCCGGCTGAGGCCAACACGCCGACCACTGCCTTCAAATCAGCGGCGCGGCAGAGAATCGTCGCAGCCGGCTACCGGATTGTTGTGAACATGGGAGATCAGATGAGCGACCTGAACGGGTCGCCGCAGGCCCAGGTCTCCGTCAAGCTATCGGACCCGTTTTATTACATTCCATAGAAGCTGGGCCGGATTGGCCTTGCAGTCTAGCTCCGCAGGCGCGCCAGCAAATCCTGAGGATGGACCGGCTTGGCCAGGATCTCGAACTCATGACCCTGCGCGCGCACGCGATCCAGCAAATCGGCTGTAGCCGCCTGGCCGGAAAACAGCAGAATCTTGCAGCCCGGCAGCATGGCGCGAATCTTGATGGCTGCGTCAATGCCGTTCAGGTCCGTCATAATGACGTCGCTAATGAGCATGTCCGGCTTGAGGATTTCCGCCATTTCAACAGCCCTCTCGCCGCTGTAAACAGCCGTTGCCTCAAATCCGCTCTGGTTGAGAATGATCGCCAGGGTATCGGCAATCACGCGCTCGTCATCTGCGACAAGCACCCTGGGCTTTGCCTGGTTCGCCGCCTGCTGTTCAGACATTCGTTTCTTACCAAATCCTTGTCGTCAGTTGAATCAGGAGTTTCTGGGGTTGCGGGTCAGAGATGCGGACCGTCGGAGACAGTGTAACGGGTGAAACCTGCAGCTATGATGATACGCTTTGTTCGGGAGATGCTTCATCCCGGAGCAAACTCCTCTCTTACAGTTAATTTACGATCCATCGGGCACAATGGCCCTATAACCCAGAAACCGCCCGGCACGGTGCCGGCGCGAGCTGACGATTATGACGGAACCGATCATCCAGGCTCTCCAGGTCGAAAAATACTACGCGCAGTCGCGCGATGCCCGCATTCAGGTCATCTCGGCGACCGATCTGGCCATTTATCCGGGTGAAATCGTCGCGCTCCTGGGGCCCTCAGGATCAGGGAAATCCACCCTGCTCCGCATGCTTTCCGGCCTCGCGCTGCCCTCGGCCGGCAGCGTCCTGTGGCACGGCAAGGACCTGGCGTCGTCGGAAATTAACGTCTCGATCGTTTTCCAAAGTTTCGCCCTCTTTCCCTGGCTTACGGTGCTCGAAAACGTGCAAGCGCCCCTGAAAGCACGGGGCATGGACGCGCCGGACCGGCATCGCCGCAGCCTGAGGATTCTGGACACCGTGGGTCTGGACGGATTCGAAGCTGCCTACCCTAAGGAGCTTTCCGGCGGCATGCGCCAGCGCGTCGGCTTTGCCCGCGCCCTGGTCGTGGAGCCGGAAGTCCTCTTCATGGACGAGCCTTTTTCCGCGCTTGACGTGCTGACCGCCGACAACCTCCGCGGCGAGCTCCTGGAACTGTGGCAGAAGAAGACCATTCCCACCAAGGCCATTTTCCTGGTCACCCACAATATTGAGGAAGCCGTCCTTCTTGCCGACCGCATCATCGTGCTCGGCCGCAACCCAGGACATGTTCGCACCGACTTCAAGGTCACGCTGGCCCATCCGCGCGAGCGCAAGAATCCCGCCTTCACCGGCCTGGTGGATTACATCTACAAGGTGCTGACGCGGCCCGACGTGCAGCCCGCGGAGATGCCGGTGCTGGAAGACGGACGCCGCATCCGCGACCAGCGCCAGATGCGCTACGAGATGCTGCCCCATGCACGTCCCGGCGGCATTGCCGGATTGCTGGAGCTGATCATCGATCTTGACGGGCGCACGGATATTTACCGCCTCGCCGAGGAACTGGCGTTTGAAATCGACGACCTCTTCCCCATCGTGGAAGCCGCGCAGCTGCTGGGCTTCCTGAAAGTGGAAGAAGGCGACGCCGCCATCACGCCGGAGGGCCGCGCCTACGCCGAGTCGGAGATTCTGAAGCAGAAAGAGTTGTTTCGGAAAGCGGCGCTGGATCATGTGTTGCTGTTGCGCCAGATCAGCCGCGCGCTTGCCAACAAGAGCGACCACTCCGTCTCAGAAGAATTTTTCCTCGACATGCTCGACGAGCAATTCAGCGACGACGAGTGCACGCGCCAGTTGCAAACCGCCATTAACTGGGGTCGTTACGCGGAGTTGTTTGACTGGGACGATTCGCGCCGCCGCTTCATGTACCACGAACATGAAGGCGAGGAACTCCACGAGACAAGCGAGGAGCACGCCGGATGAAGCAGCGGTTCACGCTCTCCCGCGCGCTGGTGCGCGAGCGCACGTGGCCGTTTTTTATCGATCTGAGCGTGGCCGCTGCGCTGCTGGCGGGCTTCTACGCGATTCTGTGGGTCGCGAAATTTTGGTTTAGCTCGGCCATCCCCGAAGTCGAGATTTACCGCTCGCCTTCGCACCTGCCGCTCTACGCGTTCTATTCGCTGGTGCGGATTTTTTTCGCCTACGCACTCAGCCTGATGTTTGCCGTCGGCTATGGCTACACAGCGGCTTACAACAAGCATCTCGAATCGCTGATGATCGCGGTGCTGGATATTCTGCAGTCGATTCCGGTGCTGAGTTTTTTGCCCGGCGTCATGCTCGCCATGATGTCGCTGTTTCCTTCGCGCCAGCTCGGCATTGAATTCGGCGCCATCCTGCTGATCTTTACCGGCGAAGTGTGGAACATGGCCTTCAGCTTCTACACCTCGCTCAAGAGCATTCCGCGCGAGCTGATGGAAGCCTGCGAGATCAACCGGTTTACGCGCATGCAGCGGCTGTTCCAGCTCGAGCTGCCCTTCGGATCCATCGGCCTCATTTGGAATTCAATCGTCTCCGTGGCCAACGGCTGGTTTGCGCTCATGCTGTGCGAGATGTTTCCCGTGGGCAGTCGCAACTTCCGTCTCCCGGGGCTGGGATCGTATCTGCAAACCGCCGCTTCCAACGGCGACACCGGCGCCATGGTCTACGGCCTCATCACCATGCTGTTCATTATCGTGATGACCGACCAGCTGCTGTGGCGTCCGCTGATTGCGTGGTCCGACAAATTTAAATTCGAGACCACCGAGAGCACCAACCGCGTCACGTCTCCCGTGCTCACGGCGCTGCGGAATTCGCGCGTGCTGGGCATCATTAACCAGTACACTTTCCGGCCGCTGGCTGAGCGGGTCTACATGGATCTGGCGCAGCGCAAGCGCGCCCGCAAGCCGAAGGTGGAGAAGAAGAAAGCAGGGAAGCTCGCGACGGCGATGTACGTCATCGTTGGCGCGGCGGTGATGGTCGTGATTGGCATTGAGGCCTTTCACGCCATCCTGCTCCTGAAAGACATTCACCGCCTGGAGTTCCTGAGCCTGCTGGCCGGCGCGGGGCTGACCTTTGCGCGCGTGAACGTCGCGCTGCTGGCGGCGTCGCTGTGGACGGTGCCAGTCGGCGTCGCGATCGGGTTCAATCCGCGATTTTCAAGCGTGGCGCAACCCATTGCGCAAATCGCGGCCTCGTTCCCGGCCACCGCGTTTTTCCCCATCATCCTGCTGGCGCTGGCGCGCATTGGCGTCGGCCTGGGCTTCGGCTCGGTGGTGCTGATGCTGCTGGCCGCGCAGTGGTACATCCTCTTCAACGTGATTGCGGGCGCGCAGGCCATTCCCTCGGAACTGCGCGAGGTCTCCACGCTGTTCCGGTTCTCCAAGGTGCAGCGGTGGACGACGGTCATCCTTCCCGGCATCTTTCCGTTTCTCATTACGGGTCTGGTCACGGCCTCCGGAGGCGCGTGGAATGCGTCGATCATGGCCGAGTACTTCAAGCTGCGGGGCCAGACGCTGGGCACCCTGGGCCTGGGCGCGCAGATCAGCGCCGCCAGCGACCAGGGAAATTATCCAGTGCTGCTGGCCGCGACGATGATCATGGCGTTGGTGGTGGTCACCATCAATCGCCTGGTGTGGCGTCCGCTATACCACGTCGCGGAAACGAAGTACCGGCTGGATTGACGGCCGCGGTAAAGCGGTCAGCGGTAAGACGGTCTGCGGAGCAGGACCGGGAGATCGTCAGAAATTTCTGCTGAGAAAATCCTGGAGGCGATCCAGCCGATAGGTCGCGTCCCCCGTTTCAATGCCCAGGAGCAGCTGCGTCGAGGCCAACTGATTGCGGAAATCCAGCGCCGCTGTAGTCTCCGCGTCGCCCACTAACTGCAAATTCCTCGCGATCTCGTGGCTCTCCTGCTGCAACGTCGCGAGCCGGTTCTTCTGCGCTGCGATATTTTCCAAAACCTGATCGTGGAGCACCGCCATCCCGCGGACCGCGTCGTTTTCCTGCACCTTTTTCCAACTGGCGTAAGCGTCGACGGTGCGGTCGAGGTGCTTGTCGATGACGTGGCTGCCGAGGTTGTAGGTCACGCTGATTTCGCCATACGGCTGAACGCCGTCGGCCAGAGGAACAATCTGCTGGTGCGCGCCGACGCTCAGCGCCACGTCCCAGTTATTCTGCCGCGTCAGGTGGTCGAGGGCCTTCTGCGCATCAACGTCGCTGGCCTGCTTCTCCGCCACCTGCACTTTCAGCGGCTCCTGGCTCAGCGGTGGAACATAGAGCGCGGCGATCTTCGACTGCGTGTCGGCGCGGTCGGAGTCGAGCTTGATCCGGTTCGTCACCAGGCCCAGCAGCATCGGCCTCGTCATGTTCTGCGCGTCCACCATTCTTGTCGTCTGGTCGATGAGAGACTCGAGCGATTTCGAAGCGTCGCCAATCAGCGACAAACGATGCGTGAGCGAATCCTTCTCAATGCCGGGCAGAGCGTATTGCAGAAATGTCTGAACATTGGTGGTCGCCTTGTATAGTTCACAATTTTTGCGCGCTACGTCGAGCGTGATGCCGGCCTTTTTCAGATTCGCCAGGCTCAGCTCCGCGCCCCCCACCAGTTGCGTGGGCAAGCCAGTTTCGGGCTGCGTGAAGTCGGCCAGCGCATCGGGAGAGCGCAGATAATCGCTCTGCGCTTTGGCCTGTTCGGTGAGATACGCGCAGTAGGTTCGCTGATCGGCCAGCTGAGAGGTTTGCGGGGCGGGCTGATTCTCCTGAGCAACCGCAGCGAAAGGCAGCGAGAAAACAAGAGCAGCAGGAAGAGCAAAACGCAAAAACATGGCAAGGCTCCGTGGGAACGTGTCTTGAGCGCGAAGGAACATTGGCTAAAAGAGCAGCGGCTTGTGGCCGAGGAAGACGGTTTGCGATTTGGCGGATTCGGGGCGCGACAGATCCATGAGGATGGTCAGCCCGCGCACCTGCGTCTTGAAGATGGGGTGGCTGATGACCTCTTCCCCGTGAAAGATCTGCTTCACCGTACCGACTTTGCGGCACAGAACCATGTTGATGTAGCAGTCATAGATGGGCGCCCCGACCTTCGCGTTCGCCTGATTGTCGTAGGGGACGAAGGCGAAATAGAGACGCTTGTTGCCGCTGGCATTCAGGAAATACGGGCTCTGCTTCGCGATCTCGATGGCATCGCGCAGCCGCTCGACCTGGCGATTGTCTTCGCGCAGCTGATTGTCAGCGACGCTCAGGGTGACATCGAGCTGCGCGATATCGGAGCGCAGCTCAGCTTGCTTTTCCAGCACATCCAGCGACTTGGTCCCGATGGTGGTTTTGTTCAAAACGTCGTCGGAGAGCAGCACACCGGCGATTCGGCTGTCGGTGTAAGCGTCTTCAGCCTGGTTGAGCGCGGCCAGTTGCGTCGCGGCGTCGCCTTTGGTGATCAGGCCTGAAGCCAGGTCGCTCCTGATCTCCGCTTCGAGCTGATGAAGCTGCGTGAGCAGGGCCTGAGTCTTCGCGTTGTCATCCTTCTTTTGCGTTTCGAGGCCGGCGAGTTGCGGCCCGGTCATCTGGTCGTGGCTGCGCTCGCGCGCGATGGCCACCTGCAGTTCAGGATCGAGTGCCATCAGCGACGCTCGCTGTTTGGTCATCTCGGCCAGCGTGCTTTGCTGGCGGATAATGTCCACCTTCAGGTCTTCGAGCGTCTGCCGGCTGATGACCAGCTTCTGCATGAAGTCGAGGCTCTTTTCGTCGGAGTCAGAAAGGATAACCGGCGCGGCCCAGTTGCTGTTGACTGCATAAAAGCCCATCACGAACGCATAGCTAAGAACGCCGAGCAGCACCGCGTACAGCACGATGATGGCGACGATGCGGTAGATGGTGATGACCGATTTGTGCGCGAGCGATTGCAGCGGCGGCCGCGATCTGGGCGCAGCCGGCGTGGTGGGCGTGGGATCAACTGCTGACGAGGCCAATTTGCTCCTCCTGTTGCTGTTTGGTGCGTGTGCCCCAGTCGGCGGAATCCATGGTGCAGAGCGCCAGAGGCGTGATGAACAGCGCGCTGGCCATCGACCAAGCAATGTATGCGCCGAAGGCCAGCGGGTGATGAATCGTTTCGCGCGCGCTGTATTTCTTGATTGCCCAGGTCAGGGCAGCGGCGATTCCGAGATATGCGATCAACGGCGCGGGTCCAGTCCACGCAACGGGATCGGATGTGAGCATGGTGACCACCACCAGGAACGCGACCACCGCGCCCAGCGGCGTCAGCACCAGCGTGAGCACCGTGTTCGGGTGCAGTTTGAAAACATGCCGCGGCAAAGTGCGGAGGGTATAGAAAAAGTCGCGCACGATGCTGCGCCGCCAGCGGAGCTGCTGCTTGAACAGGACGGAGAGCGTCGTCGGCACCGCCGTCCAGCAAACGGCGTCGTTGTTGATGTAGGTGCCGTAGCCGCGCAGCAGCGTTTGGTGCGTCAGGAAGCGGTCTTCGCCCTGGTTGACGGGAATGCCGAACCAGTTGCGGGCGCGGATGGCCGGCTCAATCTCGAGGAGCAGGCTGCGTCGAATGGCAAAGAGGCATCCACTGATGCAGCAAACGCTGCGCGTCCAGTTCTCGGGCATCTTATACAGCTCGAAGGCGGCGTAATAAACGATGGTCTGGATGGCGGTGATCACGCCATCGTTGGGATTGCTGACGCCGACACGGCCGCCCACTGAGCCAATGCCTGGCTCAGCAAAGCAGGCAGTCAGCTCGCGAATAGCGTCGGGGTGAAAGATACAGTCGGAGTCGATGGAGATAATGATTTCGGCTTTCGAGTGCTCGAGAGCGTTGCAGACGGTGCGTGCCTTGCCGCAGTTGAAGTCGTTGCGGCCCGCGCGGATGGGGATATTGGAAAAGTCGTGCTGCGCTTTCAGGATCCATTCATAACTGTCGTCCACCGAGCAGTCATCCTGGGCGATCACTTCAATCAATTCGGGGGGATAGTTGCTCTTACTGATGCTTTCGATGGTCTGATAGACGGTCTTGCCTTCGTTAAAGCACGGCATGAGCACGCTGACCGTCGGATGCCAGGTGTAATCCTTCTGAATTTTCACGCGGGGAAAGGAGACCCTGAGAATGAGGCCCATTAAATACTTGAGCACCGAAATCAGCAGGCACAGAAACATGATCAGCCATAGAAGAATCGGTGCCATGGGTTTCTCCTGCCGTCGTGCGGACGGACTCCCAGCTTGCAGTTGTATCGACGAGCGACTATGCCAAAGAGTCTAAACAACTCTTTCGAGGATCGAGGGTTTCCAAAAGAATGCGTGCCCGGAAGTAATCAGGCGCGGGGCTCGGTGAGCAGGCGCTTCCAGGTTTTCTGATTGCGGCGGAAGCTTTTCTTCAGGTCTTCGAGGATGCGCTCGAAGTCGGTGTGGCCGCGGAGCCGGTTCCACGCGGGATTCTTCGAAAACCAGGGATAATTCTCGTTGCCGAGGTAGATGGCGCGGCGCAGCCAGTGCAGTGCTTCGCTCTCGTCGCCGTCCACGGCAAAGTAGGTGGCGAGGCGGTAGGCCATCTCGCTGTCAGCCTCGGCGGCGGCGATGGAGTCTTCGCCGATGAGCGAGGCTCCGCGTTCGCGGTCTCCGGCCTGCACGTAGCACAGCGCGAGCGTGGGAACCGCGATGCGCATCGACGCGTCGTCGCGAATCACGTTTTCCAGCGTCTCGATGGCCTGGCGGAGATCGCCCTGACGCATGCGCTGATACGCGACCGAGGTGCGCAGCAACGGATACTTCGGCTCCAGCGTGAGCCCCTTTTGCAGCTCTTCTTCGGCCAACTCCAACTGGTTTTGATATTGGTAAACGCGCGCGCGGTGGTTATAGATGACGGCGGCGTTCGACGGATTGAGCACGAGCGAGCGGTTGAACTGCTGCAGCGCCTCTTCATACATGCCGTCGACGCGCAGCGTGATGCCGGCGACAAGGTGAACATTCCAGTCGTTGCCCGCGGTCTGCAGCAGATGCTCGACGCCGTGGCGCGCGCTCTCTTTTTCGCCCCGCGACAGCAGCATGTAGACGCGATAGAGATTGGCCTCAATGGATCCGGCATCCAGCTCCAGCGCGCGGTCGAGAGCCTTGCGCGCGGAGATGACGTGCAGATGGCCGCCGAAACCGTAACGGATGTATTGCAGTTCGGCGATGCCAAGGCCGCTCCACGCGGGCGCGAAGGAGGAATCGCGCGCGACCACGGCTTCAAACAATTCCCGTGCGCGGTCGAGATCAGTGCGGCTGCCGGTGCGCTGCATGAAGCCGGAGAGCAGGGCGCGGGCCTGCAGATACTCCTCAGAAAGCTTTTCGCCGAGGGCGGTGCGTGGAGCAGGCCGCTCAGCGCCGGGTTGCAACTGGCCAATGCCCTGCAGCGAGGCAAAGACCTCGTTGCAGATCTCGGTCTGCACCGCGATCAAATCAAACGATGGAACGCTGATGGATCCGCCGCCGTGAACGCTCTGGCGCTGAACTTCGAGCAACTGCCAGTTCAGATCGAAGCCGTCTTTGGAACTGAGATAGCTGCCGGTCAGCACCCAGTTGACGAGCAGCTTCTGGCCGAGTTGCAGCGGGTCCATCTGCGTAATGGGCAGATGCATCAGCGCGCTCGAGGGCCGCACCACCAGCGTGGACATGCGGGCAATGCGGGCGGCAATGGCGTCCGCCAACGCGAAGCCGTAGAGCGGCGCGGCTTCGGTGGCTCCGAGGTTTTGAAAGGGCAGGACGAGGATGGTGTTCTCTCGGGTTTTTTCGTCGGAGGATTCGCGGAACCGCTCAGCGAGCATGGAAAGCAGGCCCGTAGTGCGCTTCTCCTGTTCGGCGACGGTGGATTTGGGAAGCACCGCGGCTGCTTCGCCGGGAATGATGCCGGTCTCAAACTGCAGCGCCTTCATCATGGTCTTGAGGGCTTCGCGCACTTCAGCCGCGCTGCCGTAGCGCTCGAGAGGAATCTTTTTGAGGCAGCAAAAAATGATGGAGCTGAGCTCCGCGGGAATCGCATCGAGCGGTGGCGGATCGACGAACTGAATGGCGCGAATGCTGTGGAACTCGTCGCCATCGGGGCGCGCAAACGGATGCCGGCCGGCAGCCAGTTCGTAGAGGATGACGCCCAGCGCCCACAGGTCGCTTTGCACGCTGCTTTGTCCGGTGACGAACTGCTCCGGCGCCATGTAAGCAATCGTCCCCCCGCGCGCCGTGTAGGTGGCGATGGGCGCGCCGGGCTTGCGCCGCGAGGCTTTCGCTGGGTCGAAGTCCACCTCTTCCGGAGGCAGGCGGCGAGCGAGGCCGAAGTCCAGAATTTTGGCGAGACCCCCGTCGGTCAGCATCACGTTGGCGGGCTTCAGGTCGCGGTGAAAGATGCCGAGAGAATGGGCCGCGCTCAGGCCGTCGGCGATCTGGATGCCGACCGAAAGAATGAGCTGGAGGCTGGCCGGACCTTTGGCAATGAGCTTGTCCAGCGACTGCCCAGGCACGTATTGCATCACGATGAAGGCTTCTTCGCCCTCTTCGCCGACCTCGTAAATGGCGCAGACGTTGGGGTGCTCGATGGCCGAGGCCATGCGTGCTTCGCGCAGCACGGTGGTGCGCATCTGTTCGACGGTGAGCGCGCCGCGCTTCAGCACCTTGAGCACGACGGGGCGCATCAACTGGGTGTCGTTCGCGAGGTACACGATGCCGCTGCCGCCCGCACCCAGTTTGCGGGACAGTTCGTAGTGCGTAATGACACGCTTCATGCTGATTTCAGTTTAACGGCTTGAGGGACGACGCCGTGTGAACGGGACTGAAACCAGAATTGGTGAACTCGCAGGGCGAGACGCTGGAGAACGCGATCAGCGGTTGGTGGCGTTGGCGACGACTTTGCCCAGGCGGACGCCCTGCTTGTTTAGCTCGTCGACGAAGTCTTCCACGCGGACGAGGAAGTTCTGTCCGGAGCGGACCAGGCGCGGGACGGACTCCCACGCGTCGCGGACAGCCTGCGGGTTCTCGAGCAAAGCGACGGTAGCGCCGGCCGCAGCCACGGCCAGCCCGGAGCGGCGCTTTCCGCTGATGAGCAACAGTGCACCGACGATGAGCGATCCGGCAGCCACGCTGCGGGTCCAGGGAATCTCGGTAAGGGTCGCTTCAATTTGCCGGGGCAATTTCATGATGGGGTTCTCGCTGTCCATAGTGAATTAAGATGCGTCCCTTTAATCGAGGTCGAATTCGCGCAGCGGCTTGCCGGTGTCGGGCGTTTCCTGGGCCTTGCGCAGCGCTTCCGCGAACTTCTTGTTGAAAACATCTTCCTTGTTTTTCTCGGCGTCGACGGCCTGGCGGAAGAGGCTCTCTTTGCGTTCTTCCTGCTCGCGCAAGGCGCGGGTCGCCTGGTCGAAGTCCTCAAAAGTGCGTTTGCGGGGAGCCGGGGTGTGGGCGATGACCGCGCGGGTGGCGACGTCGATTTTCATCATCGCGCCACAGTCAGGGCACGCAATTTCAAGAATTTCGTGGGATTTTGCAGCCATACTTCAGTCCTTCGGCAACGGTGCAGCTTTAGAGCGTCAGTGTACCGCCGCGGGATGGGCAGGCGCAAAGGACGGGGAACAGGTCAGAGGTAGATTGCCTTGTGGCCTGGACATTCCTGCGTTGCCTGCTCTACGAGCGTGTCGACCAGGGATGAGCCGTAGCGCGACAGATAGGCGATGCCGCCGATGGTGCGCTCCTGCGGATGGCGGTCGGGGAAGAGGTTGAAGGAGAGCGTATCGACGTGACGCCGGATGCTGCCTTCGTGCTGCAACTGGTAGTTGGCGGTCAGGCGGCGGAGGCGGTTCATCTGGTAGCGCATTTTGGACGCGGCCACCTCGGCGGAGCGGCCGAGCCCGGCGTCCAGCGTCTGTGTCCACGCCACCAGCGCTTCCAGTTCGCTATCGAGTGCATTGCCGGTGGCGGCCAGCTGCCGTTTGCCTTCAATGGGAATGGCGCGTGCACCCAGACGGTGGGCCAGCTCGTCAGGAGGGTTTTTGAAGATGTCTTCGAGGGTGAGCTCGTGCTGGGCGAGCACTTTCGCAATCGACGGCTCGATCAGCGTAGCGCTCAGGCGCGGCAGCACTGCCGGATCGCGACCTAGAATGGCCTGGTACAGCACCTGCGACTGCGCGAAGTAGGCGATTTCCGCCGGGCCGCCGACGTAGGCCGCGGTGGGCAGGAGATGGTCCTGAAAAACTGGACGCAGCAGGGCGTTGGGGCTCAGGCGTTCGGGAGCGGCGTCGAGAATCGCCAGCAAATCGCTGGTGGAATACGTGGCTTTGCCCGCAATCCACGTGTCACCCTTGTGCCGCAGCGATTCGCGCGCGCCGGTGGTCTCGTTAAGAAGAAACAGCAGCGAGCTTCCGGGGGTGACCAGCACTTGCGAGTGGTAGCCGCGTTCGGTCAGCAGGCGGTCGCGCTCATGCAGCGCCGTCTCCAGTTCGGCAGCGTGTTCGATGGCGTGTCGCAGCACCGGCGCGCCCAGGGCGTGAAACGCGTGGGTGGACGCGTCGATGACGACGAGGCCGTAATCCGCAAAAACCGCAGCAATCAGCCGCGCGAAGGCCGAGGCAAGGGTTGCGTCGGGCTGGTAGCTCGCGGTCAGCAGGTCGAACTCCGGCGTGCCGCCGATCAGCTCTGCCGCGCGATCCAGCAGGTTCGCAACCCTGGGGCCGAGGGTGATGCCGCCCACCGGCTGCCCAGCATGGGCGAATTCAGAATGCAGCTGCAGCTTGTGCAGGGCGTGTCTTGAAGGCAGCGTGACGTGGTCTGCCTCGGCCAGGTCGTGGTCTTCCGCAGCGAGCCAAAAAATGGGGACCAGGCTTGCCGCCTGCGCGCGCTGGACGACGGTCGCCGCTTTCAGCAGAGTGAAGACGGGTCCGCCAAAGAGGGCGACCTGTTGGCCGGTGACGACAGCGCCCGCTCCGTCGCGGAGGCGGTCAATGTTGGCCAGAGCTTTCGGCCCGGCGCCCCACGCAACATTCTGCTCGCGGAGTTGATCGGCGACGTCTGCGCGGTGCGCGGAGGACTGGGTCGGCGCTCCGTCGCTCGAAGTCCGAGACCAAGGGGTGGATGCGTAGAACGGCGCGATCGGTTCGTGACTCGCGGCGTAGTCGAGAAACAGCCGGCTGAGCCGGGGCAGCATCGATATGGGGTAACAGTCGACTTTCACGGCTGAAAAGGCCTGCTTTCCAGTCTCTCACGCACACCGGACCCGGCGACAACCGACGCGCGGAGCATGACCGGGAGAGGGAAGGCTCGCGTGATTCGGATGCGGGGCGATGCGCGGAAGATGCAGATTCGTGATTGGCGGCCTCGACTTCGACTGGCGCGCGCGATGGTAGGGTAAAAAGAGCGAGGACAGCGATGGCGAAAAAGGATAAGAAGGCGGAGAAGAAGTCGAAGAAAGTCGACAGGAAGGCTGACAAGAAGACCGGGAAGAAGTCGAAGAAGGCTGGAGAAAAGACCGCTGTAGCCGTGGTGAAGAAGCTGAAGGTCGATGCGGGCGGCCCGGCTGAGGTGTTGGCTTCAAAGGTATCGTATGAGGGCCCGCTGTTCCGGGTGCTCAGCGAGGAGATTCGGGAGCCGAACGGCAAGCGCGTGAACCGCGACGTGATCCGGCACAACGGGTCGGTGGTAATTCTGGCCATCGATAAATCGAAGAGCAAGAAGGACCCGCTGGTGCTGATCGAGCGGCAATTCCGGCATGCGGCGCAGCAATTCCTCTATGAGGTTCCGGCCGGAAAGATGGAAACCGGCGAGGATCATCTGGAGGCTGCTAAGCGAGAGCTGTTGGAAGAGACCGGATTCCAGGCAAAAAAATGGACGAAGCTGGTGAAATACTTCGCCAGTCCAGGGTTCCTGGGCGAGTGGATGCAGGTATTTCTGGCTGAAGATCTGACGGCCGGAGAAGCGCATCCGGAAGAGGACGAATCCTTCGAATTGCAGTTTGTGCCCCTGTCGGAACTGCTGCGGCTCATCGGCGCGGGGAAGATCCAGGACGGCAAGACCATCATCTCGGCCACCTGGTATGCCCAGTTCGCGAGGCACGGGAAGAAATAACTCCTCAGTTACCTCAACACGGAAAACCAAACATTCGAGCCTCGCGTCTTTATCTCCATGCAGGTTGGAGTCCCCAATCACAATCTGCGCGAGAGGAAGGTTCGTGTCCGTGGCTCAGTACAAAGGCAAAGTGAAGTGGTTTAACAACGCGAAAGGGTACGGGTTTATCGGACGCGACGACGGACCCGACGTTTTCGTCCACTACAGCGCAATCCAGGTGGACGGCTACAAGAGTCTGAAGGAAGGCGACGACGTTGAGTTCGATATCGTTCAGGGCCAGAAAGGTCCCCAGGCGGATCAGGTTGTGCGCGCCGCTGAAGTAGCCTAAGCCGTTTCAATCCGTTGCTTTTCCTCGCCAGATGGCGCTCCAGGCCGCCGGTTTCGGGTCGGGGCATCGGAGGACATGGCTCAGCGGGTCCTCTGCAATCCTTTTCACACTTTTCACGGGTCAATCTTCCCCGCTACGCGCGGGGAAGTTGCATTTTCAGACTACCCAGTCCGCGCCGGTGTGCCTGGATTGGCTGGCCTGGATTCCTGCGAGGGGACCATGATGTAATCGAGGGCGATGGATAACCGCTCGATTGCCCAGTTGTTTGCGGAGACGGCCGACCTGCTGGAGATCGGTGCGGGCGACCCGTTTCGCATCCGCTCTTACCGGCGTGCCGCAGAGGCAGTCGAATCCTCGACGGTGCAGTTGAGCACGATTGCGAACGATCCCAAAAAATTGTTGGCGATCCCCGGCATTGGCAAAGGGATGGCCGCGAATATTCAGGAAATTGAGCGCGCGGGAACGCTGCCCCTGCGCGAAGAATTGCTCCTGCAATACAAACCAACCATGCTGGAACTGCTGCGCCTGCCCGGCATGGGCCCCAAGACTGTGGCCTTGCTGTGGGACGCGCTCCAGGTGGGATCGGTGGAGGAACTCGAAGTGGCGATTGCCGCAGGTCGCCTCGCGGGGCTGCCGCGCTTCGGCGACAAGCTGATTGAAAAGCTGCGCAAGGGCATTGAGGACTACAAGCAAAACAGCGGACGCTTCCTCATCGACGACGCGGAGATTGCCGCCGAGAAGCTGATTGCGTACCTTCGAGAATTTCCGGGGTTCACGACCATTCTGCCGGCCGGATCGCTGCGCCGCGGCCGTGATACCGTCGGCGACCTCGACATTCTGGTGACCGGACCCGCCTGCGCGGAAGACAAGGTCAGCGCGGCGGTGGACCACGCGGCGAATTACCCCCCGGCCGCGACCATGCTTGCCAAAGGGCAGAACAAGGTCAGCTTCCGCCTGCGCAGCGGCCTGCAGGTCGACGTGCGCCTGCTGCCGGAGGGCTCCTACGGCGCGGCCCTGCAATATTTCACCGGCTCCAAGATGCACAACGTCTCGGTGCGGCAGCGGGCGCTGAAGCGCGGCTACACGCTCAGCGAATACGCACTGGCGCGGCTCGAAGATGGATCGTTTGTGGCCGGAGCCACCGAGGAAGAGATTTACGCGGCGCTCGGCCTCGACTGGATTCCGCCCGAGCTGCGCGAAAACAATGGCGAGATTGAAGCCGCCGAACAGCATCGCCTGCCGGTGCTGATCGAGGAGCAGGACATCCGGGGCGATGTCCACATGCATACCCATGCAACGGACGGCAAAAACTCGATTCGGGAGATGGCGGAAGCCGGCATCGCGCGGGGCTACGCGTACATCGCGATCACCGACCACTCGAAAAATCTGGCCATGACCAACGGCCTCGACGACGCGCGCGCTCTCGAGCATGTCCGGCGCATTCGCGAAGTCGACGCCGAGTTGGAAGGAAAGATTCGCGTCTTTCCCGGCATCGAGGTCGATATTCTCGGCGACGGCGCGCTGGATTTATCCGATGAAGTCCTGGCCCAGATGGACGTGGTCATCGCCAGCGTCCACACGTTATTCAATCAACCCGAACAGCAAATGACGGAGCGTGTGCTGCGCGCCATTGAGAACCCGTATGTGCGGATCCTGGGGCATCCGACGGGCCGGCTGCTGCTCCGCCGGGAGCCATTTGCGATCGACCTGACGGCGGTGCTGCGGCGCGCGGCGGAACTGGGCGTCGCCGTCGAGCACAACGCCTATCCCGACCGCCTGGACCTGTGCGACCGCGACCTGCGCCTCGCGAAAGAACTGGGTTGCCGCATCGCCATCAACACCGATTCGCACCACATCAGCCATCTCACCAAAATGCACTACGGCATCCGGCAGTTGCGCCGGGCGTGGCTCACGAAGCAGGATGTGCTGAACACGCAGCCGGCGCGTGAGTTTCTGGCAGCCCTGCGGCCTCGCCCAACCTAAGCACCCGCTGGCCGCATCCAGAACAATTCCAGTAGAAAGCGAGAACGAATCCGTTATGTCCGACAGAGACCAGGCCGGCGCACACCCAGCATTCGCGGCCATCGCCGCGACTTTCATCGTGATCGCCATTCTTGGCGGCTACGTTTGGTACAACACCAAGCCGCCCGTCCACGCGGGCCAGCTGGTTTCCATCACGGCGTATCCCATTCATCGCGAGCTTTCGACGGGGTCCGCGCTGGGCGGCCTCGCGGGACAGAAGGATATTTACGACGAAGAAATCGTCGTCGCGAACGTCCACATCAAAAGCCAGACGGAGATGCCGCTGTTCCTGCACGATATGTGGGCGGACGTGACGCTGGCCGATGGCACCACCCAGCGCAGCAGCGGAGCGAGCCCCTCGGACTACCACAATGTGTTCATCGCGTATCCAACGCTCGCGCCGAAGCAGACAAGCCCGGTACTGCGCGACACCACCATGACGCCTGGCCAGACACTCGACGGGCAGATCATCTTCCACTATCCCATCAGCGGACAGCAGTGGGATCAGCGCAAGGACTTCAAGATTTCCGTGCAGTTCCTGCACCAAAAAGATTTGGAACTGGACGAAGCTCCGACCGCCGCTCCCAAAACTTAAGGCATCTCGCTGTCGCGTCTCCTTTCTGATTAACTGAATACGCGGGCCTCTTCGAGGGCCTGAAATACCTATGTTTGCCAAGGCACAGCGCGTTCACTTTATCGGAATCGGCGGCATCGGGATGAGCGGGATCGCGGAAATCCTGCTCAATCTGCATTACCCGGTCAGCGGGTCAGACCTGCGCCGTTCGCCGGTCACCGAGCGGCTGGCCACGCTGGGCGCAACGGTTTTCGAGGGTCATGCGGCGGCCAATGTGGTCGGAGCGAGCGTGGTGGTGGTCAGCTCGGCGGTCAACGAGCGCAATCCCGAAGTGATCGAAGCGCGGACGCGGAAGATTCCCGTGATCCTGCGCGCGGAAATGCTGGCGGAGCTGATGCGCCTGAAGTACGGCATCGCCATCGCCGGCATGCACGGCAAGACGACGACCACGTCCATGGTGGCGTCGGTGCTGACCGCGGGTGGGCTCGATCCCACGGTGGTGGTGGGCGGACGCGTCGACACCATGGGCTCCAACGCGCGGCTGGGCCAGTCGCAATACCTGGTGGCCGAGGCCGATGAGAGCGATCGCTCGTTTCTGCGCCTGTCGCCGATTTTGGCGGTCGTCACCAACCTCGACCGCGAGCACATGGACTGTTACCGCGACATGGCCGACGTCGAGAACGCCTTCATCGAATTCATGGACAAGGTGCCGTTTTACGGCGCGTGCATAGCGTGTGCCGACGACCCGCAGCTCGCCGGAATTCTGCCGCGGGTTCGGCGGCGCGTCTTCACCTATGGGGCCACGTCGAAGGCAGACTTCGTGTTGCGCATGCTGCCGGCAGCGCCCTTCGAAGAGAACGCAGGCCCGCGCCAATGTCTTTCGCGCTTTGAAGTAGCAGCGGGCGGCGAAGTGTATGGGCCGCTGGAGTTGCACGTGCCCGGCATCCACAATGTGCTGAATGCGACAGCGGCGGTTGCCATCGCCGCGCAACTGGAGATCAAGCCCGAGGCAATTGCCGCCGGGCTCAAGGCCTTCCGCGGCGTCGACCGCCGCTTCCAGGTCAAGGGCTGCGTGCGCGGGGTCACGGTGGTGGACGACTACGGGCATCACCCGACTGAGATTCGCGCCACGCTGCGAGCAGCGCGCGACTGCGGCTATCGCGCGGTCCACGTCATCTTTCAGCCACACCGCTACAGCCGCACCCGCGACCTGCTGAACGAGTTCGTCTATGCGTTCGACGACGCGGCGTCCGTGCAGATCCTGGATATTTACGCGGCCAGCGAGGAGCCGGTTGAAGGCATCACGGCGCAGGCGCTGGTGAAGGCAATCCGTCAAAATCAGACGGGCCATGAGCCGATTGAATACGCGGCCTCCTCCGATGAAGCAATCGCGCGAACCCTGGCCCGAGCCGTAGAGGGCGAGGTGATCCTGACTCTCGGCGCAGGCAGCGTGTCCTATCTGGCGCCGGTCGTCCTTGAAAAGCTAGAAGTTAAAAGCTAAGAGCTAAAATCTATCGGCTGCTTTCAAACACCGTCTTCCCGCCAACGACGGTCCGAAGAACTTTCGTGCCGAGAATGTCGTGCGGCCCCGCAGTGGTCAGGTCGCGGTCGAGCACGACGAAGTCAGCCACATATCCCGGAGCCAGCTTGCCTTTCCACCTCTCCGCAAATTCCGCATAGGCCGACCCCTGCGTATAGGCGGTCAGCGTCTGCGCCATCGTGAGCTTCTGCTCAGGATGAAATGTCATGTTCCCCGTTTCATTCATGCGCGTCACGGAGCAGTAGACGCCGCGAAACGGCGTCAGCGGCTCGACAGGATAGTCCGTCCCATACGCGAGCGGCACGCCGGCATCGAGGAAGGATTTCCAGGCGTAGGCATACTTCGAGCGTTCCGGCCCAAGGCGCGTCTCGGCCCAGGCCATATCGCTGAGCAGATGGTTCGGCTGCATCGACGCGATGACTCCAAGCTGCTTGTAGCGAGCGAAGTCTCCCGCGCTCAGTACCTGGCTGTGCTCGATGCGATCGCGCCGATCGCTGCCGGGAACGGCCTGTTCCGCTGCGGCAAAGGCATCGAGGGCCATGCCGACGGCGCGGTCGCCGATGGCGTGAAAGCCCATCTGGAATCCAGCGCGCGCCCGCTCAATGGCCATCGCGTTCAGCTTGTCCTGCTCGAAACGTGGAATGCCGGAGTTGCCCGGATCGTCGGCGTAAGGCGCGTTCATGGCGGCGGTGCGCGAGCCGAGCGAGCCATCCATGAATCCCTTCAGCATCGTGGTGTGGAGCATGCGATCGGTCTTCGGATGTTGCGCCTGCTGCCGCAACTCCACGTCCAGCGGCTCGGCGAATGGAATCCATTCGCCAATGCGGACGGGTAGTTTGCCCTCTTTTTCAAGCTGCTCGAAGACCAGGTAGTCGTCCCAGTCAGAAAAATCCTGCACCGAAGTCAGGCCGTGCGAGACGGCGTCCTGCATCGCCAACTCGAGGCCGCGGCGGCGCTGCTCCGGCGTGGGCGGCGGGATTTGCACGAGGGACTGCGCCGTCTCGCGAATAATGCCGGTGGGCTCGCCATTCGCATCGTGGTCGAGCGCGCCGCCGTGCGGATTCGGCGTGGCCCGGGTAATGCCCGACGCCGCCAGGGCGGTCGAATCGGCAACCGCAATATGCCCGTCGACGCGCGTGAAGATGGCGGGGTGCCCCATCGCCGCAGCGTCAATATCCTGGCGTGTCGGCAGCGCGGCGCCGGGCCACAGCGTGTGATCCCAACCACCGCCGGAAAGCCATTGCCCGGGCGCAGCCTTTTCCGCGGCGGCGCGGATGCGCGCCTGCATTTCCGAGAGCGAATGAACCCCGAGCAGATCGACAGAGAGCAAAATGTGTCCGCCCATACCGAGGTGGGTATGGGCATCGTTGAAGCCGGGCATGACGAATTCACCGTGGAGATCGACGACGTGGGTCGCGGCGCCTTTGTAGCGCGTAAGAATCTCCTGATCGGTTCCCGCAGCAAGAATTTCGCCATGCGCGACGGCGATGGCCGTCACGCGCTGCGGATGCGCAGCGTCAAGATCGACGCCGGTGAGGATGTTGCCGTGGAAATAAATGGCGTCGGCGGGCGACTGTGCAGGAGCGGACGGATTGCTCATGGCAAGGGCGAGGAAAACTCCAGAGGCGAGCGCTTTCACGCTGACAAGTCTAACCGTTTGCGAGGGCGAGCAGCAGCAAGAGCAGCCGCCGCAGGCCCAGTTCGCGGCCTCTCGAGTCGAACCATTCGCCCTGGGTGTGGATGCCGCCGCCCTCGCCGCCCGCGCCGATGCTGACCGCGGGCACGCCCAGCGACAGTGGAATGTTGGCGTCCGTCGAGGCGACGCGCTGCTCGGTGCGGATGGCAAGATGGCGATCGACAGCGCGCAGCAGATCGAGCAGCAGGGAATCGGCCGGCAGCAGGCCCGCAGGCCGGTCGCCGATTTTCTCAATGGTGAAGCGTAATTCTTTACTCTGCGTCCGTGACCCTGGACTGGCCGCGAGCACAGCATCTTCGACCGCGCGATGCAGTTCGACTTCAAGGCGTATGAGCTGCTCCGGTTCGGTGGAGCGCAGATCGAAGCGCGCCGCCGCGCGTTCCGGAATGGCGTTGACGGCTGTGCCGCCTTCGATGGTGCCCACGTTGTGCGTCGTGCGCGGAAAGTCGGGCAGCGCAACCTGCGAAAAGCGCTGGATCGCCTGGCTGAGCAGGACGATGGGGTTGGGCCGCCCCGCGTCGGTCCACGAGTGGCCGCCCGGGCCGTGGATGGTGACGAGGAACCGCGAGCTTCCCAACGCGTGCGTCACGGCGGCTTCGTGTCCCGCGCCGTCGAGCACCAGGTGAGCAGCGATGCCTGCGCCGCCATCGCGATAGATGTGGCGCATGCCGCGCAGGTCGCCTTCGCCCTCTTCGCCCACATTGCCGATCAGCACAATGTCGGAGGCGGGTGCGATTTGGGCATGCTGCATCGCGGCCGCCATAGCCAGTAACGCCACCACGCCGGCTCCGTTGTCGCATGCGCCGGGGGCGGTCAGGCGCGATTCGATCAGAGTGGGCAGGATCGGCGTGTCCGCCGGGAAAATGGTGTCGATGTGCGCGGAGAGCAGCACTCGGCTGTTCGTCGCTGCGGTGCCGGGCAAGGTCGCGATCACATTGCCGATTTCGTCGAGGTGCGGATCGGCAAGCTGCAGCCCACGAAAGCGCTCACAGAGCCACTCTGCTCGCGGGCGCTCGCCAAACGGAGGGGCCGGCACGCTCACCAGATCCGTCTGCCACTGCATCATGCGCTTTTCCTGCAGGTGCAGCCACTGGAACGCCTGGTGCACGCGCCGGTCTGCGGCGATCTGCGTGATGGAGGCGGAAGCGGGGGAAACGGAGGCCATGGAAGCTTTCAGGCTAGCATCTGTCGCCATATTCGACGCTTACCAGGAAGAGTCCACGCGCAGGAGCTGTTGCTCCAGCCGCCGAGCGGGAGCGCGCATCGAGGATTGTTAGGAGGTCTTGCGGTTCGACGTGTCCGCGTCCCACATCGATAAAGGTCCCGACCAGGTTGCGGACCATGTGGTGCAGGAATCCGTTGCCGCGCACGCGATAGAGGAGCAGGTCAGCGTGCTCGCTCCACGAAGAATCGAGAATTGTGCGGAGGTTGCCGTCGCGCTCCGCAGGGCCGCCGTCTTCTCCGCCTTCCTCAGCCTCCCGCCGCGTGGCCAGATCCGGGTCAGTGGCGGTAAAGGAGGTGAAATCGTGCGTGCCGGCGACGATGCCCGCGGCAGCCTGCATGCGCCTTACATCAAGAGGCCAGTTCAGCGCCCAGGCATAGCGCGAGGTGAACGGTGGGCAAATTTCGCCGCGAAAGATGCGGTATTCGTAGGTCTTCGCGACGACGGAGTGGCGCGCGTGAAAATCGGGCAGCGTCAGTTCCGCTCCCAGGACGCGAATCGCCTCGGGCAGAGTGCGGTTCAGGGCGCGCTGCAGGTTTTCCGGCGGAATCGGCGCATCGAGAAAAAACGAAGCGACCTGGCCCAGGGCGTGGACGCCCGCGTCAGTTCGGCCGCTTCCCTGGGGCAGCACGCGCTTGCCGGTCACGCGCTCGATGGCGTTGACTAATTCACCCTGAATCGACCGTCGATCGGGCTGCACCTGCCAGCCGTGATAATCGGTGCCATCGTAGGCGAGCGTCAGCTTCCAGTTGCGGGCGCTCGATTGTTCAGCATTCACGGCCATTTGGTTAACTATTTCTCGTAATCTGTCGCATTGGAATCAGTACCGAAATCGTCGAATCGCTACGATATACTCAGCTTTCCTACTGTGGTACCGCGAAGTGGCCTGTTGTGCAGGTCCACTTCAAGTTTACGGAACCGCGCGAGGGCTTGCCGCGTATAGCAAAAGAGCCAAAGCGGATTTCAGAGGCCTGGCGTGCGCAATGTCGGCCCGCACGGGTGAAGAGGAGTGGAGACGGCCCATGTTAGTTTCCGAATTTGAGGTTGAGGCAGCGAAGGAAAGCAGCACATTGTTTGCGAAATTAAGGGTGGCGGCGGCCATTGGCTGCGTGCTGGTGGGCACAGTGCCCTCGTATGCCCAGGTACAGGCAAGTCCGGCGCAGGCCGTTCCGGCGCCTGCAGCCGCACAGGGCCTGCCCCCCGAACCGGCGCCGAACTACACCCAGCCGCTCTATTTGCGCGATACCAACCGCGACTTCTCGAAGCCTCGCGGATACTGGCCGAATCCCGCTGCTCCTTACTCGCCGACCTCGGTGCAGCCACCGAATTTCGCCAATTCCGTCCAGCTGGACGATCTGGTGAAGGGCGGCAAAATCTATCTCAGCCTCGGCGATGCCGTGCTGCTGGCGCTGCAGAATAACTACGACATCGCGATCCAGCGGCTCAATCTGGATCTCGCCGACGTCGACCTCATGCGGTCGAAGTCCGGCGCGCTGATCAACGGCGTCAACACCAGCCTGCAGACCAGCACCCAGGGCGGTACCACAGCCTCGGTAAGCGCAGTGGGCGGCGGTCCCGGCGGCGCTTCGGCCGGAGCCAGCGTGTCCGGCACCGGTGTCGGCGGTTTGGCTTTAACCACCAGCGGCGCCGGCCCTACGCCTGAGAATCTCGACCCGGCCCTCACCGGACTCGCGGAGCTGAACCACGTCGTTACGCCCAGCTCGAATCCGCTCTTCTCCGGCGGCCTGCTCTCGACCAACACCAACACCAACACCTACAACCTGACGTTCAATCAGGGATTTATTACCGGCACCGCGCTGCAGGTCGGGTGGCAGAACACACGCACCACGACGAACAATCCATTCCAGATCTATAGCCCCAACCTGAGCACCTCCTTCAATGCCCAGATCACGCAGCACCTGCTCTATGGCTTTGGATGGGGCGTGAACGGGCGCTTCATCGTGCAGGCGAAGAACGATCGCCGCATCGCCGATTCCATCTTCCGGATGCAGTTGCTGTACACGATCAACCAGGTCGAAAACATCTACTGGGGCCTGGTCAGCTCCTATGAAGACGTTCAGTCGAAACAGCACGCCCTCGATCAGTCCATGGCCCTCGAGCGCGACGACGAGAAGCAGCTCCAGGTGGGCAGCATGGCGCCCCTCGATGTCGTGAATGCGAAGAGCGCGGCGTCTGGCGACCAGCAGGCGCTCGTTTCTGCCCAGAACACACTCGAATATCAGCAGCTCACCATGAAGCAGGCGATTGCCCGGAACCTGGACGATCCGGCGCTGGCGAATGCTCCCATCGTTCCCACCGATCGCGTGAGTCTGGCAGAGATGCCGGAAGAGCACATGTCCACCGACGACCTGGTGCGCGAGGCTGATGCCAACAGCCCCGCTGTCGAGCAGGATCTGATGACCCTGAAGAACGACGAGATCTCGCTGAAGGGCGCGAAGAATGCGTTGCTGCCGCAGCTGGATCTTGTGGGATTCTACGGCGCATCGGCGCAGGGCGGCCCGGTCAGCCCGGACTGCAACAATCAGCTGCTGGAAGCCTATGGCATCACCGGCGGCTGCAAAAGCATCGCTCCGATTCCGTACTCAACGGTTTACGGCAATCTGTTCAACAGCACCGGGCCGAACAAGGGCGTGGAATTCACGCTGAACCTGCCGCTGCGCAACCGTGCGGCCCAGGCCACACAGGCGCAGTCGCAGATTGAGTACCGGCAGGAGCAGATGCGGCTCCAGCAGGCCTACATTCAGATCCGCATGAACGTGATCAGCCTGCAGTACGCGCTCACCAACGATCGCGCCGCGGTGACGTCGGCGATTGCGAACCAGGATTTCAACCAGCAGAGCCTGGATGCGGAAATCAAAAAGCTGCATCTGGGTGCCTCCACCACGGCCCTTGTGCTGCAACAGCAGCGCAGCCTGGCGGGCTCGGACGCGCAGTTGATCGCGGCCCGCGCGCGCTTCGCCTATGACCGTTCGGCTCTGGAGCAGACGCTGGCCAGCACGCTGGACCGGTATGGGATCAACATCGTCGACGCAGCCACGGGGAACGTTCACGCGGCACCGGTGATTCCCGGCATCGAGCCGGCCAAGGCGGGCCCGGAAGTGACGGAACCGACACAGAAAGAGCAGTTGCAGAAGCAGGAGCAGCAGCAGCAGCAGCCGACTCAGCCGCAACCGCAACCTCAACCGCAGCCGCAAAACTAAGGCGGGATCAGAACGAAAGAAGGCTCGCTGCGGCGGGCCTTTTCTTTTGCTTTTTTCTTTGTCCCGATTTTCCGCAATTTTGACCGTGCGATGGCCGGTTTCACGCCTCACTCCCTGATAAAATCAGAAGAATCCAACCGCAGGAGTCTCCATGCAGGCAATTCTTGCGCTCGAAGACGGGCGCATCTTCAGGGGCGAAGGCTACGGCGCCCAGGGCGAATGCCGCGGAGAAGTTGTTTTTAATACATCGCTGACCGGATATCAGGAAATCTTCACCGACCCATCCTACGCCGGACAGATTGTGGTTCTCACCAATCCTCAAATTGGCAATTACGGAACCAACGCTTCCGATGATGAGGCTCGCAAGCCCTACATCGAGGGCCTGATTACTCGTGAATTTTCGCCGATCAGCTCCAACTGGCGTTCCCAGCAGGTCGCCGACGAGTATCTGGAGCGCTGGCAGGTTCCGGTCATTTCAGAAATCGACACGCGCGCGGTGGTGCGGCACCTGCGGACCCACGGCGTCATGCGCGGGGTCATCTCCACGGCGGAATCCAACCCCGATGTGCTGGTCGAAAAGGCGCGGTCGATCCCAAAGATGGACGGGACGGATCTGGCGAAAGTAGTTTCCACAAAAGAAAACTACGCGTTCGAACACGATGGGCACGACCCGCTGAACCCCACCGCCAAACCGGTCACGCCCGAAGCCAATCTGCACGTCGTCGCCTACGACTTCGGCATCAAGAAAAACATCTTGCGAATGCTGTCGCAGGAGGGCTGCCGTGTAACGGTGGTTCCCGCGCAGACTTCCGCCGAAGACGTGCTGGCGCTCAAGCCGGACGGCGTGTTTCTGTCGAACGGCCCCGGCGATCCGGAGCCAGTGACCTACGCGCAGGAGAGCATCCGCCGCCTGGCAGGGAAGACCCCGATCTTCGGAATCTGCCTTGGGCATCAGCTCATCGGCCTCGCGCTCGGCGGCAAAACCTACAAGTTGAAGTTCGGCCACCACGGCGGCAATCATCCGGTGAAGTGCGTCAACACCGGAAAGGTCGAGATCACCTGCCACAATCACAACTTTGCCGTCGACCCGGACTCGATCAACCCCAGCGAAGTCGACCTGACGCACGTGGATCTGAACGACAACACGCTCGAAGGTCTGCGCCACCGGACAATGCCGCTGTTCAGCGTGCAGTACCACCCCGAAGCCAGCCCCGGCCCGCACGATTCACATTATTTGTTCAAAGATTTTCGGAAGATGATGGAGGAGTGGAAGGGGTGACACACTTCTTTCATCATGGGTCTTGCCACCGGCGGGGTTTAACTCCCGCCATTTTTATGAAATCGAAGGATTGAGAGCAGCCGACAGAAATGCCACGCCGCAATGACATCACCAAAATCCTCGTGATCGGCTCCGGCCCGATCGTCATCGGGCAGTCCGCCGAGTTCGACTACTCCGGCACGCAGGCCTGCAAGGCTCTCAAGGCCGAGGGCTACGAAGTGGTGCTGGTCAATTCGAATCCGGCCACCATCATGACCGATCCCGAGCTTGCCGATCGCACTTACATCGAGCCGCTCACCCGGGATTATCTCGAAGAGGTTCTCCGCGTCGAGTCGGAAATGATGAAGGCGAGCGCCCGCGGCCCAAATGACGCCCGCGACGGTGTCTTTGCCCTCCTGCCCACTGTGGGCGGGCAGACCGCGCTCAACCTGGCTGTCGAGCTCGCGGATGCCGGCATCCTCGACCGCTATGGCGTGGAACTGATCGGCGCCAAACTTGAAGCGATCAAGAAGGCCGAAGACCGCCTCCTCTTCAAAGATGCGATGACCCGCATCGGCCTCGACGTCCCCCGTTCCGCGCTGGTAAACAACTTGCGCGACGGTCTCGATTTCGCGACGAAGATCGGTTTCCCGGTCATCATCCGGCCGTCGTTCACGCTGGGCGGATCGGGCGGCGGCATCAGTTACAACCGCGAAGAGCTGATGGAAATCCTCGCGCGCGGCCTCGATCTTTCGCCGGTGCACGAGTGCCTGATCGAAGAGTCCGTGCTCGGATGGAAAGAATTTGAGCTGGAAGTGATGCGCGATCTCGCCGACAACGTGATCGTGATCTGCTCCATCGAGAACATGGACCCCATGGGCGTGCACACCGGCGACTCCATCACCGTCGCCCCCGCGCAAACGCTCACCGACCGCGAATATCAGGCGATGCGTGACGCGGCGATCCGCGTGATGCGCGAGATTGGCGTGGAAACGGGCGGATCAAACGTGCAGTTTGCCGTGAACCCCGCCACCGGCCGCATGACGGTCATCGAAATGAACCCGCGCGTCTCGCGCTCGTCCGCTCTGGCGTCGAAGGCTACGGGATTCCCGATCGCTAAGATCGCTGCGCGCCTCGCCGTCGGCTACACGCTCGACGAAATCCCCAACGACATTACGAAGATGACGCCGGCCTGTTTCGAGCCGACCATCGACTACGTTGTCGTCAAAATTCCAAAGTGGCAGTTCGAGAAATTTGCCGGGGCCGACGAAAATCTTGGGCCGCAGATGAAATCCGTCGGCGAAGTCATGGCCATCGGGCGCACGTTTAAAGAAGCGCTGATGAAGGCCATGCGCTCGCTCGAAACCGGCAAGAAGGCTGGGTCCGAAGTGCTGGAACCGCGGCGGATGACGCAGAAACTGGTCACGCCGCAGCCGGAGCGCCTCAGCTACCTGCGCTTCGCCTTCCAGCAGGGCATGTCGGTGCGCGAAGTGGCGCGCATGACGTCGATGGACCCGTGGTTTCTCTACCAGATTAAGGAAATCGTCGATACCACCGCAGCCCTCACTGGAGGCAGCGCCGAAAATACGTCGCCAACACTGTTACGAAAAGCGAAGCGCGTGGGCATTTCCGACGAGCGCATCGCCGAAGCATGGTCGCTTGAGGGCGCTGGCGGCGTCGAAACGGTGCGGAACACGCGGCGCGCGCAGGGATTGCGGCCGGTGTTCAAGCTCGTTGACACCTGCGCAGCGGAGTTCGAGAGCTTCACGCCGTATCTTTATTCCACCTACGACGAAGAGGACGAAGCGCCGCCGACGGCGAATCGCAAAGTCATCATTCTGGGCAGCGGGCCGAACCGCATCGGGCAGGGCATCGAATTCGATTATTGCTGCTGCCATGCGGCCTTCGCGCTGAAGGAAGACGGCTACGAAACGATCATGGTCAATTGCAATCCGGAGACGGTCTCGACGGATTACGACACCAGCGACCGGCTTTATTTCGAACCGCTCACGCTCGAAGACGTGCTCGCCGTGTACGAGCATGAAGCCTCCGGCGGCGCGGAAGTTGGGATGATCGTGCAGTTCGGCGGGCAGACGCCGCTGAATCTCGCGCTGCGGCTGAAGGCCGCGGGCGTGCCCATTCTGGGCACGTCGCCCGAATCGATCGACCTGGCCGAAGATCGCAAGCGTTTTGGAAAACTGCTTGAGGAGTTGGAAATACCGCAGCCTCCCGGCGTGATCGCCACGAGCGTCGAAGAGGCTCTGGCCGGCGCTGAGCGTGTGGGATACCCGGTGCTGGTGCGCCCGTCGTACGTGCTCGGCGGACGCGCTATGGTCATCGCCTACGACCGCGAAGGCGTTTCGCGCTACATGCAGGAGGCCGTCGAATATTCGCAGGAACGGCCGGTGCTGGTGGATCATTTCCTCGAAGACGCAGTCGAGGTGGACGTGGACGCGTTGTGTGACGGCAAAGATGTGGTGATTGCCGGCATCATGCAGCACATCGAGGAAGCCGGCATTCATTCCGGAGATTCCTCCTGCGTGTTGCCTGCCGCCGATCTCGCCGCAGCCACGCTCGACACCATTCGCGGCTATGCGCGGCGTCTGGCGCTGGCGCTGAACGTGGTCGGCCTGGTGAATCTGCAGTTTGCTATCCAGCGCAGAGCCGGACAGCCCGACAAAGTTTTTGTGATTGAAGTGAATCCCCGCGCGTCGCGTACTGTGCCGTATGTGTCGAAGGCCACCGGCGTGCCGCTGGCGAAAATCGCATCGCGATTGATGACCGGCCGCCGCCTCAGTGAGTTTCTCAATGTGACCGACGGAAAAGATCTGGGCACAGGGAGCTATTCTTACGTCAAGTCGCCCGTCTTCCCCTGGAATAAGTTTCCCGGCGTGGATACCGTCCTCGGCCCCGAAATGAAATCCACCGGCGAGGTCATGGGCGTAGCCGACAACTTTGGCGAAGCTTTCGCCAAGGCGCAACTGGCCGCGGGTCTGGCTCTACCTTTGAAAGGTACAGTGTTTTTCAGCGTCAGCGATCGCGATAAAACCCACCTGGTCAACCTGGCGCGGCAATATGTCGAGCTGGGATTTCATCTGGTCGCGACCGAAGGTACAGCCAACGCGATTGAGAAGGCCGGCATGACCGTGGAGCGCGTCTACAAGGTGAAAGAAGGCCGTCCCAATGTGGTCGATTTAATCAAAGGCGACCGCATCAACCTGATCGTGAACACGCCGCGCGGGCAGGATCCCTACTTCGACGAGAAGGCCATCCGCCGAGCTGCGGTTCTGGCGCGGGTTCCGACTATTACCACGCTGGCCGCTGCGCGCGCTGCTGCCGAGGGCATTGCGGCGCTGCAGCAACGCAAGATCACCGTCAATCCGCTACAAAAGTTGCACGCGGAGCATGGTCACTAGAAGCGGCAAGCTCCGGTGAACGGAAAAGCCGGCAGGAAGATTTCCCGCCGGCTGCTGACCGTTTCCTGGCTGACAGATTTCGTCGCTACTCTTCGCACTTCCACAGCATCAAGCCGCCGATCAACCCATCCATATTCGAAATGATGGTGATGTTCTTCTGCGGCTTCAGCTTCAGCTTCTTGGTATTACCGCCGCCAATGTACAGGTGATCCCAGTTGAAGGTGTGCGCCGTCTGCTCAATCGCCTCCGCCACCAGCCTGTTCCACTTCTTTTTTCCGTGTTTCTCGAGGCCCCGCTTGCCGAGATAGTCCTCATACGTCTTTTTCAGCCAGGGATGATGCCCCATCTCCAGCGGGACGCAATGCCCGTTGCTGTAGATCGCCGAGCCCAGGCCCGTGCCCAGTGTCAGGATCATCTCAATCCCCTTGCCCTTGATGGCGGCGTAGCCCTGTACTGCCGCGTCGTTCGCCACGCATACCGGCTTCTTCCAGAGCTTCTTCAACTCGTTCTGCAGCGGGTAGCCGATCCAATGGGAATCGAGGTTCGCCGCCGTCATCGTCTTGCCCTCTTTGATTACGCCAGGGTAGCCGACGCTCACGCGATCGAAATTCGGAATCTGTTGGCGCATCGCGTCGAGCGCTTCAATCAACTTTGCCGGCGTTGACGGGGCGGGCGTCAGCACGCGCAGGCGCTCGGAGACGGGCTCGCCGTCCTCCGTGAGGGCAAGCATTTTCAAACCGGTGCCACCGATGTCGACGGCCAATGTGATGGGTGATTTCGCTGTCATAGTTGGAGGTTCCGTTCTGGTGCGGCGGCAAGGTCCCGCCGGGGGCAGTGTACCGCGTCGAGGCTCGGCTGCGCGAAGAAGTTGTTCCTGCTGCTGACTACTGCCCCTCCATCACGATGGGCAGGGATGGCGTGGCCGACCCGGCCGCGGGTTCCACGGTCACCATGAAGAGTTTGGCCTGGGTGTCAGCGGGGATGGGCGGCAGCACGACGGTGGCGCCATGATCGGGGTCGGGGCGAAACAGCCCCGCGGGGATCGGCCCTTTGCCCTGCGCCGGAACCAGCCACAGCTCGTACGTCTTATCGGCGGGCAGAGGCCGCAGTCCGCCTGCGATGAACACCAGCGCGCCTTTCGCGGCGAGCCAGCTCACCTGGCCCACCGGATGCGCCGGCTGGCGATTTTCCGTCAACACAATGTGCGCGGAGTTCGGCGACGTCATCACCGCTACGATTTGCTCCGCGCGGCCCAGCTGGACCCGCAGTTGCGATGCATCGCCGATGGACATATCGAGCTGCCCGCGGGTGAACGCGAGATGATGAGCCATCCACAAGGTGACGGCGAGAAACACCAGAGCCAGCACCCAGCCAATCCAGTGAAGCGGATGAATGCGCGAGTTTTGAGCGGTGTCGGTTGCCATGGGGAATAATCTGGGGAAGCGCCCTAATACTTTGGATGCAGCGTCGAATGAAATTGCGTCTCGATAAATTACTGGTGGAGCGAGGCCTGGCGGCGACCCGGGAGCGGGCGCAGGCCCTGATTCTGGCGGGGCGGGTGCTCGTGAGTGAGCAAAAACTCGAGAAGCCCGGACATTCCGTGGCCTACGACGCGCCGCTTCGCCTGCTGGGCAGCGATTTGCGCTACGTCAGCCGCGGCGGCCTGAAGCTGGAAGCCGCGCTGGCTCACTGGAAGATCGACGTGACTGGCCAGTTTTGCCTCGATGTTGGCGCGTCGACGGGCGGGTTTACGGATTGTCTGCTCCAGCACGGCGCGGCCCGGGTTCTGGCCATCGATACCGGCTACGGGCAGATTGCGCAGCCCCTCCGCGACGATCCGCGCGTCACGCTGATGGAGCGGACCAACGCGCGACTGCTCGCGCCGGGTGACCTGCCGCCGGGGATTTCATTTCTGGCAATGGATGTATCGTTCATTGCAGCAACGCTGGTGCTTCCGCCGGTGATCGAGGCTACTTCCAGAACGTCCGCCCTGGGCGTGGTGGTCCTCATCAAGCCGCAGTTTGAAGCCGGGCGCGAATTTGTCGGCAAGGGCGGCATCGTGCGCGACCCCGCCGGACACCAGGTCGCCATCGACCGGGTGCGATCCTGCGTCGAGCATCTGGGCGCATCGGAGATCGAGGTCATCGATTCCCCCATCACCGGAGCGGAAGGGAATCGGGAATTTCTGCTGCACGCGGTGTGGCCGTGAATCTCATGAGCGCCGAGCGCGGTCGTGGTAGCCTGCGCTCCATGCGGAGTTTTTTCCTGGTTGCGATTTTTGCGGCGGTAGCGGCCTCGGGCCAGCAGCCAACCCCTGCCCCGACGCAGAGTGTGCCGCAAAGCGTGCCAGCGCCCCTACCGGCTCCGACCGTGGGAAATCCTGCGCCGCAGACGGCCCCACCTGCTGCGCCCGTTCAGCCTCCGCCTGCCGTGCCCGCGGGATCGGTTCCGACCAGCGAAACCCCGACCAACTCAACCATGAGTCCCGGCGAAGCGTATCTCTACGCCATGCAGCCGTTCAATCATGCGCGCAGCGCGCCCAATGATCTGACCGAGGCCGACCAGTGGGCGCTGGGCATCGGCGTGTCCCGCGCCAAAGCGCAATGCGACGCGCTGGGGAAGGTAAAGCTCGCAGGCGAAGATTTGTTGGCTTACGGAAAGCTCTGTATTTTCGGACAGGATTTCGATCCGGCGCGCCAATCCCTCATCGCCTATCTTGCCTTGCCCCAGGCTAAGTCGCCTGAACTTGGCCGCCTGCTGCTCACGCGCGCCTTCCTCGGCCTGCAATGGATCCCTTCCGCCGAAAGCCAGCTGGAGTCGCTGCTCAGCCTGTATCCCTACGACGCCAGCATTCATCTTGGCATTGACATGGTCGTCGATACGGCCGCGGCCAGCGAGACCACCGAGGATTTGGACGTGATCCCCCGCCTCAACGAGCAGCAGCTACCGCACACCCTGGACGCTCTGGCCCATGGCGGCGTCGTTCCGCCGAGCAATGGCGACCAGGTTGATGCCGCGCTGCTGGTGGATGACGCGCTGCGCTGTGCAGACAGCTTGCGCCGCGCGGATAAGCAGGATGCAGCGGATGCCGCTGTGGCGAAGGTGAAGGCGGCGGTGGCCGCAGGCGCCGTCGTCAACAGCGCCCTCTATCCCGCCATCCAAAATGCGCTTGCCCGCTATGGATTGCCAGGGCAGGCCAGCACCGTGCGGTCGCTGCGTGGCGACGAACTCCCCATGACCGGCACGCCGGTAGCGCGCGTGGTCCCGCTCTACGATACCGATCCAGCGGCGCATACGATTGTTCGCCACATGGGAAAGAACACCATCACGCAGTCACTGGACGACCGCACCCTGGTCATCGTGTTTTCGCTGGCCGGTCCAGCGTCGCAGAGCGCGATCCAGCAGATCGTGGCGCGCCTGGCCAAAGATCACATCACACCCCGGCTCAGAGTGATGGCCGTAACCTCATTCGCGGCCAGCGTCGGCATCGACACGCCGAACGCGGCGGTTCTGGAGGCGATTCGCGCCTTTCGCACCAGCCTGCCGTCCACCCTCCCCGTCTATCTCGTTCCTGACGCACAACTGCAGCCGTTCGCCATCGACCGCTGGCCGGCTGCGATCCTGCTCGACGGTAAGGGCAAAATCCTGTGGCTCAACACACTCTCAGGATCGCCGGGAAGCATACTGCAAATGGAGCGCGACATGGAGAGCCCCAGCCCCTTCACTGAGAATTAATTTCAATTGAGGCGCCGCTCCCGCCCCTGTCGAATCGTCCACTCGCCGGTGTATGCTGGTTCCCATTCCAGAAGCAGGACCCCGAACGCGTTCCAGGTGAGCCGGGCGGGCGTACGTGAGCTGGTGGAAGCAATCGTTCTGTCTTTCTGCGGGAGCCCAACATGAGTCATACAATCTCCATCGGGATCGGTGGAGCCGCCGGTCAGGGAGTCGCCACGCCAGGCGACATTTTCGCGAAGATCTTCAGCCGTCGCGGCCTGCACCTGAACGCCTATAACGCCTACCAGTCCATCATTCGCGGCGGCCATACGTTTCTGACCATTCGCGCCGGGGTTGAGCCCGTCATGAGCATGGGCGACACCCTCGAGCTGCTCATCCCGCTGAATCAGGACACCATGGATCGCCACCTTCGCCTGCTCGGCGCGGGAGGAGCCTGCATCTACAACGCCGACAGCATCAAGCCCGGCGACATCGCCGAAGGCGTTCAGCTTTGCCCACTGCCGGTCTCCAAACTGGCCGATATCAGCAAAAACAAAGTGGCGCAGAATACGCTCGCCATGGGCGCCGCCCTCAGCATGATGGGCATCGGCTTCCAGTCGCTCGAAGAAGTCATCCGTGAGCAGTTCGGCAGGAAGGTCGCGACGGTCGCCGACGAAAACATCGTCGTGGCGCGCGCTGGCTACGACTACGCCACGCAAAATTTCAAGCCCTTCGCCACGCCCGTTCCCATGACGGATACGAAGTACGCCGTCGTCAGCGGCAACGCAGCCATGGCCATGGGCGGAGCGGCCGCCGGCGTCAAATTCTACTGCGCCTATCCCATGAGCCCCTCCACCGGCGTGCTGCACTGGTTCGCAGCCAATGGCCGCAAGGCGGGCATCATGGTCCGCCAGGTGGAAGACGAAATCGGCGTGGTGCTCATGACCATCGGCGCAGCCCAGGCCGGCGTGCGCGCCATGTGCGCCACCTCCGGCGGCGGATTCGCTCTCATGTCCGAAGCCCTCGGCCTCTCCGCCATGGCTGAAATTCCCATCGTCGTCATCGACTGCCAGCGCGCGGGTCCGTCCACCGGCGTTCCCACCAAAACCGAGCAGGGCGACCTGTGGCAGATGCTGGGCGCGGCCTTCGGCGATTATCCCCGCGTCATTGCTGCTCCGCTCGACATCGGCGACTGCTTCACGCTGATTCCGGAAATCTTCAACGTTACGGACAAGTTCCAGGTCCCCGGCCTCGTCCTCTGCGATCTTCTCCTCTCGGAAGGCCGCCTGAGCGTCGAACCTGAATTGTTGAACTTCGCGCCGCCCATCGATCGCGGGGAAATGATCACCGAGCCTAATGGGCACAAAGAAGGCGAATACAGGCGCTACCTTATCACCGAAAGCGGCGTCTCTCCGCGAGCCATTCCCGGCGTCCCCGGCTACACCCACGTGGTTTCGAGCGACGAGCACGACGAAGACGGCGTCCTGATCAGCGACATGTACACCAACGCCCAAAAGCGCCGCGCCATGATGGAAAAACGCATGCGCAAAGAGGCGGGAATCGCCGCAATGGTTCCGCCGCCGAAGATGCAGGGCCCGCGAGACGCCGACGTTACGCTGATCGGATGGGGTTCGACGCAGGGTGTGATTGAAGAAGCCCGCGCGCAACTGGCCGAGCAGGGAATCACTGCGAATCAGCTGCAAATTCGCTGGCTCGTCCCGCTGCATGGCGACGAAATCGTCGCCGAGCTGAAGAGCGCCAAGCGCACGATCATCGTCGAAAACAACTACAGCGGCCAGTTTGCGCGCTACCTGCGCAGCGAGACCAGCTTCGTCGCTGACGGGCACATTCGCAAATACGATGGCGAACCCTTTATGCCGCACCACATTGTGGAAGCGGTCCGCGAACAACTGGCCGGCGACACGACTCTGTCCGTCCCAACGCACGAGATTATGGTCTAGGAGATCCAAACATGGCGACGATTGTTGAAACCCCAAAACCGCTCACCATCGCGGACTTCAAAGGCCGCGTCGATCCCGACTGGTGCCCTGGCTGCGGCGACTTTGGCGTGCTGGCCGCCGTGCAGAAGGCGCTGGTCGAGCTGCAGATTCCCAACCACCAGGTCTGCACCATCTCCGGCATCGGCTGCTCGTCCAACTTCCCCGGCTTCATTGAGACCTACGGCATGCACACCCTGCACGGGCGTTCGCTGCCGGTGGCCACGGGCGTCAAAATGGCCAACCATGAGCTCACCGTGCTCGTCACAGGCGGCGACGGCGACGGTTTCGGCATCGGCGGCAACCACTTCACGCACACCATCCGCCGCAACGTGGACCTTACCTACATCGTGATGGACAACCAGATTTACGGCCTCACCACCGGCCAAACCTCGCCCACCAGCCGCCTCGGCATGAAGACCAAGAGTGCGCCCTACGGCAACATTGAGACGCCCATCAACCCCATCACCATGGCGCTGGCCGCGGGAGCTACCTTCGTCGCGCGCGGATTCTCCGGCGAGCAGAAGCACCTGACCGACCTGATCAAGCAGGCCATCCAGCACAAAGGGTTTTCGTTCCTCGACGTCTTCAGCCCCTGCGTCACCTACAACAAGGACAACACCTTCCAGTGGTTCCGTCCGCGCGTGAAGAAGCTCGAAGACGATGCGGCGTATGACTCCACCAACTGGCTCGGCGCGGTGGAGCGCTCGACGGTGTGGGGCGAAGAGATTCCGATTGGAAAATTCTTCGAACGTACTGACCTGCCTACGCTGCACGAGGCAGAGGTAGTCACGCAATCCGGCCCCATGGTCGGGCGCAAAGAACACATCGATCCCGCCGTGGCGCGGGAGTTCGTCGAAGAGTTGATGTAGGTTTTCCCAGGACTCCGCCGTGCCCCATCTCTGCCCGGTGTTGGCAGAAGTGGGCGGGATGCGCGAAGCGCATCCCGCTTCGTATCAGGGCACGACCTCAGTCGTGCAAATCACTCCAATGAAGTGCGGGCTTGAACCTCTGTCTTTTTTGACGAGGCACAGATCACTCCCGCGGCACGAAAGCCAAAGAAATCGACGCCTCAGGCCATGTGCCCAGCCGTAATAAACACCCAGGCCCCAAAGGCGGAACGTGCATTTATGAAAAAGAAAGCGGACTACAAAGTCTTTGAGGCCCTGAATCCATTCTTCGAAGTCGTCCTGAGGGGGCTGAGTGGACTGGTTGACGGCGAGCATTATTTCGACATGTTTGCCGAAGAAGCAGTTTTCGAATCCCGCTATCACTTCCCAGGTTGGCCTGTGACGATTCAGGGGCGAGCCAATCTGATGGCCAGCCTCTCCGGATATGGGAAGACGATCAAGCTTCACTCTGGCAATGCACTGGCTGTTCATCGCTCCGAGGACAGTCGCGTCGTCATCCTCGAATATGAAGTGCATGGCACGATTCTTTCGAGCGGCGCTCCCTACGACAACAGGCTCATTTCGGTTGTCACCATTGAAAACAGAAGAATCGTCCATTGGAGAGACTATATGGACTCTTTAGCTGCCTGGACGGCCCTGAATGGTTCTTAGGGAGTGAAGCCTCGTTTCGTAATCAAACCCCTTTTCGGCCCGTCGTGGCCAGCCATCCCCTGGTGCCGCCAATAGGAACGGATTCGAAGCGATTGCGGCCCCGGTGTTTCGCCTTGTATAACGCCTGATCGGCCGCCCAGATAAGATCTTCTGTTGAGTGTTGCGGGAGCCCATCGTAGGTTGAGATGCCCACGCTCACTGTGACGATTCCGAAGGTCGATCCCGGATGGCTGAGGCTTAAGTCTGCGACCGCGACACAAATCTTCTTCGCCACTTCTTCCGCGCCGGGGCCATCCGTGGCCGCAAGGATGGCGGAGAATTCCTCCCCGCCGTAGCGGGCCACAAAGTCCGTCGCCCGGGGCAGGGCTGCCGAAACTGCGCTGGCAATCCGGGTCAGACACCAGTCACCGACCTGGTGCCCCTGTGTATCGTTCAACAGCTTGAAATTGTCGACGTCAATCATCAGCAACGAGACCGGCGAATTCGCGCGCCTCGCGTTCGCCCATTCGCGAATCAGCGTTTGATCAAAAGCCCAGCGGTTGGGAATGCCGGTCAGGCTGTCTACGCCGACCAGCCCCTCGAGGGACTCCCGTGAAGTCAAAAGAGCCTCCTCCGTTTCACGTCCCCGGCTTTGTGCCAGAGTACTCAGCACGCCGTAGCTCACGATCGACAGGAGCGATGCCGTAAGGCCAAGGTAGAAATGCGTTCGGACCGCGATCACTCCCAGAGCCAGGAGAGCGATGCTCAAAAAGATCGAGCTTCCGCTCTGGACCAGGTGAACGATCCTCGCCGAAGGTGGAACTGATTCCTTCCTTCGACCTGCCGTAATCAGCACAAAGAGCACGACATACGGAGTGGAGATCAACAGATCGAGCCAGACGTAGTCATGACGAATGAGGATCCGATTATGGACGGCGGGAAACAGGGTGTTGAGCCAAAGGAAAATCGCCGCCACTCGAAAGAAGCCACGCTCCGCGGCATGATCCGAGCCGAACCATCGGATTGTCGCGGCAACAGCAAGGAACAGATCGATTCCATCAAAGAGGTGCGAAATCAGAAGGGCATCGGCGAGATTGGTGCTTCCATGAAGCGTGAGAAGCGAGAAGATCTGCACATACAGCAGCGCTCCAATCGCGAGAGACAGAATTGCATTGGTAACCCTGGCAACCTTCAGGATGCGACTGTCAAACTGCATGGACACAGCGGCCAGCAGGGGGACTCCTGAGAGCATGGAAAAGAAGATTGACAGCCCTGGGACATGGTTGAACATCGGAGCGCCGAGCGCTTCCGTAACAGCGTCCAGGCTCATGGCCGTCGAATGGAAGATGAGAGCAGCGGACAGGAGCCACCATAAGATTCGCGCCCGCGATTCGGCCTGGCGGGAGACGAGAAGAGCAGCTGTCAATGCTCCCATTTCCGCCAGAACGATAAAGAACGTCGAAAGAGGGTCCAGTTTTTCCGGCAGGCAGGTGCTGACGATCAGATGGACGAGCAGGAACCCAGGCGCGAGTGCCCAAAAGTACCACCGCCCGCGCCGCTGCGAAACGAAGCTCATCGCGCCTGTCCCCAAACTCGGAGGCTAATTTGGACCCAATGCCAGATACAAACCCAAGCTTAGTATAGGGGCCAAATTAAATCAGGAAATAGGTTGGGACTAATCATCCGTTCCTTCGGTACCCTCGGCTCCGCCGATTCCTCTTGCTCCGCGTTCCATCAGTGCGAAGCTCACGGCTGCGAATAAGCCAAATTATCGAAGCGCACCGCGTTGTTGTTGGTGACGTTGAATGTCACTGTGGAACTCGGCGTGCGCCAGCCCGTCCTGATGCGAATCAACTCTTTCGGCTTGATCGTCCACGAGGCATCGCCAGCCTCGTCCGAACGAATCGCTAAGGTCGCGTCAGTTTCGCCTCCGTCATAAACATCCACGCCGGCAAAGATGCGCGGCGCAGCAAACCGGAATTCGCCGCCCATTCCTTTTGGACCCGACGCGTTTGCATCCGACACCAAATTAAATGTCCCGAATTTTCCAAACGGCGTCCCAATCGCCCACGCCCCGCGCCCCCAGTCAATCGCGCCGGATGGATATTGCCCCACCAACTGTGTTCCCGCAGGAAGGTGCGGATCGTCAAAGGTGATGAGCGATGGCGGCGACTCATCGCTCTTTCCCTGAATGTCGACATTCCTGGAACTGGTGTGGCGAATACGCAGCGTCCGGTTCTTTTCGTCGAACGTGTACCCCTCACGCAGCAAATTGTCGCGCCGCGCGATCGGTCTTCCCCCCACAGAGATGGAGTCGGGAACGAAGTTCAGCCGAAGGACATCCGTTGAATCGCTGTCGAAGGTGGAGTACGTCACGCTGCCTGCGCCATACGCAATTTTTGTCACCACCGAGAGCGAACCCAGCAGATGCGACTCATCGGCGGGAGCCCATTCAGGAACGGCCCAGAAAGCGTCCATCATCCTGCGCGGTCCATCGGCAAATTCATCCGTGAACCACCACTGATTGCTGAAGGGTGCGTGCGCATCGGCAGGCAGTCCCTGAAAATACGTGACCCAGTTATCGGTGCGATACGCGGCCTGCTTGTACGCAACATCGCCGGTCTTTGCATAGTAGAAGGCTTCAACCGCCGCCAGCCGCGCGCTGTGGTCGTCGCAGCACTGGTTCGGCAGGTTGCAGCAGTATTCTTTTCCGTTGCCCTGTTCCGTCGTAACCATCGCGCCGTGCACCATGTATTTCGGCCACTTGGGTGTCGTCTTCACCCACTCCATCAGCTGGCGCGCATGCTCACGCCACTCGGGGTCCTTCTCCGGATGCAGCAGAATATACCGCGCAAATTCCAGCGGGATGACCTGGTTCATGTTGTCCATGCTGCCCTGGACGTCCTCGAAATACCCGACCCACACGTTGTTGCGCATGGGGTAGCGCATCAGCCACGCCCACGCGCCAGCGCGCACCCGCTGATAGGCAACCGTGTCTCCCTGATGCAGGCGCAGCAATTCGTCCAGCAGCATAATTGGCTCAACCACATTGGCCGAGTAAGGAAACATTCCCTTTCCATTTTTCAGACTGCCGTCGCGCGCGTGGCATCGATACGGCCACGGCGAATGGTCTCGATCACCCGGCTTGAAATTTTTGGCCAGCGCGTCGGCGCAGCGAATCGCCGCCCGCAGATACTTCGTGTCTCCGGTCATTTCGTACAGCCGGAGATAGGCATAACCGTCTTCACCCACCACATGGGGCTCAACATAATCCTCACCGTGCTGGCTCCAGCCGTGGTAACGCGCCTCTCCCGGATTCGCTGACGGATACGGCACCTGCGACCAGGCGTAGCCTTTCGGAGTCCGGCCGTTCTCCAATTCGTAATCGGCGAAATTTTTCAGGAATTCGAGAGTATGGGGATCGCCCGTGTAGGGATACAGCCGCTCGACAAAGCCCTCCATCATCGCCCGCAGATAGCCCGTCGAGTTGACCCAATTGGGGTCGGGCTTCAATTCAAAAGTCTTACGGTCAAAATCGAAGCAGCAGTAAAAGTACGGCAGGCGTTGGCGATTGTATTGGTCCCACACAATCGTCCACTGCGAAAGAAAGTAGGCGGAGTACGAGTATCCGGTGTTGTCCGGCATCGGCCAGGGCAACAGCTTTCCCTCGCTGTCCAGGGCCACCGGGCGCCCCGCGATCGTCGGCGCATCGACCGTTGAGATCACCGGAAAAGCCTGCTGCCCGCCGGCCATCGGAACGAGAAACGCCGCAGCAATCAGGATTCCCGCCAACCCACGAATGCGTTTCATGCTGAGCACAACCTGCAGCGTACCGCAGCCTCACCACATTTGCTCAAATCGCCCGAACCTTCCTTACCTTCGTGCCCTCCACGCCGATTCCTCTTGTTCTCCAATCCAAGCGGCAAATTCTTCGAAGGCACCGACCTGCCCGCTCTGCACGAAGCCGAGGTTGTCATGCAATCCGGTCCGTAGTCGCGCGCAATAAGCGCATCGATCCCGATGTGGCGCGCAGCTTCGTCGAAGAACTGACCCATTCCGATCGGTCGCGGCTCCGGGGCTGAAGCACGGATTGTGTTAGGCGCGTTGTCGGCACGGCCGTAAAGTCGTGCCCTGATACGAAGCGGGATGCGCTCCGCGCATCCTCCCACTTCTGCCAACACCGGGCAGAATTGGGGCACCCGGAGTCTTCACAAAACCCACAATTCGTCTGGAGAGTGATCGCTTCATCGTCGAGATGGAAGCGGACCATCACTCGGACATCAGTTCCAGAAGGGCAGACGGTTCCTCGGCAACGGGTTGTTCTATCGCTTTGTCGATGGAAATCGGAAGTCTCAACGCGGCGGCAAACAGGAGCGCCTGGAGTCCGCAGAGAAGAACAAAGGCCGCGGTAAATGCGCCGGAGACGCCGGCGCTGGACTGTGACATCCCCAACCTCCATCCCAGAAAGGTTGCGCAGAGCGTAGTCAGAGTCGGTCCGCCAAGACGCTGCACAATGTTCAGCGAAGTGGTCGCCATGGGCAGGTCCTGATTCCTCACAGAAGCGTATGCGGCGGATATGGAGGGAATGCCGACCGCGCTGAGCCCCACCCCCCGCACAAAGAGAGCACCTGCGAGCACGATGAGGACCAGTCCGTGACTGGCCAGCCAGATAAACGGCAGCGTGGCTGCGCAGGCCAGAAATGCGCCTCCCGCCGATACCTTGCGTATCCCGAACCGCTGCGTCAGCGCTCCTATCCATGGATAGGAACAGATCATCCCCACTCCAAGCGGAGCCAGCAACCAGCCCGTCGCACTCGGTGATTCGCCACAGGCGCGGATCAGAAAGATCGGAATCAGCATTTGGCCCGCGAACGAGATTCCGTTGGTCATGAACTGCGTGGTGGCCGACGCTGAGAAGGTTTTTCTCCTGAAGAGCTGAAGATCGATGAGCGCTTTGTCGCCTTTTCGACTGGCCATCCTGAAGAAGGCCGCTAGCAGAACGATGGAAATCAGAAGAGCCACCAGTCCGATGCGTTCGCCGAGATGATCCGATCCGTAGAGGAAAAGCACAAGTCCGGGAGAGAGGAGAGCCAGGCCAGGAAGATCGAGTTCTCTTGACCTCGTCTCTTCGCGATCGTTGGGCAGAAAGAGAACCGCCAGGACGATTGCCAATACACCGAACGGCAGGTTGACCAGGAAGAGCCAGCGCCAGGAGGCGTGTTGCAGAATGGCGCCGGCGATCACCGGGCCAAGGATTGGCCCGATCAGGATTGGCACAGCCGCGTAGCCCATGAAGCGCGCCATATGCTTTCCGGCAGCACGCGCCATCATCATCTGCGTCATCGGGGCCATCAGGCCGCCGTTCATGCCCTGGAGGATGCGAAATGCGATCAACGAGTTCGCCGACCAGGCCAGACCGCATAAGGCGGAGGAGAGCGTGAAGGCCGAAAAAATCCAGAGGTAGAGAGATTTGGCTCCAATGCGCTCCACCAGCCAGCCGTTGA
>DATHQV010000139.1:0-7852 GCA_035482355.1 Acidobacteriaceae bacterium | reverse complement strand
TTTCCAGCGCCACCATCGGCTACCTGCAAACGCAGGCCGGCGCGCCACCCGCCGTTCAGACCATGAATGCCACCTTCACCAACCCCACGTATACGCAAACCCTGGCCAATCCGCTTGTCGTCGCGCAATCCGGACCCGTTGGCATTCGCATGGATTTCCGCCTCGACAAATCCATTCAGGTCTCCGGCGGAGCAATCACCGGCGACGTCGATCCGGTTCTCGACATCACCGCGGTCGGCCCCAGCGATCCTGGCGCGTACATCGACGAGTTCGACGCCGGCGTGGTCAATCCAACGCTGTCCGCTCAGAGCTTCACCATCCAGGGTCCGCATGGCCGCGTCTTCACCGTCAACGTCAACGGCAGCACCGAGTGGGACAACGGCGAAGGCCTCAGCAACCTCACCAGCACCAGCATCGTCCAGATCTCCGGCGTGCTCGACAGAGCCGATTCCACCATCGACGCCGATGAAGTCGCGATCCTCTCGCAAAACGGCTTCTACGCCGGCGGCCTCATCACCGACGTCATGCCCAGTTCCGGCGCCGCGACCAACTTCCAGATGTACGTGCGCGGCACGCTGCCCGCCAACGGCGACGGCATCACCGACGGCACCATCGCTCAGGTCGACCTCACCGGATCAGAGAAATTCTTTATCTACTGGATGCACAACAAACTCACCCAGTTCCTCTTCAACCCATCAACACTGCTGGCTGGCCAGCACGTCACGGTCGGCGGAGCGTTATCCGGCGCCGCCAACGAGCAGGCTCTCAGCGTCAAACGCGTCGTGCTGCGTCACTGGGGATTCAACGGCACTGTCGTCGCTAACTCCCCTGACACCAGCACCGGCACCTTCCAGATGACCGTCAATGGATTTGCCGGAGTGCTCATCCCGCAAACTGTCACCGTCTACACCTTCCCCGGCACATCGTTCCGAGGCGGACTCAGCGGTGTCGGCGATGTCAGCTCCGCCACCGAAGTCCGCGTGGTCGGTCTCCTCATCAAGGATCCAACCTCCGGTAATTCTGTCATCCTGGCACGCTACGTCGACGAACTCGACTAGCACGCTGGGCGAACCAGAAGGCGGCAAACCCACGAAGGCGGCGCACTCCAATCCGAGGCGCCGCCTTCGCCGCGTCTGTGGCCTTTGCTTTGGTTGTGTCTTTTCCTAATCCCGGGCACCTGACATCTGGAACCTAGCTTCCGCCATACCCCGACCGCAAATACTTCCGCGCCAGTTCGCCCTGCGCCGTGTCGCTGCCTGCGTTCAGCACCTGCTGATACTCCTGAGTAGCTTTGCCGTGATCGCCCATCAGGTCGTAGCTCTCGCCTGCCTCCAGCAGACACCGCCGCTTCAACTCCGGGCTCGTCGAGGGCTGCGTCGCACCATTCACGTACGCCTGCACCGCCTCCGCGTATCGCCGCTGGCCGCGCAAACTGTCGCCCATCCCAAAATAAGCCAGCTCCAGATGCGCGGAGTAGAAAAACCCCGGCTGCTTCGCCATGGCAATCAGCCGCTGATACGTATCCACGGCTTTCATCCCCTGCCCGCCGTCTTTTTCCAGATTCGCTTCTTCCAGTCGAAATAAATAATCGTGCGGATATTCCGCAGCCATCGTTCGCGCCAGGCCCACCGCTTCCCCGTATTTCGCCTCCCGGCGGAGAAACAGCATCATTGCCGTCCGCGCTTCCACGCTGGTAATCACGCCATGCGCGGCATCGTCCCGCAGCAGCGCCATCCCCTCAATCTTCGATCCGTGAATCCCCACAATACCAACCAGCAGCTTGAACGCAAACGGCAGCGCGCCCACCACATACTGATACACACCCGACACCAGCTTTGCGTCCGCATATCGCGGATCCAGTTGCAGCGCCCGGTCGCAGTCGTTACGCGCGCCCAGCGCCTGCTTCAGCCCCGCGCCAAACGCCCGCTCCACCATCCCCAGATACGTCGCCTCCAGACTGCGCGCCCATCCCCGCGCGAACAGAGCATCAACGTTGTTGGGATTCGCCCTCAGCTCGACGCTCGCCTCGCTCACCGCTTCGTCCGTCAACGCCCGTATCCGGTCCCGCGTCGGCGGATCCTCCGTCACCGTATGCTTCCCGGTCAGGAATCCGTCGTTCGCGTAGAACGTCGTATCCAGCAGGTCCAGCCGGTTCAGCTCACGAAACAACACCGCGTCCAGCAAATAGTCGGTCGCGATCGGATCCCCGGAGTGCTCGCTGTGAATCTTCTCGAAGCGCGCGATCGTCACGTCGTAATCCATGCTGTAGAAATGCTGGAACGCGTCCCGCACCTCCGGCTGCCGGTTTAGCGGATCCGTATCCACCGCCTGCGCCCCCGCGCGCACTCCTGCCCCAGCCAGAAGCAGAACCACCAAAGCCGTTATTGTTTGCGCGCGAGCCTGATGACGCAGCATGTCATCAGGGATTGTAGACGGATCACCTGATTGCAAATCCGGAATCCTGCAGCCGCCTCACTTCGCTCCGGCAAAGTGGTACAGCCCCTCAGCATTCCCGCGCAGCACCGTCCGCGCGATCTCCCCGGCACGCGCGCGGCTGATTTCCCCATCGCGAACCATCCCCGTCAGCGCAATCCCCAGCGCCGCGCGCCCGTTCCGGTTCGCGATCCACGTCGACTCCGCCCACCCCATCTCATCGGAAAACGGATAGCCATCCGTCCCGAACAGCACCTTCTCCGGTTCCCACTCCAGCCACTCCCGCAGCCATCGCGCCTGGGTGTGCGGCGTCATCAGCAGGTCCTGCGACGACAGATCGGCATATACATTCGGCTTCTCCAGCAGCGCCGCCGTCTCGCGCTCATACGGCCATCCGCCGTGCAGCAGCACAAAGTTCGTCTTCCGCAGCCGCGGATCGTTGAACACCGGCTCCAGCAGCAGCGGATTCACCCCCGCCACTCCAAAATAGCTGCCGTCCCCCGCCATCGCGTGCAGATGTACCGCCATCCCCAGCCGCCCGCACTCCTTCGCGATATAGCGAAAGAGAAAATCCTGCAGAACCTTGTAATCCGCGTTGCTCGGTACACCTCCCCATGCATACTTCGCGTAGATTTTCGCGGCCTGCTCCTGCGTCGGATCGCCAAAATCAAATCCGCGCAGATACGCGACTTCAAACTTCACTGCAATCGCTCCCCCAGCGCGTTGCCGTTCCAGAGTTCGTGTAACAACTCGCGAAAGATAGACGTCCAGCGTACCTGCAGTCGCCTCTACACTCGACTCGACGTAATAGCGGCGCAGCACCTTATCTTCCAGCGGAAAGAATTCCTTCTTATCCGGCGATCCCTGGGCCAGTCCACCGTTATTCAGCGGAAACAGCAGTGCATCCACATAAGGCACCCAGCGAAACCGCGGCGGCTCCACGCCCCGCCCCATCGCCACGCGGTTCCCCACCTGCGTCCCGATTCTCGCCTGGTCCAGCAGCCACGCCGGATACCCTTCACCCTCCCGCGTCTGCACGCGCGACCGCGCATCCTTCAGCCTCGCCAGTCCCGCAGCGTCCAGCGGTGCATTCCCCTCGAATCCCCACAAGGCCTTCCACGCCGCAGGCAGTTCGTTAAAATCGGCGCGATACCCAGGCGGCGTCGACTCCGGCTCCAGCGCCTCTACCGGCAGCGCATCAAACTCCCGATCCGTCGCATCGGCCGGCGGCGCCAACACCGGATGCGCATGATTATCGACCGCCCATATGCCGTCGATCTCCTGCGCAATCCCCGCATCAATGCCTCGCGCCCCATCATCTCCGCCGCGATGCCGCGCGCACCCGCACGCCAACAGCGCGCAGCATGCCGCAAGCACCACCCACGCACGCGCCGCTCTCATGCTCTCTCGTGCTCCAAATTGAAAGGGAGTCTCACAGCTCGCAATTCTGGGCAGTGGTCGGCAGCGCCACGGGCTCGCCAGCCGCAGCGGCCGTCCATCAGAATCGCGTGGTAATGCCCTTCTCACCGATGATCGTGAACACATCCAACAGGTGCGTGATCCCCAGCACTTCCCGGATCCGCTTGCCAATATGCATCAGTTCCAGGCTGCAGTCTGCTGACTTCGCTGATACATAAAGCCGCACCAGCGTTCCCAGGCCGATGCTGTCCATAAAGGTGACATCGCCCAGATCGATCACTACACGCTTCGATTCCGTGACCAGCGGCTTCACCTTCTCAGCGAGAAGATCGCTCAGACCCGCCACCAGCCGGCCGTGCACCATCACCACAACCGCATCGCCCTTCCGCTCAATATCGATTGTCAAAGGACTTGCAACGGCTTGTTCACCCATGGGGACACTCCTTTTTCCGCGCCAATCGGAGCTGCCAAACCCAGCGTCCGATGATTCTCTCACAGCCTGACCAGCGTTTTCTCCATCTCTTTCTCAATCTTCTCGCCGCACTTCCGTACCGGAGCCCGATGGGTCTTCCCAGCCGATTCGCCCGTCAAACCGCCGATTGAACGTTATCCTTCGCAGTAGTAGCCGTTCCGGGGGCCCTGCAATGAGATCCCATCGAGCCGTCCTTGTTCTTCTTTCCTGCCTTACCATTCCTCTTCTCGCCTCCGCCCAATCGGCCCTCGTAACCCAGCTCATCGACGAATCGAAGCTGGTGCCCCTTCCCGGAACCGTGCATCCGCTGGCCCAGGCAGCGACCGACCGCGGTGCCGTCTCCGACTCTTTTGCTACCGGCCGCCTCATCCTCCAGCTGAACCGGCCCCCGGAACGCGAAGCGGCCCTCCAGCAATTCCTCCAGGACGCCCACACCCGCGGCTCCGCAAACTACCACCAATGGATCACCCCGCAGCAGTTCGGCGACCGCTTCGGCGCATCCGATGCCGACCTACAAACTACGACTGGCTGGCTCCAGTCCCATGGATTCGCTGTCGAGAAAACCTCCAAAAGCCGCCAGTTCGTTGAGTTCTCCGGAACCGCCGCCCAGCTGCGCGAAGCCTTTCATACTGAAATCCACCAGTACGCCGTCCAGGGCCAAACCCAGTTCGCCAACGCGACCGGTCTCAGCATTCCCACTGCCCTCGCGCCCCTGATCCGCAGCCTCTCGCCGCTCAACAGCTTCATTGCAAAACCCAATCTTGAATTGCTGGGCTCCGCCACCTACGCGCGCAGCACCGGCAAGACCACGCCCGGCTGGACCCTCCCCATCGGCGCGTCCACCTTTTACGCCGTCGCACCCGAAGACTTTGCCACCCAGTACAACCTCGCGCCCCTCTACAAAGCAGGCGTCACCGGAACCGGCCAGACCATCGGCATTCTCAACGACTCCAACATCAACCTCACGCTCGTGCAGTCGTACGAAAAGCTCTTCGGCCTCTCCAATCCCGCGCCCCAAATCGTCATCGACGGAACCGATCCCGGCGCCACCCCCGGCGTCGACGTTGAAGCCTACCTCGACGTCGAAGAAGCCGGAGCCGTTGCCCCCGGCGCTACGGTTAACCTCTACATCGGCGAATCCAGCGCGCTTCTCGATCCCCTTTACCTCGCCGCTCTCCGCGCTGTCGAAGACAATCAGGCCGGCGTCCTCAGCGTCAGCTTCGGCAATTGCGAAGGCTTCCTCCAGCAATCCGGCAACGCTCTGTGGTCCAGCCTTTGGGAACAGGCAGCAGCCCAGGGCCAGACCGTCCTCGTCTCCAGCGGCGACAGCGATTCCGCCGGCTGCGACAATGCCGGCGCGCAATATCGTGTCGCCTATGGCCTCGCCGTCAACGGCCTCTCCTCCACTCCCTGGAATGTCTCCGTCGGCGGGACCGACTTCTACTACAGTGACTACGCCACCGGCGGCGCCAGTGCTGCGACTTTGTGGAATCAAACCAACGACGCCAATAACGGCTCCCTCAAAGCTCCGCTGCCCGAGCAGGTGTGGGACACCTCCTTCGGCCTCAATGCCACCGGTTCGTTCGACGAGAACACCGCCATCTCTGTTCCCGGCGCTGGTGGCGGAGCCAGCGGGTGCATCAACTCCGCTCAATCCACCACCCAGGGCAGCCCACTGCCCTTCGTATGCAGCCCTGTCTCCGGATCTCTCTACGGCTACGCCAAGCCCACCTGGCAATCCGGCGCTGGCGTCCCCGCCGATGGCGTGCGCGACCTTCCCGACATCGCCCTGTTTGCCTCCAACGGGCTCAACTTCAGCGGCTATCCCATCTGCGCCAGTCCGGGAGACTGCGCCATCGATTCCAGCGGCCAGACCACTGTCACCATCGTAGGAGGAACTTCCGCGCCCACGCCCGCCATGGCCGCCATTCTCGCCCTGGTCAATCAGAAGTACGGCCGCAAGGGCCAGGCTGACTTCACCCTCTATCCCCTCGCTCACCAAATGCCGACCGCGTTTCACGACGTCACCCTCGGCAGCAACAACGTGGACTGCGCACCAACATCGCCCAACTGTTCGCTCGATACCAACGGCGACGGCTTCTATTCCCTCCAGGAATATCCAGCAAAAACCGGCTACGACCAGGCCAGCGGCCTCGGCTCTGTCGACGCCACCGTCCTGGTGAATAACTGGAATTCCATCACCTTCGAGCCAACCACCACCACGCTGCAGATCTCTTCCGCGTCCGCCACTCGCGGCGCAGCCGTCAGCTTCTCCGTGGACGTCAAGCCAAACTCCGGCACTGGAACGCCGCAGGGCAGCGTCTCCATCCTCACCAACGCTCCCATGCCAGTCAGCCAAAGCCTCGGCGTGCTCACACTCTCCAGCAGCGGCACCGCGACCGGCTCATTATCGAATTTGCCCGGCGGCACCTACGGCGTATGGGCCCAGTACTCGGGAGACGGCGCTTTCGCCGGCAGCCATTCGCAACCTCAATCCGTCACCATCACGCCCACCGCCAGCGCTCTCACGCTGGATGGCTTCGACATCCTCAATGCGAATGGCAGCATCAATCCGGCCGCTGTCTGCCAGCCCATCCTCGCTTCCACCCAGGGGCTAGGCGGCCCCAATGGCGGCCCGTATCCCAACGGATCCACCTTCCTCCCGTATTTCCTCCCCATCGCCGCAGTCGCCGTCGCCAACGGCGGCATCGACAACCTCGGCACCGGCACCGGAAACGTCACTTACACCCTCAACGGCGCCACCATGGCCACCATCAGCCTCAACTCCCTTGGCTACGCCACCTGGATACCCTCCCCCATGCTGCCCGCCGGCGCTTACACCATTGGCGCCTCGTACTCCGGCGATGCCAGCTACAGCCCATCGACCGCTGCACCCTTTACCTTCTCCGTCTTGCAGGGCAACTTTGCAAATTTCTCGGCATACCCCGGCGCCGCATGCAACTCATCCAACTCCAGCCCGACCTGCACGTTCAACGCCGGAGACAACCTCCCCGTCGTCGTTCGGATGGAAGCCAAAAGTTGCATCGATCCCACCGGGCCCGTGACCGTCAGCCTCGGGTCACTCTCGCAAAACGTCACGCTGACTCCCGGCGGCATGGGACAGGCCGGCGAAAGAGTCTTAGTCGGCACAGCCGTCTTTCAAAACCTCGTCACCGGCACCTATGCACTCTTCGCGAATTATCCCGGCGACGCCAATTTTCAGTCCGCCAATACCAGCGACTTCGGAGCGGCGATGACCGTCGTTGTCTCCGCCCCTCCCGGCGCACTTCTATCCACAACCACCACCGTTTCCGCGAACCTCACTACCCTCTCCAGCCAGCCCTCTGCTCCCCTCGCTTACACCGTGAACGTGACCGGCGGAACCGGTTCCACCGTTCCTCCCACCGGAACTATTCTTGTCTTTGCCGATGGCCAGGTTCAGGGATCTGCAAGCCTGACCCCGTCGGGCGCCAACAGCTCCACCGCAACCGTCTCGCCCCTGCTGCCCATCTTCTACACCGACTTCGG
>DATHQV010000138.1:0-3000 GCA_035482355.1 Acidobacteriaceae bacterium | reverse complement strand
GGAGATCTGGGGATCTTCGCTTTTGCTGTTTTGATGCTGGCCCTGGCGGGCTTTGCGGCTGCAATGCTGCCGGCGCGCCGAGCAGTGTTTATCGAGCCGATGCAGGCACTTCGGTCGGAATAGGAGTTTTCATGAGCTGGTTTACACGCATTTTTCGACGCCGGAATCTTTATGGCGATCTTGCTGAAGAGATGCGCGAGCACATCGCAGAGAAGACTGAGCAATTCATGCGTGAAGGTATGAGCCGCGAGGATGCGACAAGAGCCGCGCGGCGGGCTTTCGGGAATGCAGCGCTGATCGAAGAGCGGGGACGCGAGGCGTGGCAGTGGCCGCGGCTGGAATCGCTGCTGGCGGATGCGAAGTTCGCGCTGCGGCAACTGCGGAGGTCGCCGGGGTTTGCCGTGACGGCGGTTCTGACGCTGGCGCTGGGCATTGGGGCGAACACCGCGATTTTCACACTGGTGGATTCGATCATGCTGCGGCCATTGCCGTATCCGCAGCAGGAGCGTCTGGTGCGCATCTCGGGATATTTCCCGAAGGGCTGGATTCGCGCGTGGCAGGAGCGGTCGCAGTCATTCGAGTGGATTTCCGGATACTCGCCTGACACGGAATCGAATGTGGCGGGGAGCGACGGCTCGGAGCGGGTGTTTGGTTCAGCAGTGACCATCAACACGTTCGACACGCTGGATGTGCGTCCGGCGATGGGCAGCTTCTTCACGCAGGAGAACGCGGTCGCCGGGCAGGACCTGGTGGTGGTGCTGAGCTATGGATATTGGCGGCAGCATTTTGGCGGGAACCCGGCGGTGATCGGCGAGAACGTCCGGATCGATGGGATTTCACGGCGGATTATCGGCGTGATGCCGGCGGGGGTGCGCTTCCCTTACGCTGATACGCAGTTCTTGATCCCGCTGGCGTTCAAGGGCGGTGATCCGATCGATGCGTGGAAGGACTTCGGCAACCGGGCTTTCGGGCGGCTGAAAGACGGAGTATCTCCAGCAGCGGCGCAAGCCGAATTGCGACGGCTGCATGCGCCGATGCTGAAGCTGTTTCCGTGGACGATGCCGGATAGCTGGGAAGCAGATACGACGGTGGTCCCGCTGCTTGAGTCGGTTGTGGGCGACACGCGGCCGAGGCTGCTGCTGCTGTTCGGAGCGGTGGGACTGATCCTGCTGATTGCGTGCGCGAATGTGGCGAACCTGATGCTGGCGCGCGCGACCTCGCGGGAGCGGGAGATGGCGATTCGCGGCGCGCTGGGAGCATCGGCAAACAGGATTATCCGGCAGCTTCTGGTGGAGAGCGTTCTGCTGGGTGCGATGGCCGGGGCGGTGGGGCTGGTGCTGGCCGCGGCGAGTCTGCGGGCGTTGACCGGCTTGTTACCTTCAGACACGCCGCGCATTGCAGATATCGCCTTGCATTGGCCTGTTTTTCTCTTTGCAGCGGGCGCGTCGCTACTGACAGGGATTCTCTTCGGACTGGTGCCAGCGATACGGATGGCGTCTCTGGACCTGCAGGAGGGTTTGCGGTCGGGTAGCAAGAACATCGCCGGCAAGGCGTCGGAGGCGCGGATCTCGACGCTGCTGGTGATGGGACAAATCGGGCTGTCGGTATTGGTGATTACGGCGGCGGGGCTGATGCTGCACAGCCTGTACAGCCTGTCGCGGGTGAATCCGGGCTTCCGGACGGATCGCATGGTGACGGCGGAGGTGGCGCTCGATTCAACTGCGTGCAGGCAGGCGGGGCGCTGCCAGAATTTCTTCCGCGAGTTGCTGGAACAGTCGCACGGTATTGCCGGGGTTGAGAATGTAGCCCTCGTGGATTCCCTGCCCTTGTCCGGGGTCTTTGACCGCAACTACATCTACGATGCCGAAGGCCATCCGCGGCCGCCTACTCAAGAGGCGCGGCAGGGAGCAGGACGCACGGTATCGACGGGATATTTCGATACGGTGGGCCTGCGGTTAATCAGGGGACGGTTTCTTACGGATTCCGATCAGTCGGGAGCAAGCCGCGCTATTGTGATCAACCAGCGCACGGCGGAGCTGTTGTGGCCTCATGAGGATCCGATTGGCAAACACGTCGAGGAAGTGGCCGATGAGCCATCGCCAGGGCTGCTCGATCCCAAGGTGGCGTCGGTGGTTGTGGGGGTGGTGAGCAACACGCACCATGAGGGTCTGGAGAGCGGCTTCGACGATGAAGTGTATCTGCCGATGACTGAGAAGGATGAACAGCCGGTGATGACGATCCTGCTGCGGTCGTAGACGGGCGCGGCAGACACGGCGGCGGCCTTGCGCAGGGTCGTCGCATCGATTGATCCGCTGGTTCCGGTCACGCGCGTACGGACCATGGATGAGGTGGTCGCGGCATCGACTTCAGATTCGCGCTCGCTTACGCTGCTGCTTTTGGGATTTGGATTCCTGGCGGTTAGCGTTGGCGCGGTGGGTGTCTACAGCCTGATTGCGTATACGGTGAGCTGGCGGACGCGGGAGATCGGCATTCGGCTGGCGCTGGGCGCGCGCCGCCGGGATGTGGTGATGATGATCGTCCGGCAGAGTTTTCTGCTGGCGCTCGGGGGGTCGGTCGCGGGATTGTTTGTGGCGGCGGTTTCGGGACGATTGCTGAAGCAGTTTCTTTTCGAAGTAAGCCCGCTTGATCCGGTCACCTTTCTGACCGTGCCCTTGCTGATGATGCTGCTCGCGCTGCTGGCGGCGTGGTTGCCGGCGCGGCGGGCGGCGTCGATCGATCCGATGAAGGCACTGAGGACGGAATAGACAGGTTTCCCACGTCCGAAAATCCGGACGTGGGGCACCCGAGTCTCTTTTATTGTGTGACGGTGAAGGTCGCGTGCAGCTCGGCCGTTGAGTCGGGACCTACCCAGGCGTCGAAGTCCGAGGGGTCCTGCACCCAATCTCGGGTTGCGGTGCTCCAGTAGCGCAGATCGTCGGGAGTAATTGTGAAGTGCACGGTCTCTTTCTGGTGCGCGGGAATGGTGATGCGCCTGAAGCC
>DATHQV010000137.1:0-23406 GCA_035482355.1 Acidobacteriaceae bacterium | reverse complement strand
CCGGACCTGACGGCGGACGTGGCGTTAAAGGATCCGTTCGCATCGCAGGTGGTGATTGCACCGGATTTGCTGGGGATTCCGATTCTTCGGGGGATCATCACGGACTCGCATTTTGACACGCGGCGGCGCGAGGGGCGGTTGCTGGTCTTCATGGCGCGGATTCTGGCGTCGGGACAAACGGGCCGCATTCGCGGGATCGGCATCGACGAGAAGACGGCGGTGCTGGTGGAAGCCGATGGACACGCGCAGGTGGTCGGGCAGGGCGATGCACATTTTTACGAGGCTTCGAGCAAGCCTCAGCAGTGCGAACGGGGCAAGCCGCTGACCTTCAAATCCGTCAGTGAACGGTCTGTTCGAGCCGGTGACACGTTCGATCTGGTCCATTGGACGGGGAATGCTGTGCCTTCTTATGTGCTTATCGAAAACGGTTCGATGGGCGCATTCTCGGATTAGCAAAAGCAAAAGGCAGGCTCGCTATCGAACCTGCCCCTCTAATGACAGAAACCGCCTTACTGGTGCGGGCGCTGCTCCACGTTTGGTGGAACCGGAGTCAGGACACCGGACTCCAGCACATTTGGAGTTTCTTCGCGCAGCTCGGGGAGCGGGCCTTCGAGCGCGAGCTTCAGCACTTCATCCATGGTGTCGACGAAGTTCAGTTTCATCGCGGACTTCAGATTCTCCGGAAGATCGGGAAGGTCTTTGCGATTTTCGGCGGGCAGAATGGCTTCGAAGATTCCTGCGCGATGCGCCGCCAGCAGCTTCTCTTTCAGGCCGCCGATGGGGAGCACCTTGCCGCGCAGCGTAACTTCGCCGGTCATGGCCAGATCGCGGCGAACCGGGATGCGCGTGAGCGCACTGGCCAGGGCCGTCGCGAGCGTGATGCCGGCGGATGGGCCGTCTTTGGGGATGGCGCCTTCCGGCACGTGAATGTGGATGTCGACGCTGCGGTAGAAATCGCGCGACAGGCCCAGATGCTGCGCGCGGCTGCGGACGTAGGAGAGCGCGGCCTGCGCAGATTCGGTCATAACATCGCCGAGCTGGCCGGTGGTGGTGAGCTTACCCTTGCCGTCGAGGACCTGCACTTCAGTCTGCAGAATGCTGCCGCCAACTTCAGTCCACGCCAGCCCATTCACCAGGCCGATTTCGTTCTTCTCGTGCACCATGGAGTCGGAATATTTGGGCACGCCCAGAAAGTCCGGCAGATTCTCCGGCGTTAACGCGTCTTTGTGTTTCGCGTTGCTCCTGACCACGCGGCGCGCCACCTTGCGGCAGACATTGCCGATCTCGCGTTCGAGGTTGCGGACACCGGCCTCGCGGGTGTAATTGCGGATCATGTCCTGCAGCGCGGTGTCGGTGAAGGTGACGTTTTTCTCTGTGAGGCCGGTGTTGTCGCGCTGTTTCTTCACCAGATATTGCTTGGCGATTTCCAGCTTTTCCGCTTCGGTGTAGCCGTGCAGGCGCAGCACTTCCATGCGGTCCTGCAGCGCGGCCGGGATGGTGTGCAGCACGTTGGCGGTGGCGACGAACAGCACCTGCGACAGATCATATTCGACGTCGAGGTAGTGATCCTGGAAGCTGGAGTTTTGCTCGGGGTCGAGCACCTCGAGCAGCGCGGAGGACGGATCGCCGCGGAAATCGGCCGCCATCTTGTCGACCTCGTCGAGCATGAAGACAGGATTTTTGGTGCCCGCCTTCTTCATCGACTGAATAATCTGGCCAGGAAGGGCGCCGATGTAAGTGCGGCGATGTCCGCGGATTTCGGCCTCGTCGCGCACGCCGCCCAGCGACATGCGGACGAACTTCCGTCCTGTGGCTTTCGCGATCGACATGCCCAGGGAGGTCTTCCCCACTCCGGGAGGTCCGACGAAGCACAGGATCGAGCCTTTGGGATTTTTGACGAGTTGGCGAACGGCCAGAAATTCGAGGATACGTTCCTTGATTTTTTCCAGGCCGTAATGATCCGCGTTCAGAACTTTTTCCGCGTGATCGATGCTGCGTGTTTCCTTGGACTTCTTCTTCCACGGCACGGCGAGCAGCCAATCGAGATAATTGCGTGAGACGGTCGATTCGGCCGACATAGGCGGCATGGCTTCGAGCTTCTTCAGCTCCTGAATCGCCTTTTCGAAGACGTCTTTGGGCATGCCCGACGTTTCAATCTTCTTCTTCAGCTCGTCGAATTCGCTCTTCTCGCCGCGTCCCAGTTCCTTCTGGATCGCCTTGATTTTCTCGTTGAGGTAATACTCTTTCTGCGCCCGTTCCATCTGACGCTTCACGCGCGACTGGATGCTGCGGTCCATGTTCAGCTTTTCAATCTCGATGTCGAGGACGTCGGCGATCTTCAGCAGGCGCTCGGGCAGATCGAAGATGTCGAGCAGTTCCTGCTTATCCGGGACTTCGAGCTGCAAATTGGCGGCGATGGTGTCAGCCAGGCGGGATGGCTCGTCGGTGCGAATGGCCGCGGCTACTGTCTCCACATTCAGCGACTGCTGCAGCTTCACATACTGCTCAAAGAGCGAAGTTACGCGCTGGACCAGCTGCTCAATTTGCGGAGTTGTCTCCTGCGCCGTTTTGGCCGTCTTCACGGTGGCGACAAAAAAGCCGTCCGTGTCGGTAATGTCGATGGCGCGCGCGCGCTCGATCCCCTCGACCAGCACTTTGATATTGCCGTCGGGCATGCGCACGCTCTGCACGATGTTGCCAACCGTGCCCACCTGGAAAATTTCGTCGGCGCGTGGCTCGTCAACGCGCGCATCGTGCTGCGTTGCGAGGAAGATTTTGCGCTCGCCGTTGAGCGCCTCTTCCAGGGCCCGCACGCTCGACTCGCGGCCCACCACGAACGGCGTCATCATGTGGGGAAAGATCACCATGTCCCGGATGGGCATCATGGGGAGCTTGCGCAGTTCGTTTCGTTCCCGGCTCTCTTTGGACGACTGACTCACGGAGTTCCTTTCGCGGCTGCGAGGGGTGCGGCTGTCGAACGAGACATTATCGTAGAATTCGTGCTCGTAGAAGTCGTGCTCTTAAAAGAAGAGTAACGCATCCCGGGCATGGACGGCGGAGCATGAACAAAAATGGGGTGGAAGAACAGATACCCCACGCGGCGAAGCGTTCGGATGGCGGGCGGAAAGAGCAGAAACGAAAGGCCGCCAGGACATCCGGCGGCCTTTTTGATGCTTGCAGAAGCGGTTACGATTCGAGCTAGCCTGCTTTATCGAGCAGCATGAGCGAGAGGCTGCGGTTGTGCACCATATCCGCCTGAATCTCCAACTCCTTCACCTTCTTGTTGCTGGGCAGGTGGTACATCAGGTCGAGCATCATCTCTTCGAGGATCATGCGCAGGCCGCGCGCGCCCACTTTGCGCAGCAGGGCTTCCTGAGCCACGGCACGGGTCGCATCCTCGGTGAAGGTGAGCTTGACGCCTTCGTAGTCGAAGAGCTTCTGGTACTGCTTCATGATGGCGTTGCGGGGCTTGGTCAGGATCTCCACGAGGGCCGCTTCGTCCAGCTCATCGAGAATGCCCATCACCGGCAGGCGCCCGACGAACTCGGGGATCAGCCCGAACTTGATCAAATCCTGCGGCTCGGACTGGCGCAACAGCTCGCTGTCGCGTTGCAGGCGCACTTCCGGCTGGCTGTCCTTTTCCGCAAGGGCCTTGAAGCCCAGGGCTTTCTTGCCGATGCGGCGGCCGACTACGCGCTCCAGGCCGACAAAGGCGCCGCCGCAGATGAACAGGATGTTCGTGGTATCGACGGGAGTGAATTCCTGGTGGGGATGCTTGCGTCCGCCCTGGGGCGGAACGTTGGCCACAGTGCCTTCGAGAATCTTGAGCAGGGCCTGCTGCACGCCTTCGCCTGATACATCGCGGGTAATGGAGGGATTCTCGTCCTTGCGCCCGATCTTATCGATTTCATCGATGTAGATGATTCCGGTCTGCGCGCGGGCCACGTCGCCGTCGGCAGCCTGCAGCAATTTCAGAATGATGTTTTCGACGTCTTCGCCGACGTACCCGGCTTCGGTCAGCGTGGTGGCATCGACGATGGCGAAGGGCACGTCCAGCATCTTGGCCAGGGTGTGCGCCAGCAGTGTTTTGCCACTGCCGGTTGGGCCTACCAGCAGGATGTTCGATTTGGAAAGCTCGACGTCGGTGCCGCGCGTCCGGTTCATCTGGACGCGCTTGTAGTGGTTGTAGACGGCAACCGCGAGTTTCTTTTTGGTTTGATCCTGGCCGATTACGTATTCGTCGAGAAACGCTTTGACCTCGAGCGGCTTGGGCAGGTGCGCGGGAGCAGCGCCGGTAGTGGCCTCAGTGCGATCGTCTTCCAGAATGGAATTGCAGACGGCGACACACTCGTCGCAGATGTAGGCGCGCGGATAATCACTCGGCGAGGAGATAAGTTTAGCGACTGCATCCTGCGACTTGTGGCAGAACGAGCAGCGTAGTGCTTCGTCCGATCCCGTGCGCGTCTTCATGCCCCACAACTCCTTCAACGGTTCGGCAGCGGCGTGCTTTTCGTTCCAGGTGCCGCCGATCTACCTGAGACTGGTGCGCGGACGATCGATAATTTCATCGATAATCCCGTATTCCTTGGCCTGCGGCGCGTTCATGATGAAATCACGTTCGACGTCGCGCTCGATCTTGACCAGGTCCTGGCCGGTATGTTTCGCCATCAGCTTATTCGTAATTTCCCGGATGCGAATAATCTCGCGTGCGTGAATATCGATGTCGGTCGCCTGGCCGCCCAGACCGCCCATCGACGGCTGATGGATCAGGATGCGCGAATTGGGCAGGCCGAAACGCTTGCCCTTCGTGCCCGCCATCAGCAGAAATGCTCCCATGCTGGCCGCCTGGCCGATGCAATACGTCACCACATCGTTACGAATGAACTGCATGGTGTCGTAAATGGCCAGCCCCGCCGTAATGGAACCACCCGGCGAGTTGATGTACAGCTGAATGTCCTTTTCCGGATCTTCCCCGGATAAGAAGAGTAGCTGGGCAATGATAAGGTTCGCAATCATGTCGTCGATTGGCGTACCGAGAAAGATAATGTTGTCGCGCAGCAGACGCGAATAAATGTCATAAGCCCGCTCTCCGCGGGACGTCTGCTCAACCACCATGGGTACTAACGCCATGTTTTTCTCTTCTCTCACTTCTGAGGCTTTGAGGGCCTCATTGGCTGTGACAGGTGTCACCCGTATCTTCAGGCCAGCCGTTCGACCAGAAGATTTCCTGTCTTTTCTCTCTTCAATTGTTCACGGATTCTAGCCAGATTACCCTCACGGGTCAAACGATCACGCAGGCTCTCCAGCGGCTCCCTTGTTTGCAATGAGATAACCTGGAGCTCGCGCTCGACGTCCTCATCGGCCACCTCGATCTTTTCGACGTCGGCAATGCGATCCAGCAGGATCGTGGCCTTCACTTCGTTGGCCGCCGACTCGCGCTGCGCCTCGCGCAGCCGCTCAAAATCCATCTTGCGCATGTCCTCCGTTCGCATGCCCTGGGCCGCAAGCGCGCGCAGACCGCGCTCGAGACGGGTATCGATCTGGGTCTGCACCAGAGACTCCGGCACAGGAAAGTCGAAGCGCGCGACCAGGGCATCCATGAGACGGTTGCGCGTGTCCGCCAACAGCCTGTGTTTCTTGTCGGATGCCATGTGCTCCCTCAGCTTCTGCTTCAGGTCGTCGACACTTTCGTAATCACCCAGTTCTTTGGCAAATTGATCGTCCAGCGCGGGCTGAACTTTCTTTCGGATGCCGCGAACCTCGACGGCATAAGCGACGGTCTTGCCCGCCAGGCGCTTCTGGCCAAAGTCGGTCGGGTAGGTGACCTCAAACTTCAGCTCCTGGCCAACTTTGCTGCTGCGCAGGGCGTCGGAGAAGGCCGCAACGGTGTCTTTGCCGCCGACTTCGATCGAAACATCCGCCCCCTCGATGGGCGGTGCGCCTACAGCCTCGGCGGCTTCCGCCGCTTCGCCCTGCAATTCGCCCTTGAAATTGATCTGCGCCCAGTCGCCATCGGCGAGGCCGCGATCCTCGGCGACCGGCTCCATGGTGGAATGGGCGTCCAGGATGCGGTCCAGCTCGGTGTCGTACTCGGACTCGGTCAGGGTGGTGTCGGGCTTATCGACCTTCACTTCCTGATAGCCATCGACGGTGACATCGGGCAGAACCTCGAAAATCGCCTTGAAACGGAGGGGCTGGCCTTCCTCAAGCTGCAGATTCGTCACCTGGGGCTGGGAAACGGGATGAAGTCCCTTCTCGACCATCGCGGCGCGGAAATGGGGCGGCAGGACGGCCTCCACTACCTCTTCGCGGATGGACCCCCCGAAACGCGAACGCAGGACGGTCTCGGGCACTTTGCCGGGGCGGAAGCCGGGGATGCGGGCCACTTTCTGGTAGCGCTTGAGCACGGTGCGAAAGCTCTTCGTGACTTCGTCGGCGGGGACTTCAACATCCACTTCGCGGGTGCAGGCGGGATTCAGCGTGGGCTGCGCGTGGGAGTGGCCCGCGTGGTCGTGACCCTCGTGGCTGTGCTCGTCGGGGGCTTGTACAGTGTTGCCGGTGGGTTCAGTTTCCGCGGATGCGGTCGGTGTAGTTTCGGTGGTTTCTGCGGATGTCAAAGTATGCCTTCCAGGGCCGTATTTCCCCCGGACCGGGCACGCAGTGTGCACAATGGGCCGTGGGGCATACGGCGAAATGGTGGAAGTCCATGCGTATGGCCGCGCCTTGCTTGCGGCGCGAAATCACTGCGCTGAACCTTCTCTCCTCTATGGTACGGACGGGGACCGCTGGAGGCAAACGGGGAGCAGCGGAAAAAAGAGTGCTGGTAACGCCGGTCGCTCAGCTAACCGGACTTTAGCCAACCGCTGTTACGCTGGAATTCCATGAGCATTCGCACCCTGAACAGCCGCGAAGTCTACCGCAACCGCTGGCTACGCCTGCACGAGGATGAGATTGAGCGCAGCAATGGCGCCCGCGGCATCTATGGCGTGGTCGATAAGGACGACTGCGCGGTGATCATTCCTATCGAAAGCGACACCATTTATCTGGTCGAGCAGTTTCGGTACACGATTCAGCAGCGTTGCATGGAGCTGCCGCAGGGCGGATGGGAGACGGCCGATGTGAACCCCGAAGAGCTGGCCCGGGGCGAATTGCGCGAGGAGACGGGGCTGATCGCCGGCAGGATGACGCATCTTGGCAATCTGTGGATCGCCTATGGATTCGCGCGCCAGAAACAGTACGTCTATCTGGCGACGGGGCTCACGCATGCCGAGCGCGATCTCGATCCTGAGGAGGACGATCTGGTCGTCCGCACGGCGACGGTCGCAGAGTTCGAGCAGATGCTGTTAGACGGGACGATTCAGGACAGCACCACGCTGGCGGCGTGGGGGCTGTACCGGGTGTGGCGGGACTCCCAGCAAATACGATGATGTGCGAGGCGGCAATGAACGGCAAAACGGCGGCCCACGGCCGCCGTTTTGCTGGATTGCGCGGTTCGCCCCTAAAAGCTGAACGAAGTCTGTAGCGAGATGTTCCGGTTCCCTGCCGATGACTGGGCGAAGAAGTTCCCGGCCAGCGACTGCGACTTTCCGAAGTAGGGTGATGCCAGCGTACCGTCCGGCGTGCCGAAGTTGGTGTGGTTCAGCACATTGGTTCCCCACGCGGAAAAGGTGAGGCTGTATTTGCGCGACACGGTGGCGTCCATGCGCCCCGGGCCGCCGCGGGCGCCGCTGAGGCCGCCACCGCCCAGCCCTGGAGGTCCACCGCGCATGCCGCCGCCACCATAGCCACCACCGCCTGCCCCTTTGCCGCCTTCGACCTTGGGTCCAATACCAATGACCTTGCTGAGCCGCAGGTTCAAGCTCACGTTAGTTGGGCCGGTGCCCACACCGTAGGGAATGATCTTCTCTCCCGTCCCGAAGGGATTGGTGTCGAGGCATCCGAATTTTGTGGTGACGGTGTTAGGTTCCGAGCAGCTGGCCGCATAAGTAGGCCGCGAGTTGAACTGATTGTTCCCGGTCAGATCCGTTCCGGTGGTGACGTTGTACGGTGTCCCCGAATTGGCGACGACCATGGGCGACAGCGAAACCTGGTACGGGAGCATGAAGTTGCCGAAGAGCATGAAGCGATTGCGCACGTCGAAGGTGGTGCGGCCGTAATCGAGCCCAGGATCGCTGGACACGGACGGGACCGATCCTGTTCCGCTGGTATCGCCCTTGGCGTCGCTATAGGTGTAATTGGTGAAGAAGCTGAAATGCTTGTAGGTGGCGCGGATGGTGGCCATCACCTGCGACTCTTTGTAGAATCCGCCTGACTGGAACTGCAGGTTATTCGTCAACGGCGCAGGCGGCTGAGCACCGGGATAGGTGTCATTCTGTGCGTCGGACAGCGGGAACTCGTCCGCGGCGCTCAGGTTATCCGTAAAGAACTGGTGCACGCCCTGCGAATAGATATAGGTCACGTTGCCGGTGAGCGTCTTCGCGAGCTGGCGGTCGACGCCGATGGCCGATTCCATATCGTTGGCCGCATGAAAATTCGGTGCGATCGAGTAGTAGGTCGGCGCTTTCGTTCCGCTGCTGCTGCTCGAGATCGGATTCACCGTGTACTGATAGAACGGGATGGGCTGGCTGGTGGTCGCGGTCTGGATGAACTGCTGCTCGTTCTGACCGTTTTCGTGGATGGCCTGAATCACGTAAGGCGTGCTTGAACCGAATCCGTTGGAGACGGTGAAGCGCTGATAAAACCATCCGTAGCCGGCGCGAATGACGGTCTTGGGTTGCTGCTTCCCGCTTGATTTACCCAGCGCGTAGGCGACGGTGATGCGGGGCGCCCAGTCGTCTTTGTCGCTGATGAAGTTTTGCGACTCCCAGCGGAGGCCGTAGCTGAAGGTCAACCGCGGGCTCAGCTTCCAGTCGTCCTGATAGTAGAGCGCCGCGTCAAACGGAACCGCGCGGGCAACTGAGTTGTTGATCTTCGTATAGGTGTACTGCTGCGGCTGGCAGGTCGACGGAGCCGGGTTGGTGGTGGGCGTACTCGAATAGCAAGTGAGAAAGTCGTTGAGATTGTCAAAGACGTACGAGCTGTTGCTGCCGGCCGTGGTGGCGTTTACGTCGGGATAGGCCCGGAGCCGCGCGCCAAATCCAAGAGCGTGCGATCCCACGGCGCCGGAGAAGTAGTCCTGCAACTCAAGATCGTTCTCGTGATCGGATGAGTATTGGCTGGATGCGCCGCCGTCGGTGAACGTCTGCTGTACGCCGAACTGCGGCAGAGTGGAAACCGCGGTCGACTGATTGCGGATGCGCCGGTATTGAAGGCGTACATCGTCGACCAGATTCTTGTTGATCACAATGCTGTCGGAGGCCTGGAGGTTGTTCTCCTGCGAATCGGTATTGATCGCGGTGCTGGGCAGGCTGTAGGTGCCGAGGCCGCCGTCGGTGCTCTTCGACCGGTTGTATTCTTCGCGCACGGTCAGCGTATTCGACTTGCCGAGCTGGATGTCGAGGCGCGGGCTGATGTCCTGGCGCGTCGTCGGGTTGGCGAAAGCTTCGTCAATGGAAGGACCCGTCGCGACTCCATTTTCCAGCGCAATGTCGGCCGGGTCGATGGCTTCCAAAATGTTTTCGTTGATCTGCTGACGCGTGAAGGCGCTCACAAAGTAGGAGGCATTCTTCGAGATGGGGCCGCCCACCGATCCGCGCAGGTTATAGGAGTAATACGCGGGCTCCGTCTGCTTTTGCAGCAGAGGGTTCTGCGAATTGAACGATGAGTCATTCCCCTGCACCTGAACATCTCCGTGGAGATGATCGGTGCCTGGCTTGGTGAAAATCTCGATGCGGCCGTAGCCGAGGCGATCGTATTCCGCCGAGAAGGGATTCTGGTTGACGCGAATTTCGCGGATGGACGACTTCGGCGGCAACTGTCCGCCAGTGAAGCCGTCGATATAGATCTGGCCGCCGTTCGGCCCAGCGGAAGGGCCGGCCAGCGCGGTCAACTCGTTCTGCAATTCGTCCGGATCGTCGGAGAGGGCGTCGAGGTCAGCGCCCTTAATCACGACAGCACTCGCGTTGGCGTCGGGACTGGTGCCTATGGTGGTGTTCTCCGCCTGCACTTCGATCTGCTGCTGCTCCATGGCAATCGCGAGCGCCGGATTGACGGTGCGCATTTGTCCTGCGGCGACAACGATGCCCGGGACGCGGAATGCCGCGAAGCCCTGGGCGGTCGCAGTCACGCTATAGGTTCCAGGGGCGAGGCCGCTGATGGAAAACGAGCCTCCGCCATCGGATGTGGTCTTACCCGCAACTTTGCCCGATGTCGTGATGGCGACAATCGTCGCGCCGGGAATGACGGCGCCGGTGGGATCGGCCACCTGGCCGTGGATGCCGCCGGTTGCGCCGCTTTGTGCCCATGCCTGCCCGGTGCCCGCGCCCAACGTTAACAGAGCCACGACCGCGAAAATTGCGATCCACGTGCCTGCCACTCGCGCCGAACGCGCGCTCATACACTTCAAGCTCTTGAGACTTCTAAGATTCACAGTGCTCCATGCTTACAGATAAATTTTTCGATTCGTCGTGTCAGCTGCCGCGTGAATCGCCACGGCGACCCTACCTGAAAAAAATGACGGAAACCCTGCGTGGGCTGCTCATTCTGGATGAACTAGCCTATGGATTCCCCTCCCCGCCCTGCTCGCCTCCAGCTCCTCCGCCGAGGCTCCATGCCGACGAGAACATGCTCTGACTTCCACTTGCGGAAGCCTCGAGCATGGGCTCTACACCCGCTACCAAACGAATTGCGGTGGCTTCATCGGGATTGCCCGCCGTCGCAACGATCATGACTGCGTCGCCTTTGTGCAGATCGGCGACATGAATCTCCGGGCTGCGCTGTAACAGGCGAGCCATGCCGGCCGCGCCTCCGCCAGCTCCTGCGCCGCGGAACTGACCGTTTCCGGCACCCGCGCCGCCAGCTTGTGGTGCACCGCCCGCAGCACCCGCGCTGCCCGCTCCGGCTGCCTGCCCGCCTGCGATCGCCCGCAAACGCATGGCGATCATTTGCGCCATTTGCGGATCGAGTTTGCGCATGTCGGAATCGGGCGTCGATTTGACGGTTACTGTTTTCTTCGTGACCAGGTCCTTCACCACAATAGTGCCGCCATTCGAGTCGGTGGAAACCACGGTTCCCGCGATATTCCGGAAGGAGCCGGAGACAATCTCTTCAGCAGTGACTTCGCTGCCATCCGCGCTATGGTCGCCACGCGCGGTAACCTGATCGCCGGGCTGAATCGCCGCCAGGGTCGACGCCTGCGCGTCGCTGAACTTCACGGAATCCGGCGCATAGCGGCGAACAACCGTCGAGGAGGTGGCATGGATGGTGATGGTCCGCGTCCCCTGGGTGATGGTCAACGTCCCGCCCGACGTGTCGACGCTCTTGACCAGGCCGCCAATGCCGCGCTTCGCCCAGTCAGCCTGCTGTTGCTGCTGCAGCGCGGCAATGTCGCTCTGTTTATTCACGACGACGACGGATGCGGTGGGAGGATCGCCTGCTACCACCATCAATACGCGGTCGCCCGCGGCCATATCGCTCACCGTGATCTTCGTCGCGCCGGTCAGGGTCTTTTGCCCAGGAGCGGTGCGCAGAACGCGTGCAGTATCCGGAACGGTGACATTGACGCTGGCGCCGGCATCGGTCTTCACGGTGACGGTGTTGGCGCTCACCGAAGCCACGGTGCCCATCACGCGGCTGTTGGCGGGCTGCTGCGCTGCTGCGGAGCCCAGTCCCATTGCCAGACATGCGGCCAAACACACTACCGGCCCAAACAGTCTTCGCCCTGCTGCATTCATATTCACTATTATCTCGTAGGTTGCGCTCAGCGCGCTTGTTACAGGTTCGACGCAATCCTCTGGCCAAAGTTTCAGCCAATATGGGGGATCGCTCTCGCATCGCGGTACGAGCGGTATCCCGTTGGATACCCATTCCCGGGCCAAAAGCAAGCGGCTCTCCGGGCGGTGGCCTGGAGAGCCGGAAGGTCAGGACGGATAAAGACTAAGCTGCCACGCGGTTCGGCTTGTGCCCTGCCAGCCCGTAGAACGCGATGAACAGGTAGCAAAGGACGGGAAGGACGAAGGCGTGCTGGATGCCCCAGTGGTCGGCCAACTTGCCGAGCAGCAGCGGAATGACTGCGCCACCGACGACAGCCGTCATGATCAGTCCGGACCCCTTGCTGGTGAGCGGTCCGAGTCCCGCGATGCCCAAAGCGAAGATATTCGGGAACATGATGGAGTTGAAGAAGCCGCAGAGCACGAGGCTCCAGATGGCCACCTGACCGCTGGTCATCATCGAAACGACAAGCATCAGGGCAGCGAGAATACCGAAGGTGCCGAGCAGGGGGCCGGCCTTCACCTTAGTCAGCATCCACGAACCGAGCAGGCGGCCGACCAGGGCGCCGAACCAGTAGAGCGACACCAGCGCCGATGCGATGCCGACGGCGTCCGTCAGACCGATGGTGTGGATGACGTACTGACCGAAGCTGCCGGTTCCAAAGAAAGCAGCGGTGGCGGCCACGTTGATGCCCTGCTGCAGGAAGTAGTTGACGGCGATGGATGCCAGGCCGACTTCAACGCCGACGTAGACGAAGATACCCACCGCTCCAAGTACGGTGTGCCGATAGCCCCAGATGCTGTGTTCCGCAGATGGACCGCCCTGAGCAGCAGACCGGTACTCGCGCGTCATGCCGATGGACGGGAGGTGCATGAAGGCCATGGCAAGGCCGAGGATCGCGAGGCACGCGGCGATAACGATATAGGGACCGCGCACGGTTCCGGCAACCAACGCTGGCGATGCGTTCGCTCCCAGATCGGTGAGGATGTAATGACCGGCAATGATGGGTGCGATGGTGCCGCCGATCGAGTTGAAAGCCTGGGCCAGGGTGAGGCGGAATGGGGCGCTGTGCTCCGGTCCCAGAATCGAAACATACGGATTGGCCGCCGTCTGCAAAGCGGTAATTCCCGCTCCGACGACGAAGATTGCAGCCAAAAACAGCGGAAAGCTCACCATTTTGGCGGCGGGAACAAACATCAGCGCGCCAATCACCTGGATAAACAGCGATACGACGATGGTTTTCTTGTAGCCGATGACCTCAATCAGCTTCGACGTGGGGCTGGAAAACACGAAGTAGGCGAGAAAGAACGCCGACTCCACCAGCATGGCCCAGCCGTACCCCAGGTTGAACACATTCTTGAGGTGGGGCACCAACGACATATTGAGATTGGTGATAAATCCGAAGAGAAAAAACAGGCTGGTGATGATGATGAAGGGTACGACGTAGCTCGGTCCTGTCGACGCCGGTGGTGGTGTAGTTTGTTTGGTCGCCATCTTCCCTGAATCCCCGCTTCCCTGAAAAGTCAGAATTAAGTACCCGGCGCTTGCCTGGCCGGAAATGAGCCGGCTGCGGAACTGCGCGCATCGACGCAGATGCAGTGTCCGGAACGGGCCATTGACCACTATAGGACGCGGCACGCAGATTGGATACAGAAGATTTGCCCGACGGTAACCGGCTGAGCGCGGTCCCGAGTCTTCTGAGGCGCAGCGCGATTCGCAACCGCATCGGCCCTCGCGATACCATCAACGGTTATGTCCTCGCCGCTCCTGCTATCCGGTCAACCGCTTACGCTTGCTGAACTCATCGACGTGGCCCACGCTGGCCGCGCCGTTGCCCTTGACCCCGCCGCGTTGCCCCGCATCCGCGCATCGCGCTCGGTTGTGGATGCCCTGCTCGCCCGCGGGGGCACCGCCTATGGCATCAACACGGGCTTTGGCAAATTGTCTGACGTACGCATTGAGCCGGACGAGGTGCAGGCTCTGCAGCGCAACCTGGTGCGCAGCCACGCCTGCGGCCTCGGCGAGCCGCTGCCCGAAGATGCCGTGCGCGCCATGCTGCTGCTGCGCTCCAATGTGCTGGCGAAGGGATTCAGTGGTGTTCGCCCGGAACTGATTGAAGCGCTGCTCTCGCTGCTGAACCACCGCATGCATCCGGTGATTCCGTCGCGTGGATCGGTGGGCGCCAGCGGCGACCTCGCGCCACTTGCACATCTGGCGCTGGCAGTGATCGGCGAAGGCGAAGTGTTCTTCAGCGGTCGTCGCGTACCCACCGCGTTTGCGCTTCTGCAAGCCGGATTGCCGGCAGTGACTCTGGAGGCCAAGGAAGGGCTGGCGCTGCTGAATGGCACGCAGGCCATTACCGCGGTGGGCTCGCTCGCGCTGGCACGCGCGCTTCGTGTCGCCGAACTGAACGACCTGGCCGGAGCGATGACGCTCGAAGCGCTGACTGGTACGCCAACGCCGTTCGACGAGCGCATCCACGCGGTGCGCCCGCACCCAGGCCAGATCGCCGCTGCGGCGCATTTGCGCGGCTTGCTCGCTGACAGCGAAATTCGCGAGTCGCACCGGCTCAACGATCCACGCGTGCAGGACGCCTACTGCCTGCGCTGCATGCCGCAAGTCCACGGAGCGGTGCGCGACTCGCTGGCGAACGCTTGCACAACGATTGAGATTGAGACTGGATCGGCGACCGACAATCCGCTGATTTTCGCGGCCGGCGGGATTTCGGGAGATGAGGCGCAGGAGGGCGACATTCTCTCCGGCGGTAATTTTCATGGCGCACCGCTGGCGCTGGTGCTGGATGCAGCAGCGATCGCGCTGACCACGCTGATGAGCATCGGGGAGCGCCGCATCGACCGGCTTGTGAATCCCGACATTAATGAGGGACTCCCGCCATTTCTGTCGCGGACGCCGGGTGTTTCTTCCGGATTGATGATCGCGCACGTCGCCGCGGCCGCGCTGCTCAACGAGGCGAAGGTCCTGGCGCATCCGGCGAGCGCCGACAGCGTTCCCACCTCGGGCGGAAAAGAAGATCACGTTTCGATGGGGATGACGGCGGCGCTGAAGTTTCATCAGATCGTGGAGAACGCGGAGCGCCTGCTGGCGATTGAACTGTTGTGCGCAGCACAGGGGCTGGAGTATCGGAAGCCACTCAAGCCCGCCCAACGCGTCGGCAAGGCTGTTTCTGTGGTTCGGGAACACGTGCGCAAGCTGGATGAAGACCGGGTGCTCGCCCCTGACATTGAAGGCTTAGCGAAGGCAATCCGCGCAGCGCGTTTTGACGCGTGGCGCACCTAGCATTCCGCTGACCGGTTAGTCGCTGGCCGGGCCTTAGCTGACCGGTTTTTAGCGGGCCGGTTCCTGGCTAGTACTCAATTCCCCGCTGCGCCAGCACGCCCTTTTCATAAGCGTGCTTCACCTGCTTCATCTCGGTCACGGTGTCGGCAATATCGATGAGCGAAGGATGCGCGTTGCGCCCCGTCAGGATCACGTGCACCATCTCCGGGCGTTCGCGCAGCGTCTCGACCACCTTCGCGGGATCGAGCATGCCGTAGCTGATGGCGTAATTGATTTCGTCGAGCACCACCATGTCCCACTCGCCGGAAAGGATCGCCTGCCGTGCCTCTTCCCACGCGGCTTCGACCATGCGAATGTCTTCAGGATCGGTCTCTGCGCCGCCTATTTTCACGAAGCCGCGGCCCATTTGCCGCAGCACAAAGTTCTCGCCAAAAGCCTTCGTCGCGTCCAGCTCGCCGTAGTGCCATGAGCCCTTGAGGAACTGCAGCATCAGCACGCGCATACCGTTGCCAACCGCGCGCAGCGCCGTCCCCATGGCGGCCGTGGTCTTTCCTTTGCCCGCGCCCGTGTTGATCAGAATCAATCCCGTTCGTGTCTCCGCCACTCTTGCCTCTCCATTCTCTTTCCTATTGTCGGTGGTAGGGGTGCCCTTTCAAAATGGTGAGCGCCCGATAGACCTGTTCGCAGAGCACGACCCGCGCTAGTTCGTGTGGCATGGTCATGGGCCCAAGCGACAATTTCATCGCCACGTGATGATCGGCCGGGCGCGGTTCCTGTTTTGCCCATCCGTCCGCAGGCCCGAGCGCGAAGATGACTAACTGCAGTCCCTCATCGAACGCGCGCCCGAGCCATGCCGCAAAGGCTTCTGACCCCATCTGCTTGCCGCGTTCATCGAGGAGGACCAGGAGCGGCGCAGTTCTGGATTTCTCGCGATCCACCGCATCCCACAGCGCCTGCTCGGTGCGAAAGACGGGGGCGTCCACGCCGGCCTTGCCGCCTGCGCCAGGCAGGAGCGGGGTTATTCGGTCCAGATACAGCCGCGCCAGATCCTCAAAGCCCTCGCGGGGGCGGGAGCCGACGGCGGCGATCCAGATTCTCATGCAACCAGTCTAGATTCTCGGCTGTGAGTGTGGGACATGGCCCCCAAACCGCTGATATATTGAGAGAGGCCGATCCCACACGGGAGCCGGCCGCACACCTGCGGCGCCATGGTGTAATTGGTTAACACGTCGCCCTCTCAAGGCGAAGAGTTCGGGTTCGATCCCCGATGGCGCTACCAAACTCCATCATCCATGGTTGAGACAGCAGTTTGAGGGGCGACACTCCGGCCTGGTGCCGAATCTGCGCGTCGTCTCCTGAAGAGTCGCTCCGCAACCCCAGAATGCGACGGTACACAGACCGGCGATGACGACTGCGCTTCATGATCCGCCCGCATTCCGAAATTACAGTGAACGCCGGGGAGAGCTCGGGAATCGCGCGAGTCGAGGCGCAATCTGCCTGACAACGCTCCTGAATCACCGAGTGCATGCACACTGGCGGACCCGGCTGGGGCGCGCACGCTTTGTGTTCTCACGCCCGCAAGATAGGCCGCTTAATCCGCCGAAACCGCCCCAGCGGTGGCCTGTCCGACCCCGGCCGAGGACTCTTCGAGGATATCCAGCGTGTAGCGGTGATGATGTTTCATGCTGACCGCGCCCAGGATCGTGCGCACGGAACGCGCGGTTCGGCCCTGCTTGCCAATGACTTTGCCGACATCCGTGGGCGCTACGCGCAGGCGGAGCACAGTGGCGTCTTCGCGCTCCACTTCCTCCACCGCAACGGATTCTGAATCGTCGACTAAGGCACGAGCGATCTGGATAACGAGGGCCCGCATGTCTTCTGTTTTATTTTTTGTGGGTGCCATTGTGCCCTTTCCGGGGTAAGACGGGGAGTACCGATATGGTCATGCCGCGGGGGCTTCAGAAGATGTGACCGCGGTCACCGACGTTTTCCGCCGGTTTATGTATTCGCCCTGACCTTGTTCAGGAATCGGACATGCCGTTCAAAAGCCTCGCTAAAGGGATCAGAGCAGGGTGCGCGACTCCGCGGCGATGGCCGATTCGGTAATCGGCACCAGAAACGTGTTGCCAAACTCAAATTGCGCGTATCCCTCTGGATCGGGCAGCAGCGTGCGAATCCAAAAGGTGTCCCGGCGCATGGGTACCGCATTTTTCTCCGCGCCGCCTCGATCGAGTTCCGCGTGGCAGTGAGCATGGAGATCGAAGCGCGGGTTTTTCAAGACTTCAAGGGATACGCGGGCCGTGATCCTGACGCGATGCTCGTACGTGACAATCGCCAGCTGGACCGACCGGTCGTGGCAGGTGAGCAGATTTTCGCGCGCCGTGCACCAGGCGTGGCCGGGCCCGTGATGATGGGGCGTTGCCGCCAGCAGCGGATGATCGCGGCGCAGGCGTCCCCAGCGAGGCGAAATGATCAGATGCTCCGTTGCTCCCTTCACCAGAGAGGCATCCGGATCGAAGCAGCACACCAGGCGCTCTGCTTCCACACAGTGGTCAAACATCGCTTCCCCCGTGATCGGTCGTCCCACCTCCCTAAAATGGAAAATGGCATGGGAAGCATACAGCATCGATGTTTGGGGAGGCGAGAGTTTATTACTGGGACGAGCGAACGGAAATCGTCCCGGAATCCGGAGCCGGAGCGGCTCCTGGACTGCTCGGGACGATGTTTGCTCGGCGAACCTATTCCACGTGGTAATTCGGGGCTTCGCGGGTGATCATCACGTCGTGGACGTGGCTTTCACGGAGGCCGGCGCTCGAGATGCGAACAAATTTCGCCTTGGTCTGCAGCTCTTCGAGGCTCGCGCAGCCCACCAGGCCCATGCCCGAACGTAAACCGCCAACCAGTTGGTAGACCATGGCTTCCAGAGCGCCGCGATAAGGCACGCGGCCTTCGATGCCTTCCGGGACGAACTTGCCGAGCCGGTTGCCGCTGTTGCGCCCGCGCGCGACGACGCCTTCGACACTGGCTTCGCCGGAGTCGATGTCGCCGGAACCCTGGAAATACCGCTCGCCGCTACCCTGGGACATGGCGGAAAGCGATCCCATGCCGCGGTACTCCTTGAACGAGCGGCCCTGGTAAAGAATGGTTTCGCCGGGGCTTTCGTCGACGCCGGCAAAGAGCGAGCCGATCATGACCACGCTGGCGCCGGCCGCGATGGCCTTGGTGATGTCGCCTGAATACTTGATGCCGCCGTCGGCGATGATGGGGATGCCCTTCTTGTGGGCAGCTTTATACGCCTCGCTGATGGCTGTGATCTGGGGCATGCCGGCGCCGGTGACCATGCGGGTGGTGCAGATGGATCCTGGACCGATGCCGACCTTCACCGCATCCGCGCCGGCGTCGATGAGGGCCTGCGTGCCTTCGCGCGTGGCCACGTTGCCAGCCATCAGATCGACGTCGGGAAAGCGCTTCTTGATTTCGCGAACGGCTTCGATGACGCGCGCCTGGTGCCCATGCGCTGAATCGATGGCCAAAACATCGACGCGATTCCGTACCAGTTCCGCGGCGCGCTCTAAAAAGTCGCCGGTCGCGCCAATGGCCGCGCCCACGCGGAGTCTTCCCTGCTCGTCCTTCGACGCGTTGGGATATTTCAGCTTTTTCTGAATGTCTTTAACGGTGATGAGGCCCTTCAGCTCGTACTCGTCGTTCACGACCAGGAGCTTTTCCACGCGATGCTGATGCAGGATTTCTTCGGCCTGCTCGAGGGTGGTGCCCACCGGAACGGTAATGAGGTTGGTCTTGGTCATCACTTCGCTGATGGGAATGTCGGTGCGTGTTTCGAAACGAAGATCGCGATTCGTGAGGATGCCGACCAGCTTGCGATTGCGCGTGACCGGGACGCCGGAGATTTTGTAGCGCCGCATCACTTCGAGCGCATCGCCGATCAGCTGCTCGGGGGAGACGGTGACGGGATCGACGATCATGCCGCTCTCCGACCGCTTCACCTTGTCGATTTCGCCCGCCTGCTGCTCGATGGTGAGGTTGCGATGAACAATGCCGAGTCCGCCCTGCTGCGCCATGGCAATAGCCATGCGCGATTCGGTCACGGTGTCCATGGCCGCGCTGAGCAGAGGAGTGGTTAACGCAATGCGCTTCGTCAACCGGGTCAGCGTGCTTACCTGAGCAGGGACGACTTCGCTCGAGGCCGGCGTAAGAAGAACGTCGTCGAATGTAAGGGCTTCCGCGAGAGGATGTTCGATCATGATAAGAAGATGCTCGCTCAACCAGAAGGTCTCAAACGAACGATGCAGGCAAGCGGCTTCTGGTCATTGTAGAACAGCGGCGGCTCGCGCATCGGAACGCAGCAAATACAGGGGATTCAGATCGCATCGCTCAAAGAAAGCCCGGGACCGCAGTCTTGCTTCGGTCCCGGTTCAACGAAAAGTTGAAGAAATAACAACAGCACTTGTTAATCGCCGCTGGCAGGCGTTACCGCTGGTTCATGCCCATTGCGCGGTGAGATGTTCGGAGAAGCCTCGCGTCCCGCCATGGCCGCACGTCCTGCATAGACCCGCCATGTGCGCTCCACGTCGTCGGTAGCTTGCTTCAGCAGCTGGGCGGCGGTTTCCGGATGGGCGCGCTGCAGCATGGTATAGCGCGACTCGTTGTAGATGTAGTCCTCGAGCGGAATCGAAGGAGCCCGCGAATCGAGGATGAACGGATTCTTCCCTTCCGCGCGCAATGCCGGGTTGTAGCGCATCAGCGGCCAGTAGCCGGAGTTGACCGCTGCCTTCTGATGGTCGAGGCCTTTGGTCAGATCGTATCCGTGAGCGATGCAGGCGCTGTAGGCGATGATGATCGCGGGTCCGTCCCATGCTTCGGCTTCCTGGAAGGCCTTCACGGTGTGGCTGTCGTTGGCGCCCAGGGCGATCCGCGCCACGTAAACCGATCCGTAGGCGACGGCTTCCATGGCCAGATCCTTCTTGCTGGTGACTTTGCCGCCGGCGGCAAACTTCGCTACCGCACCACGCGGCGTGGATTTCGACATCTGCCCGCCGGTGTTGGAGTAGACCTCGGTATCGAGGACCAGGACTTTGACTTTCTGTCCCGAGCCGAGAACGTGATCGAGGCCGCCGAAGCCAATGTCGTAGGCCCAGCCATCGCCGCCGATGATCCAGACGCTCTTGCGAACCAGCGCGTCGGCCACGGAGTCGAGGCTTTTGGCGTCAGCGGAATCCTGTGTCGCCAACAACGCCCGGATTTTGCGGATCCGCTCGCGTTGTTCGTTAATGCCGGATTCTTTCGACTGATCGGCTTCAAGCGTGGCTCGCACCAGGTCTTCGCCGAGAACTGGCGTCAGTTTCGCTACGAGGCCTTCTGCGTAGGCGTGCTGTTGATCCACGGCCAGCCGCATGCCCAGGCCGAATTCGGCGTTGTCTTCAAAGAGGGAGTTGGACCAGGCAGGCCCGCGTCCTTCGTCATTTTGGCAATAGGGTGTGGTCGGCAGGTTGCCGCCGTAGATGGAGGAGCAGCCAGTCGCGTTGGCGATGAGCAACCGGTCGCCGAAGAGCTGGGTGAGCAGCTTGATGTAGGGGGTCTCGCCGCAACCAGCGCAGGCGCCGGAGAACTCAAACAGCGGCTCGAGCAGCTGGATGTCTTTCACCTGGCTGTGGGAGAGACGATCGCGGGAAACGGAGGGCAGAGCCTCAAAGAATTCCCAGTTGGCGCGTTCGGACAGGCGCAATGGCTGCTGCGCATGCATGTTGAGCGCCTTGTGCGCCGGATCCGCCTTGCTCTTCGCGGGGCAGACTTCCACGCAGAGTTGGCAGCCAGTGCAGTCTTCCGGAGAAACCTGGAGGGTATAGAGCTGCTCGTCCATGCCGCGCCATTTCGGCTTGGCGGATTTGAAGGTGCCGGGTGCGTCGGGCAGCAGCGCGCTGTCGTAGACTTTGGCGCGAATGACCGCGTGCGGGCAGACCATGACGCATTTGCCGCACTGGATGCACAGATCCTGGTCCCAAACCGGAATGAACTGCGCGATGTTCCGCTTCTCCCATTGCGCGGTTGCTGTGGGGAAGGTTCCGCCTGGCGGCAGCGCGCTGACCGGGAGCTTATCGCCGTGACCGGCAGCCATAGCGCCGAGCACGTCGCGCACAAAAGCGGGGGCCTTGGCGGGCATGGGAGGCAGGATGTCGAAGTGGGCGGAAACCTTTTCGGGCGCCTTCACTTCGTGCAGGTGGGCCAGCGCCGCGTCGACGGCTGCGTTGTTTTGCGCAACCACCGCTTCGCCACGTTTGCCGTAGGTCTTTTTGATTGCTTTCTTGATTTGCTGGATGGCTTCATCGCGCGGCAACACGCCGCTGATGGCGAAGAAGCAGGTCTGCATCACGGTGTTGATGCGGGTGCCCATGCCGTTTTCGCGGGCCACGGTAAAGCCATCGATCACGAAGAGACGGAGGTGCTTCTCGATGATGGTTTTCTGGATGGTGAGTGGCAGGTGCTGCCAGACGTCTTCTGGCCCGTACGGACTGTTCAGGAGGAATACGGCGCCCGGCTCGGCTGCGGCCAGCACGTCCGTCTTCTCAAGGAATTCGAACTGGTGGCAGGCGATGAAATTCGCGCGGGAGATGAGGTAGGTGGAGCGAATGGGCTCTGGCCCAAAACGCAGGTGCGAGGTGGTGAGCGAGCCAGACTTCTTGGAGTCGTAGACGAAGTAGCCCTGCGCGTAGTTCGGCGTCTCCGAACCGATGATCTTGATGGAATTCTTGTTGGCGCCGACTGTGCCGTCGGATCCGAGGCCGTAGAAGAGCGCACGGACCGTCTTCGGGTTCTCGGTAGAGAAAGTCTCGTCCCACTGCAGGCTGGAGTGGGTCACATCGTCGTCGATGCCGATGGTGAAGTGATTCTTCGGATGCGGTTTGCCGAGCTCGTCGTAGATGCCCTTAACCATGGCGGGCGTGAATTCCTTGGAGGAAAGCCCGTAGCGTCCGCCGGTGATAGCCGGATACTGCGACAGGGGAATGCGCCCGTTGGACAGGGCCTCAGCGAACACGGTCACCACATCCTGATAGAGCGGTTCGCCGGTGGAACCCGGCTCCTTGGTGCGGTCGAGGACAGCGATTTTGCGAACGGTTTCCGGCAACGCGGTCAGGAAAGCCTCCGCTGCAAACGGCCGATACAGGCGAACCTTGAGCACGCCGAGTTTCTCGCCTTTGGCGTTGAGCGCGTCGATGGTTTCCTCGGTGGCGCCTGCAGCCGAGCCCATCAGCACGATGACGCGATCGGCATCCGGGGCGCCGTAGTAGTCAAACAGGTGGTAGGCGCGGCCCGTCTGCACCGCAAAGCGGTCCATCGCATCCTGCACGATGACCGGGCAAGCCAGGTAGAAGGGGTTGCAGGCTTCGCGGGCCTGGAAGAAGACGTCGGGATTCTGCGCCGATCCGCGCAGGACGGGGCGATCGGGGGAGAGCGAACGCTCGCGATGGGCGCGAACCGCTTTGTCGTCCAACAGGGCGAGAATCGTCTCGTCGGCGATGGGGATGACTTTATTGATTTCGTGCGAGGTGCGGAAGCCGTCGAAGAAATGGAGGAACGGGATGCGCGCTTCGAGCGTGGCCAGATGCGCGATGGTGGCCAGATCGGCCGCTTCCTGCACTGAATTTGACGCCAGCATGGCGTAGCCAGTCATGCGGCAGCCCATCACGTCGGAGTGGTCGCCGAAGATTGATAGCGCGTGGGTGGCAATGGAGCGCGCCGTGACGTGCATAACCGACGGGGTCAGCTCGCCGGCAATCTTGTACATATTGGGGATCATAAGAAGGAGGCCCTGCGACGCGGTGAACGTCGTGGCAAACGATCCGCCCTGCAGCGCTCCGTGCATGGCGCCGGCGGCTCCGCCTTCGCTCTGCAGTTCGGCCACTTTTGGAACGGCGCCCCAGATATTGCGGCGACCCTCTTCGCTCCACTGATCGGCGAATTCGGCCATGGGCGACGAAGGCGTGATGGGATAAATGGCAACCACTTCGGAAAAGCGATAGGCCACGGAAGCGGCTGCTTCATTGCCGTCGAAAATTGCTGTTTTGCTGGGTGCGCTCATGAGTCTCCCTGGGTTCGGTTTTGGGCGGAGGCATGCACTTCCGCCGCCAACCGTACACAGGAAAAGTCTGCGCCCCGCGTCGCGCGACCCGCTGTGACAGAGAACACAAGTGTGCGAGGATAAACTGTTCGGGCAAGGTGGGTTCA
>DATHQV010000136.1:0-9221 GCA_035482355.1 Acidobacteriaceae bacterium | reverse complement strand
AATGTTGATATGGGCAAAGTTGAAACCGAACCCGCGCAGGCAATTCCCGCCGCCCCCAACCTCTCAGCCGCACCTCTGCCCAACGTCATCACCGACCACCGCGAATCCGGCGAGCACGACATCTATCCGCATTGGCCGTGGTGGACTCCATTCGCGCTGCTCCGCTCCGCCTTCATCGAACTCATCGCGCAGCCCCTGGTCTGGGTGCTCGCCAACCCCCACGTAGAGCGCCCCGCACACCTCAGCCCCAACACGCCTGTCCTCCTCATCGCGAATCACGTCACCACCTACGATGTCGCGCTCATCTGGTATGCGCTCCCCGGCCCCATGCGTCGCCGCATCGCCGCGGCCATGGCCGGCAACATGCTTCGCGACTGGCGTCGGATGCGCAATCTCGCCCCCGGCCTCGATTGGCTCGGGCCCATCACATGGCTCCTGATCACCGCTCTCTTCAATGCCTTCCCGCTGCCGCGCAGCGCAGGCTTCCGCCGCTCCTTCCAGCACGCAGGCGAAGCGCTTGACCGCGGCTACAACGTCCTCGTTTTTCCCGAGGGCCATCGCACCGACTCCGGCCTCCAGCCCTTTCGCCCCGGCATCGGCCTGCTGGTGCGCGAATCAGCAACGCCCGTCATTCCCGTAGCCCTCGCTGGGCTGAGCGAATTGAAGGAAAAAGGAAGAGGCTGGTTCCGCTCCGGCCGCCTCACCGTACACGTCGGCGACCCCATCGAGTTCGCACCAGAAGACTCTGCGGAACACATCACAGCCCGCCTCCACCAAACTCTCAAAGCGATGCTGGAGCAACCGTAAATTTTCCGTCGCAGCGTTTTGGCCGGACCCTAAATTCCAGCGGCCTATTTTTGAACGCAGAAACCCGACGGCGACCCGTGGGTCGTCGTCGGTCTCCGATTTTCAATCAGGAAGCGCGCCTAGTACCGGCCACGCCCGCCGCCGCCACCGCCGCGGCTCGCACCGCGCCCAGCGCCGCCGCCGCTGCCGCCCTTTTGGGCCTGGTAGCAATCGCGGCAGTACACCGGCCGGTCGCCACGCGGCTCAAACGGCACTGTCGTCTGCTGGCCGCAGCCGGAACAAACCACTGCCGTTCCTCTCGGTTCAGCCCGCTGGTATCCGCCTCCCCCGCCGCCGCCTGCCTGCTCGTTCTTCTTTGCCTGCCGGCACGGTTTGCAGCGCTTCGGAGGTGTGTAGCCGCGCTCCTGGAAGAACGCCTGATCTTCGCTTGTGAAGGTGAATTCCTGTCCGCAGTCGCTACAGGTGAGTTGCAGATCTCCAGCCATGGTTATTCCTCACTTACACTCTACGTCAAAATCCCGCATTTCGCCGATTGCCGTCAATAGCCTGGCGTTCTTTGCCGTGCGCCGAAATGCAGGTTTTACGACGTTAAAACCGCATCGCTGCGGCCCTCGGTTTCCCGTTCGACCCTTCGGAACGGTAGAATTCCCTTTCGGAGCTAGCCTTACACCATGGCCTTCCCCTACAAAGGCGTTGATTTTATCGGATTCGACAACCTGCTGGACGATGATGAGCGTCTGGCCCGCGACACCGCCCGTCAGTTCATTGAGGATAACCTGATTCCGATTATTGAGGAATGCAATCGCGAAGGACGTTTTCCACGCGAGCTCGTTCCCCAGATGGGTCAGCTGGGATTTTTTGGGGCCAACCTCCACGGATACGGTTGTGCCGGTATGTCTAACGTGGAGTACGGCCTGGTCATGCAGGAGTTCGAGCGCGGCGACTCGGGCGTCCGCAGCTTCGTCAGCGTCCAGTCCGCCCTCGTCATGTACCCCATTTTTACCTTCGGGTCCGACGTCCAAAAGAAATACTGGCTCCCCAAACTCGCCACCGGCGAAAAACTCGGCTGCTTCGGATTAACCGAACCCGACTACGGCTCCAATCCAGGCGGCATGCGCACCCGCGCCGACCGCTCTGGCGACCAGTACATCCTTAACGGCGAAAAGATGTGGATCACCTCCGGCAGCATCTCCGACGTCGCCGTCATCTGGGCCAAAGTCTATGGCGATCCCGATGCCAAAGACGGCCGCGTCCGCGGATTCCTCGTCGAAACCGACCGCCCCGGCTTCTCCGCATACGATGTCCATGGCAAATGGTCGCTCCGCGCTTCCGTCACGTCCGGCCTCTCGCTCCAGGACGTCCACGTTCCCGTAACCAACCTCATGCCTGAATCAGACGGCCTCCGTTCCCCCCTCATGTGCCTCAATCAGGCCCGCTACGGCATTGCGTGGGGCGCCATCGGTGCGGCTATGTCCTGTTACGACACCGCGCTCCAGTATTCCCTGCTCCGCAAGCAGTTCCACGACAAGCCCATCGCCAGCCATCAATTGGTTCAGGAAAAGCTGGCCTGGATGATCTCCGAAATCACCAAAGCCCAGCTCCTCATCCTCCAGGTCGGCCGCATGAAGGATTCCGGCAAAGCCGGCCACGAACACATCTCGATGGCCAAGCGCAACAACGTGTGGATGGCTCTCGAATGTGCCCGCCTCGCCCGCGACGTCCTCGGCGCCAACGGCATCACCGACGATTACCCCGTCATGCGCCACATGATGAACCTCGAATCCGTCAAAACCTATGAGGGCACGCACGATATCCACACCCTCATCATCGGCCACAGCGTCACCGGCATCCCCGCATATTGAGACCGGGTCACTGGGATTAGCCGGATGCCCCATATCTGCCCGGTTCTGGCAGATGGGTGAAACGCGCGAAGCGCGTCCGCTTTCCCACACCCCGCGGACAAACCCACATCCTGTATCAGGGCACGAGTTAACTCGTGCCGCCAAGCCCCCAAAATGATTCGGGCTTCAGCCCCTGAGGCCTCGAGTCAGGGCACAATTTGACTCCCGCCGTAGACATCCACATATCGTCGCCCCTGGCCCGAAGCGAAAGCGGAGGGCGACGGCAAAAGAGCCAGGCTTCAGCCTGGCGTTAACGGCGCCGTAAACGTAGCGGCCTTCAGGCCCGGAGCTTCTCATCGAACCCCGAGTGCCCAATAACCTGGCTTGAGCAATGCCGAAGGGTCTGCCCGGTTCTGGCAGATGGGTGAAACGCGCGAAGCGCGTCCGCTTTCCCACACCCCGCGGACAAACCCACATCCTGTATCAGGGCACGAGTTAACTCGTGCCGCCAAGCCCGCCAAATGCATGGGGCTTCAGCCCCTGAGCGAAACCTCAGCCACGAACACGATCTGCCCATCCCCTCGCAACCCCCACCGCGAATCGGCGTCTAAGGAAAAGAGCGTCCTGCGTTTGCGGCACGGCGTTATTCCCTATGCATCTGCCCAAACTCCAACGATTGCCGGAACTTGACGCCCTCCGGGGCCTCTTCCTCGTGTGGATGACGCTCACCCATCTCCCCACGCGCTTCAGCGATCTCGTCAATCAGCCCTTCGGCTTCGTATCCTCCGCTGAAGGATTCGTCTTCCTCTCCGCCCTGCTGGTCGGCCGCCTCTACATCCGCGAACTGGTGCAGAACCCCGAAGGCGTCCGCATGCGCCTCTGGATGCGCTCGCTCAAGCTCTACGGCTACCACATGCTGCTGCTGGTCTTCGCCTTCACCGTCGGCGCCGGCTGGGCTGTCCACGCGCATCGCGCTGCCATCACCAATCTCCTGAATTTCTATCTCAACCACCCCGCCACCGCCATCGTCGGCTCCGCGCTGCTGCTCTATTGCCCGCCGCTCTTCGACATCCTCCCCATGTACGTGCTGTTTCTGTTCCTCACGCCGCTCATCCTGTCAGCGGCCCTGCGTGTGGGATGGAAAATCATGCTCGCCGGCAGCGCGCTCATCTGGATGCTCGCGCAGTTCGGCCTCCGCGACGTGGTCCACAACTGGGTCGTCCACGTCACCCATCTTCAAATCCCTCTGCAGGAAACCGGAGCCTTCAACCTGTTCGCGTGGCAGGCCGTCTGGATCGCCGGCCTCTGGCTCGGCTCCAGTTCCGCCCGCGAGGAACTGCCGCTCGCCCGCGTTCCCCGATGGGGCATCGCAGCCAGCGCCGCCATCTGCGCCTTCTTCGTCGCAGTCCGCCACGTCTGGCTCGGACCGCACCTCACCGAACGATCCCTCGGCCTGCTCCTCGATAAGTGGCAAATCGGCCCGCTGCGCGTCATCAACATCGCAGCCTTCATGATCCTCTTCTACTGGCTGCGCAAGTACGTCCGCGTCGTCGTCGCGCGCGAACCGTTCCTCACCCTCGGCAAAGCTTCGCTCCAGGTCTTTTGTGCTCACCTGTTCTTCGTCTTCGCCGGCCTCGCGCTGCTCTACGGAGACATCGAGCAACTCCACGGCATGGTCGCCGTCGGCCTGCTGGTGGTCACCTTCGTGGGATTGTTCCTCATCGCCGCCAACGTCGTCCGCAAAAACCGCGCAAAGAAGAAGCAGAATCAGGGAGACGCAAAAACGCCCCGCGATGCCGGTCAGCCTCCCGTCACCGCTGCCGTCAGCCTCGTCGATCCGTGCGCCAAACCCGAGCCCGTCCACGAAGCCGCGTAGCACCAACTCATAAACTTGCTTTGAAGGGCACTGCCTACAACGGCCCAAACGCCAGGCAGGCGCGGGATTCATCCCGCGCACTCTGCCTACCCAAAAGAAATCTGCTTAAGCCCCCAACGACTCCACGTCAGGCCATGACTGCACAGCCAGCGAGATAATCCACATCTTGCAACAGGCCATGACTTCACAGCCTGCGGGATAATCCACATCTTGTAACAGGCCATGACTTCACAGCCTGCGGGAAAACCCACATCTTGTATCAGGGCACGAGTTCACTCGTGCCGTACTGCGCGCAGAATGAAATGGGCTTTAGCCCCTGAGGGACTCTTCCAGAGGCTCATCCGCCGCGCTCTGTGCCCCGCTCTCTGTGCTCTCCTCATCGCCGAAGAATCCTCATCGCCGAAGAATCCACGTTTCGTGTCAGGGCACGACTTCAGTCGTGCCGTAAACCGCCTAAAATGAAATGGGCTTTAGCCCCTGAGGGACGAATCCTGAGCCTCATCCGCGCTCTGTGCTCTCCTCATCGCCGAAGAATCCACGTTTCATGTCAGGGCACAACACAAAGGCGCATTGATTCCACGTAAGTTGCTGATTTTGGAATGCTCTGTATGCACTCTTTGCACTCATTGCACCGTCCCTAAGCACAAATTAGCACAAATCTCCGGATCGGCTGCCAATCCCAGGCTCTGAGCTGTCATTCCGAGTGCAGCGCCATCTCCATCGCAGATGGGTAGCGAGGGATCTGCGGCTGTCTTTCGTGTGTCCCCGCATCGAAACTTCCGGTATGCTGACCTTCCGCCAGCCATGCTACGGTATGATTCGAAGGGACCGATTCGGCGATGGTGCGGACGAGCGATGTTGAGCGGTACGCAGAGGCGTGGAAGGATCGCAAGCGGCGATTCTTAACGTACGTGGTCGCGCTGAATTCGTTCTGGCTTCTCGCCCTCCTCGGCTTCCTGTCCCAACGTGATCCTCGCTTCGACTTCTCTGGCCGCACGGTACTGATCGCGTTTGTGGTTTGGTTTCTGGGACAGATGACTGCCGGTGTCTGGTTGAACAGGCTTCACTGTCCCCGCTGCGGAAATCTCTTTTATTGGAAGTGGAGTTGGAAGATCGAGAAGACTAAGAACTGGCGCTGCTGTCGCCACTGTGGCCTCAGGCAGGACGCGTTACCCGTATAGATCGGGATGTATCGCTGGCCTTTAGGAAGTTTCAGTTGCCGAACCGTGTCGCGTACTGGCTGGCCGACTGATGCAAGCACAGAATTAGCACAAAACTTTTCCGCCTCGCGTTAAGCATTGAAAATTAATGGGTTAACGTCCGGCGTTGCAATCAGGGCACGACTTCAGTCGTGCCGTAAACCGCCCAAATTGAAATGGGCTTTAGCCCCTGACAGCTGTCTTTCCCCGTCGCCGCTGCCAGTTCCGAGCCGCTCCCTGCAGTTCGGCGGAAGCGTCTGTTCATTAGGTGCTGCGCGAGCAGCACGGCGGTAAAAGAGGCAGGCTTCAGCCTGGCGTCACGCCGATCCACTCATTTGGCCTTTAGGCCCGGCGGCGGCAAAAGCACCGGCTTTCAGGCCGGAACGGCCGCGTCCAGATCTTCCGCGCGCAAAACCGAATTCGCCGGGTCCTTCGGATCCACATGCACCATCACCGTGCTGCCCTTCACCGACTCCGCCCAGGCCCGAGCCTCGTCCTCGGAATAGCACTCCTTGTCGTAGTCGCCCGTCTGTAGTTCAGGATTCCGATAAACATACGTCAGCAGCACAACCCACGTGATGATCGGTGGCCCCTTGCCCCCCGACTCGACCCGTTTCTGCACGCTGGCAATATCGATCACCGCCGAAACCGTCGGCCAGTTCCGCCCCCGAATACCCTTCGCCCGCTGCACCCAAAACTGCCACGAGCTCGCACAGGCGCCGACGACGCCCATCCCCACCACGATGACCCAGACCGGCCACGGCGGCGGCGTTCTTCCATACAAGAAACAGAGGTCGATGGGCAAAGTCATCTTCTTACCGGCTCCTGAATTTCGGACCGATTATCCCACGGTTCTCCCCCAGTTACACTGTCCGCATGCCCGCCAGGTATTACCAACTCGGAACCATCTCCATCTGCGAGCCGGATGCTGACGGCCCTCCCTTCACCACCCCCGACGACGCCGTAACCCTCATCGGCGACGCCCGCAGTCAGGGCGCCAGCGTTGTCGCCATCCCCATCTCGCGCTTATCCGAGGATTTCTTCCGCCTGCGCACCGGCGTAGCCGGAGCCTTCCTGCAAAAGTTTGTGATGTACGGCGTGCACGTAGTCATCCTCGGCGACATCGACGATGCCGTCACTACCAGCGTGGCCCTGCGCGACTTCGTCCGCGAATCGAATCGCGGCAAAGCCATCTGGTTCTGCAAAGATGAAAAGGAATTAGCAGCGAAGCTAGCCAGCTAACCCGCTCGCTACCCGCTTCGGCTACACGCTAACGGTAAAACTCTCTTCCGTCCGCGTCACATTCCGGTATAGCGTATCCCGCTCCACCGGAACCCGCCCCGCCTCGGTGATCAGCCGCATCAGCTCTTCGCGCAGCATGCCCTGCGGCGTCGTCGCTCCGGCATCGTGGTAAATCTTCTCCTCGATCACCGTGCCGTCGATATCATCCGCTCCGAACCGCAGAGAAATCTGCGCGATCTTCGGCGTCATCATCTGCCAGTAAGCCTTGATGTGCGGGAAGTTATCCAGCAACAACCGGCTCACCGCAATCTGCCGGATATCCGTAATCCCCGTCGTCCGCGGCAGATGCTCCAGCGGCGTGTTGTCCGGATGAAACGCCAGCGGGATAAACGTCTGAAACCCATGCGTCTCATCCTGCAGCGCGCGCAGCTTCAGCAGATGATCGACGCGATCCTCGTCGTTTTCAATGTGTCCGTACAGCATGGTCGCATTCGACTTCAGCCCCAGCATGTGCGCCGCCCGCGCCGTCTCCAGCCACTCGCTGCCGTCAATCTTGTGATCGCAGATGATGTGCCGAATCCGGTCCGCGAAAATCTCCGCCCCGCCCCCTGGCAGCGAATCCACGCCCGCTTCCTTCATCTTCACCAGCGTCTCCGGAATCGTAAGCTTCGCCCGCTTCGCCAGATACGCGACCTCCACCATGGTGAAGGCCTTAATGTGCACCTTCGGAAAGCGTTCCTTCAGCCCGCGCACCAGGTCGAGAAAGTATTCAAACGGCAGATCCGGATGCAGCCCGCCCACAATGTGAAATTCCGTCACCGCTTCGCTGTACCCCGACGCCGCCGTTTCCCACGCCTGCTCCAGCGCCATGGTGTACGAGCCCTCAGCGCCCTTCGTCCGCCCAAACGCGCACAGCCGGCACGCCGCCACGCATACATTCGTCGGATTGATATGCCGGTTAACGTTGAAATACGTCACATCCCCGTGCATCTGCTCACGTACGTGGTTCGCCAGCCATCCAACAGCTAGAACGTCGCCTGAACCGTACAGCGCCAGCCCGTCCTCGAAACTCAGGCGCGTGCCGGCCAGCACTTTCTCGGCAATCGCCGCAACGCGCGGATCATCGGTCTGGAAGGAATGCGGAGTCATCACTCTCCTATGATAATGCGCCACGCAAGCCAGGTCGAACAGCAGCCACTACCACGACGGTCCGCCTCCAACCGAGTGATACCATTCGTTCAGCTTTCCGCATGAATCATTCTTCGCACCCAAGACGCCTGTTCCACTGGACTGCCCTGCTCGACTGGCCTGCCTCGCTGCTCCGGACCACCCCGCTGTTCCGGACCGTTTCGATCGCGGCCCTCGCCCTGGCTTTCAGTCTGGCTCTCCTGCTGCTCCCGGTCGCTCACGCGCAAAAACAGGTCACTTTCCCCTCCGTCACCTCGTACAACCTCGACAAGCAACGAGTCACTCTGCCCAGCGGCATGGAAGGCCAGATCGACCTGCTCATCATCTCCTTCGCGTCCGAGCAGCAGCAGGAGGTGGAGTCCTGGCTGCCCGTCGCCCAGGCCCTCCAGCACACCAACTTCCAGTTTCGCTATTACCAGCTACCCGTTTCCGTCCGCGTGAACTTCGTCTTCCGCTGGTGGGAAACCTCCTCCATGCGCAGCGACCAGACCGATCCCGTCACCTGGCACTGGATCGTTCCCCTCTTCATCGACCGCCCAAAATTTCTCCAGGACCTCGACATCTCCAACGTGAAACAAACCGTCGTGCTGCTCGTCGACCGCCAGGGACACGTCCTCTGGCGCGCATCCGGATCCTTCTCCGAAGACAAACGACCCGGCCTGATGGAAGCAGCCAACGCCCACTAGCGCGCATCGACCAATCGCGCGCGACGGCGCAATTTTTCAAATCACACGACTGTCATCCCGAGCGAAGCGCCGCATGCAAAGCGTCCAGCGAACTCCAAAGTAGACCGGCGCGAGGTCGAGGGACCCCCGCAGCTGGCCACAGCTTTCCCGAACGCAATCTCGTCAGCGAGGGGAATCGGTCGCAAAGCGGCCGATAAAGGAGCCGGCACGGACAGCCAGACCAAGGCTCCGACGTGAATTCCGCGTCCATAAAGTGCTGCGCCAGCAGCACGGCGGCAAAAGAGCCAGGCTTCAGCCTGGCGTCACGGCCGTCCATTCATCCGGCCTTTAGGCCCGGCGGCAGCAAAAGCAACGGCCTTCAGGCCGTGGAACTAGACGCAAC
>DATHQV010000135.1:0-2535 GCA_035482355.1 Acidobacteriaceae bacterium | reverse complement strand
GGCCTCTTCTATCACGCGCCTGACGTTCCCTTCTTCTGGGGCCGCGGCGACGGCTGGGTCGCAGCCGGCATGGCGGAAATGCTCCGCGATCTGCCCGCCGATCATCCCCAGCGGGCGCGCATCATGGCCGGCTACAAGCTCATGATGGCCGCCCTGCTCAAATACCAGGCCAGCGACGGCATGTGGCGTCAGCTCATCGATCACGATGAAGCGTGGGAGGAATCCTCCAGCACCGGCATGTTCACCTTCGCCATGATTACGGGAGTGAAAAACGGCTGGCTCGACGCAGCTACGTATGGTCCGGCAGCGCGCCGCGCATGGATCGCCGTCACCGGCATGATCGATCAGAACAACGACGTCACCAGCATCTGCGAAGGAACCAACAAGTCCACCACCCCTGACCCCCAAAAGAGCCTCGACTACTATCTGCAACGCAAGCGCCGCACCGGCGACTTCCACGGCCAGGAGCCTGTGCTCTGGGCAGCTTCAGCGCTGCTGCGCTGATGCGCTAGTCGTCGCATCCGCGAGAAAAGGGGTGCCCCATCCAAGCTTTGCTTGGGTGGGATGAAACTCAATGGGTGCCCCGGTCCCTCGCTTCCGGGGACCGGGGATAAGTGGATGCCTTGCGCTCGCGACATACGTTTCGTTGTTCCATGGGTGCCCCATCCAAGCTTTACTTGGGTGGGATAGCACGAACCCGACTCGCTGACTCGCCCTGTCCTTGCGCCACAGAAATGCACTCAACAAACGCGGAGTGAAATCATGGACATCAGGCAAGAAGAAGACCTTACCGAACGCGACTTTAAGACACATCCGGTCTGGCGCATCGCGAGGCACGTTGAGGACGGGACTGCGCCAACCGCCGAAATCGATGAGAGATCTTTCTCACCTTGGACGAAGGCAATCACAAAAGACATTGTCTGGCCGCATTCCAAGCTTCTCGTTTCGGGTAGTTTCCATTTCGCGGATGGGAGCGTATATCCCGGATTTTTCCAGCTTGTAGGAACCAACTGGGATGATCCATTGCCGCCGCGCAAGATGCGAGACGGCAGTTTTGCAAAACCACTGCAATGGAGCGCCCGACGCGGAGGAGCCGAGCTTTCGATTCTTTCCCTGATCTCTCCAATTGTCTTCGTTAAGGGGGACCAACTAGATTTCGACCTTCACAGGATGCTGCAAGTCAGAGAAACTCACGTTCGAGTGTTTTACATGCAAGTTACCAAAACGCCCGGCAAGACATTCCCCGTCCGGTTCGAAACGCATCATGGGATAGATGGCACAGTCAACAGCGGAATCATCCCCGGTTTTTACAGATTTCCGCTTGATCAGCCTCACGAGATAAGCACGGGCGAGGACATCTGGCTAAAGTTCAAAAAGAAGTAACTCGCTTGCCCGCCGCACTGCCTTGTTCCCTCGTTCCCTGCCGGGGTCCCCGGCGACAGGTCCTCGTCGCTGGGGTGGCTTGTTCCCTGCCTCAATCCAGCCTCGTCAAAAACGCCTCGCCCTCCGCCGGCTGCAAATGATCCGCAATATATTCCGCCGTCTGCCGGTCGTCGCCCGCCGGCCGGATGCGCACCCAATAACTGCTCTGGCCCGCAAATTCAATCACGTTCGAACCCGGATAAGTGCGCAGCAATTCCTGCTTCAAGTCCAGCGCCGCATCCTCGCTGTGAAACGCGCCAATCTGCACGCACCACCGCCCGCCAATATCGTAGGGCTTCGGCGTCGCGTAGACATCCATCCGCACTCGCGCCAGTCCTGCGCGATAAACGCCGGTCGCCTTCGCCGCGGCAATCGTCAGGTCCAGGATCCGTCCCCCGACAAACGGCCCGCGATCGGTAATCCGCATCACCGCCGTTTGTCCCGTCGTCAGATTCGTCACCGCAATCAGCGATCCCATCGGCAGCGTCCGATTCGCCGCCGTCATGGCATCGTCGTCAAACACCTGTCCATTCGCCGCCCGCCTTCCTTTGTATGGCGCGGAGTACCACGTCGCGTATCCCGTCTCGCTCAGGATCGGCTGGTGCGTTGCCACATAATCCAGATCCGCCGCGCTGATTCCGCCCGCCGGAGCCGGCGTCACCGGAATGCGCGTCGCCCCAGGCCCATTTGGGGTCTGCGCCGGCGGCCGCTGGCTCGGCGACTGAACCGGCGGCGGCAGCTCCTGCGGCGGCGGAGCCGCCTGCTGTGCCTTCTCGCGGTGATGGCAGCCCGTCGCGCCTAGCAGCACAACCGCCATCATCGCGGCGCTCGCCGCGCCCCGATACATCCACCGCGTCCCGAGCCCCGAACCGCGTCTCGCTGCGCTCAACCGCGCGGCTCCCTTGCCGTTTGGTTCGTCGACGTTTGGTTTGTCGACGGATTTTGTGCGGAAGGATTTTGCCCCGGCTGGTTTTGTCCTGTCTGATTCTGTCGCGACTCGCCCGCCTGCCGCTCAAATCGGTCGGCCAGGTTCTTGAGCGTGTCCGCCGCCGTTCGCATCGCGCCGATCGATTCCTTGCGCACCTGCGGAATCACCGCATCATTTACATAGGT
>DATHQV010000134.1:0-10063 GCA_035482355.1 Acidobacteriaceae bacterium | reverse complement strand
CCCGCTCTCCAAAGATGTCACGCGCGAGGCCTGGGGCTGGCTCTTTCTCGAACGCCTCGGCCAGGACCTCCGCTACGCCCTGCGCCAGATGCGCCGCTCGCCCGGCTTTGCCGCCACCGTCATCGGGACTCTCGCTTTAGGCATAGGCGCAGCCGCGGCCATGTTCACCGTCGTCGATCACGTCCTCCTCCAGCCCGTGCGCTGGCGCGACCCATCGCGTCTCGTCCTCATCGAGGAGAACGACGGCAAATCCACTGAAGGCTCGCAAGTCCCGTGGCTCGATCTCCAGCAGTGGATCCAGCAAAGCCAGTCCTTTCAGGAAATCGCCTTTTCCTCCGGATTGGGCGGCCGCAATTATCTCGAAGGCCAGACCGCCTCCATGGAGATCAACGGCGAGAGCGTGAGCTCCAACCTTTTTGAAACCCTCGGCGTCCAGCCGCACATCGGTCGCGGCTTCATCCCCGATACGCCCACCTACGCCACCGGCAGGAACACGGGCCTGATCGTGCTGAGCGATGCCGTGTGGCACGAAGCCTTCGGCGCAGACAAAAATATCCTCGGTCACACCGTCAAAATCAACAACCAGTCGTATACCGTCGCCGGTATCATGCCGCCGGGATTCCGTTTTCCCGCCAATGCCACCAACCTCAGCCCGCAGGTTTGGGTCGCCAACCAGCTCGGTGACCGCGACAAGGGCCGCGACTGGAATTCCGAACACTACAGCGTTATCGCGCGCCTGCGCCCCGGCGTCCGCCTCTCATCGGCTACTGCTGAAATGTCCACCATTCAGAAACGCGTCTCCACTCAGTACACCGACCCGGACGAGCGCCAGTTGAACAGCCACACCCTCGTGGAGCGCTACGGCGATACACTCGTCAAAGACGACATCCGCAAGGCGCTCCTCGCTCTGCTCGCTGCCGCCGGCGTCCTCTGGCTCATCGCCGCGGTCAATGTCACCAATCTGTTGCTGGCCCGCGGCACCGCCCGCCAACGTGAAATCGCCATGCGCGGCGCACTCGGCGCCAGCCGCTGGCGCGTCGTCCAGCAAATGATGGTCGAGGGCCTCGTCCTCAGCGCTGCTGCCGCAGTCCTCGGCGCCGGCCTCGCCTTCGGTTCGGTCCGACTGCTCGCTCGCGAAATAAATCGGCACCTCCCGCTCCCTGCCCCCGCCACTCCCGACACGTGGATTCTCCTCGCCCTGCTCGGCCTCACCGTCGTTTCTGCGCTCATGTCCACCGCGTGGCCCGCACTGATCGCCGTGCGCGCTCCCATCGAAGCCGCCCTCAAACAAGGTGGACTGCAGTCCGGCACCGGCCGCAGCCACCACCGCATGCGCGGCGCCCTCGTATCCATCGAAGTCGCCATGTCGCTCACGCTGCTCGTTGCCTGCGGTCTTCTCCTGCGCACCATCTACTCGCTGAGCCATGTGCCGCTCGGATACCGCACCGACCACATCGTCGTCGCCAACCTCGATATCCCCTCGTTCCGGTTCGCGGGCCGTAACATGACCCAGCAGCTCTATGCGCCACTGCTCGATCGTGCGCAACACTTGCCCGGTGTGCAGAGCGCCGGCCTCATGAGCGTTGTGCCCCTCGGCGGCACCTTCACCATCCATTTCCAAATGCAGATGAACGGCTACGCCATCGTCGCGTTCCTCAAAGCCGTCAGCCCCGAAGTGCAGCATGTCTTCGGATTCAAAATGGCAGCTGGCCGCTACTTCAACGACCGGGACGTAGCCACCTCACAGCCCGTCGTCGTCGTCAATCAGGCCTTTGCCCGGCTCTATTCGCCCGACAAACACAACCCCAGCGCCATCATCGGAACGCAGCTCGTCAACCTGCGTCCCAAAGCGCCAACCCACATCATTGGCCTCCTTGAAGACACGCATCAGGCCGGCGTCGCCAATCCGTCCATGCCCGAAGTCGAGATCGCCATTCCCCAAATCACGCCGGAAGCCACTTTCTATCCCGTTCTCGAAGGCATCGCCATGGACCTCGCCGTCCGCACCGATCGCCCCACTTCCGAAATCCTCCCCGAGCTGCGCGAAATCCTCCGCCAGGCCAGTCCCGAGCTCGCACACGCCCCCATCACCACCATGGACCAAATCGTCGAGGATTCCTACGGCAGCCAGCGCCTCGCTGCCCATCTGCTCGAAATCTTTGGCTTCTCCGCTCTGCTGCTCTGCGTCGCCGGTCTCTATGGATTACTCGCCTACGTAGTCACCCAGCGCACCCGCGAAATGGGCGTGCGCATCGCGCTCGGCGCGGGCCGCGCCAATCTCCTGTGGCTGGTCCTGCGTCAGGCCGGCGTCATGCTGCTTATCGGCGTCGCCGCCGGCTCCGCGCTCGCCTTCGCCTCAGCTCGCCTGATCAACGGCTTCCTCTATGGAGTGAAAGCCCACGATGGCTGGACTCTCGCCCTCGCTGCCGTCCTGCTCTTTTCGAGCGGGATGCTCGCCGCGTATCTGCCCGCCCGCCGCGCCTCTCGCGTCAATCCCATGGAAGCTCTCCGCTCCGAATAGCTTCACATCTTCTGTCAGGGGACGAAGTCACAGCTTGCGGAAAAATGCACCGCTTTGAAGGGGCACGACTTCAGTCGTGGCGTTAAGACCGCAAATGATAGGGGCTTTAGCCCCTGAGGAACATCATTTCGGGCCGGGCCCGGCTTTTTCCGCAAGCGGTTCAGCCTCCTGCCCATCCGCATCTTCCAGCCCTTCTGAAGCCTTCGCCACATCCGCCGTGACGACTAAATCCTCAGCCTCATCCGCCTTCGCATCCACGCTCCCCTTCAGCAGCGCATCCAGCCTGTAACCCGCCGCCTTCGCAGCCTTCGTCGCCCCATCGTTCTCCACTTCCAACTCACCCAGCGCCGTGCGCGTCCTCGCAGATCTTCCCGCAGCATCTTTACCCGCCAGCGCCACCAACCGCGGCAACGCCAACCACCACAGCATCTGCTCGTGCGACTCTTTGTTGAAGTACCGATGCCCGTCGGACTCATGCAATCCCGTCAGCCACGCCACATCCGGATCCTTCCAGGCAATCCCCCCCGCATTTTCGGTGCCGGCATCCTTCGTCTGCGCAATCAGCACGCGAACCCGCACCGCCGCACGATGCGCCGCGTCGCCTTCCAGCCCCACCGGATGAAACACTTCCGCCAGCACCGACCGCAGATACAGCGTGTCGAAAACCTCGCCGCGATTCCGATCCGCAGGCAGTAAATCCTCGAATGCGCGCAGCAGGCACCACGCGGCCACCGGCGACCATACCGACGCAGCGCTCACCGTCGGACTGTGACTCGGCAGCACGGCGCGCGCCTCCGGTGGCCACGTGTGCGCACACACTCTCTCCAGTTCAGGAACCCGTGCCGCCGCTTCCAGCAGCGACCGATACGTCTTCTGCGCCGCCTTCAATCGATCAACCGTAACATCGACTGGAGCCGCAGCAGTCCCTGCCTTCTCTTCAACAGCCGCGCCGAGCACCACTTCCGTCGCCACAGGCTCCGTCTGCACATCCTCAATCGACGCCAGCGCCTCGCGGAAGAACCGCTCCCCCCGCTTCGTCAGCCCCGCCAGCGTCTCCTCGCGTCCGCACGGCGCATGGCTCGCGCGCGACACCAACTGCGCGTCCTCGCCGCCGGCTCCCTCTCCCGCCAGATCCGAATAGCACCGCAGCAGATCCGCGTCCAGCGCCCGCCGCAGCGCCGCATGCACCGGCCGCAGCTTGAACTTCGCCAGCGCCTCGTCCAAACTCCACACGCCGCTGCCATTCAAATCGGTGCACAGCGCGTCCCATGGAGCTTCCTCGCTCGCCCTTAACTCCCGCCAGTTCTGGAACGCGTGGTACTGATACGCGCCCAGCCGCAGAAATAGCCCGCGCTCCCGCACCTCATGCGCCCGCCGCAAATAATGCAGCCCCGACGCATTGTCCTGGAAGGCCAGCAGCGCCTCGCCGTCGCCCGGCAAATCCAGCGCCTCATGCAGCCGCACCCGCGACAATCCGCCCGTCTGCTTATCCGCCTTCGCCGCGGACCCATGCAGCGTCCCCGCCGTGCTCGCGTACTTGTTGTGATAAATCACCAGCACCCTCTGATCGCCCAGCCGGTTCGACCACGCGAACACGTTCTCATCCACCGCGCCGTCCTCGCGCCAGAAATCGAACAGTGCGAAATGCTCGCTCTCCGCAAATACTTTCCGGTTCTTCAGCAGCGGCGCAATCTCCCGCTGGTGCCGCTCCACCAAATGATGATTAGGCGTCTCCTCGTACCGCGGACGCTTGTACTCCATCCCGTACTTTTCCGTGAACGCCTCAATCTGCCCATGCCCGAACATCGGCAGCCCCGGCAGCGTCGCCATCATGGTGCACACGCCGAAATATTTATCCCCACTCCCAAACTGATCGATCGCCGTCCGCTCGTCCGGATTGCTCATGAAGTTCACATACCGCTTCAAAATGTCCGGATCGAATTCGATCGTGTTTTTGATCACTGAGCGATACTTCGCGTTCTCCTCGTCCCGCATCATGTTCATAAACGCGCTGTTGTACACGCGATGCATGCCCAGCGTGCGTACGAAATACCCTTCCATCAGCCAGAACGCTTCCGCCAGTAGCAGCGTTCCCGGAACTTCCGCAGCCACGCGATCCACTACCTCGCGCCAGAACTCATGCGGCATCGCCGCATCGAACTGCTCCTGCGTCATCGCCGACTCGGCCCGCGACGGAATCGATCCCCCGCTCCCAGGCAGTGGAAACCAAAGCCGCTGCACATGCCGCCGCGCCAGCGTCATCGCTGCGTCGAAGCGAATAATCGGAAACAGCCGTGCCACGTGCAGGATCACCTGAATTACCTGCTCCCGCACATCCGCGCGCAGGTAGTTCAGCTGCGCCGTGTCGTTCCACGGAAAGCTCGTCCCATCGTTGCCGTGGTACACGTACTCCACGTGCCCGCTCGCGTTATCCCTCCGCCGGAACACCACCGCCGCATCCGTCTGGTCGTAATAGTGATCTTCAATCTTGATCTCTACCCGCCCGTCATGCGACAAATCTGGTCCCTCAAATCGATATGCGGGATACGGCGAATCCTGCCGCGACAAAAACCAATCCGGATGCTCCACCACCCACGGCGAATCGATGCCCATATGATTCGGCACCATGTCGCTCGCCAGCCTGATCCCATACCGCGCCGCCCGCTCCCGCAAATTCCGGTACGCGTAATCTCCGCCCAAATCGTCCGCAAGTCGATAGCTGTCCAGCGAGTACGCCGACGCCACCGCATCCGCCTGCCCGCGCATCCGCTTGATCGTTTGCGAAGCCTGGCTGCGCTCCCAAACCCCAATCAGCCACAACGCGTTCATCCCGCGCCGCGCCAGCGCCTCCAGTTCCTCGTCCGGAATCTGATCGAGCCGCTCAATCGCCCGCCCATACTGCCTCGACAATTGCGCCAGCCACACATAGGTGCTCTTCGCAATCATCACTACATTCGGCATCCAGTCCAGATCGGGACTGAACCGCTCGTACTCCACATCGCCCGCATGCTGTGCGCCATCGCGCGAATACTCCGGCACCGGGTAATAGGCTTTGCCGAATTCGATTGGGTCGTGGTGCCGATGCTCCGACGGCGGATGAAACCGCATCCACACCGCGATCTCTTCTTCCTTCAGCACATCCGTCGCCAGCAGAACTTTGCTCAGGCTCTCGCCGATGTAGTGCGTCCAGTTTTCCCGGATCCACGCCAGCTGTCCGCTTAGCGAATCCGGAGACGCCTCAATCGGCGCGCGCAGCAAGTCCAGCAAGTTGCCGCGGCCCATCCCCGTGTCCGGTCGCGTCGCAAAATAGCTCTTCAGCTCCGACGTCACCTCCTTATAAGGAGTGCTCGCCGCCAGCTTCCTGTCGTCATACAGCTCTTTGAACGGTTTGAACGCCGGATTCTGATTCGCCAGCCATAACAGAATCAGCTCTTCCAGCACTGCCTCGCGATGCGTCAATCCGTCCATCGACCCGTTCAGCCATTCGTCCAGCTTCGCCTCGCCTCGGTAAATCGCAACGTTCGGAAACTCCGCAACAAATCCCTTCAGCAGCCGCTCGACATTCTCCTCGCCCATCCGCGCCGAAAACCATTTCAGTGCCGCTCCTGAAACCTCAGGGTCGCGGCTCTTGCGATACTGCGCCACCAGCGCGTGGCTCACCTCGTCGATCAGCCCCATCGCAAACAGCGCGCCCGGCGGCACCGGCTCGTTCTTGTCCCGCGCCTCGCTCATCCGGTAGGCCAACTCGCGGCACTCCGCCAGATTGCCAAAAATTACATTGCCGACAAAATTAAAAAGGACGTCGCTGACCTGGTACCGGTCGCGGGCCTCGCGCGAAATGTGGAATTCCATCATCATTGACTTTCTTAGACGCGGAATTTTCCCCGCTTACTGGCAGCCGTCTCTGCCTTTCGGCGAGCTGCCCAAACATTTCGGGACTTTTTACGCAGCAGTATTCCCTTTAGGATGCACCCGCCGCCCCTACACGCTATACGCTACACGCTACACGCTGTCGCCTTCACCCTACACCCTATCCGCTGAAGCCTCGCCCTTCACCCACTCCGGCAGCCGGTCTTCGCGCACCGCATCGTAACAATAGAGCGCCGTAAACCGTGTAATGGATGCCGGCATCCCCACCGCAGTAAATCCCGGGTGCCCCGTCGCCGGATACGGCCCGCCATGGTTCATCGCTGGGCTCACCGCCACTCCAGTAGGCATCTTGTCGTTCAACAACCGGCCCGCTTTGCGCCGCAGCACCGGCGCCACCTTCCCGTAAAGCTCTTCATCAGAACCCCAGCTTGCCGACGATCCAGCCGCCGCTGAATACACGCTGGCCGTCAAATTCCCCTCCAGATGCCCAATCGCATCCTGGAGCTGCCGGTCGCTCCCCACCGTCACCGCCAGCACCTCGTTCCCAAACGCCTCGCGCAAAAATTCATCTGGCTTTGACAAAAAAACTTCTCCCGGCACCCGCAGCAGCGTATTCGCATAGCGATACCCGCTCCCCGGCAGCGCTTTTCCTCCCGTCACTACTTGCGCTCCCGCGCTCCGCAACGCCTCAATCGATTCATGCAGCCGGTCCCGCACCCCACCCGCCAGCAGCGCGTGCGGCTCCCGCCCATCGAACGTCGCAGCCACATCCTGCAAAAACGTCTCCGCCCCATCGCCAGCAAACAGGAACACCAGATTCGGCCGCGTGCAAAATTGCCCCGACCCCGCCGTGCAGCTATCCGCCAGTTCCGCCGCCCATTTCTTCGCGTTCTGCTTCATCCCCTCCGGTAAAAACACCACCGGGTTCAAGCTGGACATCTCCAGATAAACCGGCTTCCCCGCCGCATCCGCCGCCTGCTTCAACTTCAGCCCGCCGCCCTTGCTGCCCGTAAACGCCACAGCCCCTACCCGCGGATCGCTCACGAGCCGGATCCCCGTTTCATTTTCCAGGTTGAACACCATCTGCACCGTCGCCGCTGGCAAGCCCGACACCTTCAGCGCATGGAACGCGCAACCCGCCATCAGCAGCGAAGTATGAGGATGCAGCGGATGCGCCTTCGCGATCACCGGATTCCCCGCCGCAATCGCCGACGCAAAATCGCCGCCGCTCACCGCGTTATACGCAAACGGAAAATTGTTTGGTCCAAAAATCACCACCGGCCCCACCGGCCCCAGGCACGAACGCAAGTTCCGCGCCTCGTCCACGATCACCCGGCGCCATGAACCATCCCGCGCCGCCTTGGCCGCCTGCCGCAGTTGATCCGCCGTGCGCGGCAGCTCCACATCCCGCAGCCGCGGCTTTACCGCCAGCCCCGTCTCCTCATGCGCCGCTGCAGCCAGCGCATCGGCCGCCGTCTCAATCTCCGTGGCGTAGGCCTCCAGAAATCCCGCGATTTTTGCCGCCGGAACCTTCTCCAGCGCGTGCGCAGCCTCCACCGCCGCCGTCAGCGCCGCATCGCAGTCCTTCCATGAGCTCACCGGAAACTTTCGCGCCAGCTTCTCTCCCGTCGAAGGATTTTCCGCCTGAAATACTGAAGCCGCATCCGCCGCCCGCCACGTCCCGCCAATCCAAACCTGTGCCGTCTCCATCACCACTCCCTCTGCAACATTCTGGTGCCCCACGTCCCTGGGTTTGGGGACATGGGATTCGCCGATGCTTTCCGCCCCATCAGTCCACCTGATTGACAAGCATCCCAATCCCATCAATTCCAATCCGAATCAAATCGCCTCTCTCCAGCGTAAAAGAATCCGGCGGCACAATCCCAGTCCCCGTGAATAGAAAACATCCAACCGGAAACGTCTGATCCCGATACAAGTAGTCCACCAGTTCCTGCGGCTTCCTCTTCATTTGTGCCAAAGTCGTCTCGCCCGCGAACGCCGCCGCCCCGCCACGTTCAATCGAGATGGATATCCGCGTCGAATCCGGCAGCACCTCCCGCGTCACCAAAATCCCCGGTCCCATCGCGCAACTCCGGTTGTAAATCTTCGCCTGCGGCAGATACAGCGGGTTCTGTCCCTCAATATCACGCGAGCTCATGTCGTTCCCAATCGTGTAGCCCACAATCCGCCCGCCCGGATCGATAACCAGCACCAGCTCCGGCTCGGGCACGGACCAGGTCGCATCGCTGCGCAGCCCCACCGCCGCGCCCGGCCCCACCACCTTCTGCGGATGCGATTTGAAGAACAGCTCCGGCCGCTCCGCCGCGTACACACGATCGTAGAAATCCCCGCCCCCCGCGTCTTTCGACTCCGCCATTCGCGCCGCCCGGCTCCGCAAATACGTCACGCCCGCCGCCCAAACTTCCTGGCTCCCAATTGGCACCAGCAAATCCTGCGCGCGCAGTGCACCAGCAGCCGTCGCCCCTGCCTTGAGCAGCGATTCCAAATAAGAAATCAAATCCTCCCGCGCCAGCAACTCATCCAGCGAAGTCTCTTCCACCGGATTAAACCGCCCCGCCTGCTCCACCACCCAACCGCTCGTTGTTCGATACAAAATCATCCCGAGTCCCTCCCTGACCGCTTCTTAGCTGACCGCTCCATCGCTGACCGTTTCATCGCTGGCCACCTCTTAGCTTCTCTTCAATCCTTTCCACGTCATAAACGCAACCGCCCCAAATTCCACCGCTCGCCTCCACCAGTGCCGCCCATAACTTGGTATCGTCGGGCAGTTCGGGATGCGCCTGCAAATCCCCGCGCGAAGCCCGCAACGCCACCCGCCGCGTCCCGTCTTCAGCGCCAAAAATATTGCCCTTCTCTCCTACCAGATGCACAGAAGCGCTCATCTGCTTCCGATCGATGCGAATCTCAATCACATCCCCATCCACAATCTTGCCCACCGGCCCGCCCGCCAGCGCCTCCGGAGAAATATGCCCCACGCAAGCGCCCGTTGACACCCCGCTAAATCGCCCATCCGTCAGCAGCGCCACGTGCCTGCAATGCGGCAGAGCCTTTAACGCCGCCGTGATCTGATAAATCTCCTGCATCCCCGCACCGCGCGGCCCGCAGCACACCAGCACCATCACATCGCCCGCGCTAATCGCTCCTGCATTGATCGCGGCAATCGCATCCGTCTCCGCCGTAAACACCCGCGCCGGCCCGCGATGCAAAAACACCCCATCCTCCCCAATCAGCTCCGGATCAATCGCCGTGCTCTTCACCACCGATCCCTCCGGCGCCACATTCCCCACTGGAAAACACACTGTCGACGTCAGCCCACGCTCCCGCGCGCGATCCGGCGACAAAATCACTTCGTCCGCATCAATCCCATCGCGCTCGCGCAAATTCTCCTTGAGCTTCCGCCGCCGCTCGCTCTGCTCCCACCAGTCGAGACACGCGCCCACCGTCACACCGGCCGCCGTCATCGCCGTCGTATCCAGCAATCCCGCGCGCCGCAAATGCAGCATCACCTCTGGCACGCCGCCCGCCAGAAACACCTGCACCGTCGCAAATCCCCGCGGCCCATTCGGCAGCGCATCCACAATGCGCGGAACTTCGCGGTTCACCCGCATCCAGTCCGCCACGCTCGGCCGCTTCCGTCCCGCCGCATGAGCA
>DATHQV010000133.1:0-21436 GCA_035482355.1 Acidobacteriaceae bacterium | reverse complement strand
CATCACACCAAGGCCAATGAGACCTTCTCCGGCGTGCCGCTGATGGATTTGCTGGCGAAGCTGGGGGTTCCACATGGGGAGGCGCTGCATGGGAAGGCGCTGACGGATTACGTGGTGGCGACGGGTTCGGACGGCTACAGGAGCGTGGTGGCGCTGGCGGAGATCGATCCGGAGTTTCATCCGGGAATGGTGCTGGTGGCGGATGCGATGGATGGGAAGCCGCTGGGAGCGACGGGGCCGTTTCGGTTGATTGTGAGCGAGGATAAACGGCCGGCGCGGAGCGTGCGGAATTTGGTGTCGATTGAATTGAAGGCGGCGGAGTGAATTGCGTTCTTGTGACCAAAGTTCAGATCCATGCCGATTCTCCTTGCCCAGGCCCGCCAACCCGCCCAAACTAAATCAGCAACCTGAACCAGGAGGACTCGCCAACGCGAGTCCTTTTTGTTGCGCGGTCATCATCAGGGTCCCAGGACCCGATGCGCGATCTTCGATTCGTGCGCATGCCTGTTCTTCGACCTTCCAACCGACCTACCGAAGTTGACGCCCTCCCGGCCGTCAATGAATTAACCACGGCTTGTGGCTGCGCACAAAAGAAGCTTTCTGCCGTGACTAACCACCGTATTTTCCAACACTTACAAGAGAATCACCTGTAAGCCTTTTGCTTCCCACACTTACAAAAATGGTATTGCGGTAAGCCGTGCGTTTTCATACACATAAGGTTTTTAGGGGGCCCCCCCTCCTATAAGATCCCGAGCTTTTTCCAGATGGCATCTACGCGAGACTTGGTGGCGTCGTCCATCTCGATCATGGGAGGCCAGGGGCGGGTGAAGCCCTCTGCGGGCCATTTGCGGGTGGCATCGATGCCCATCTTGCTGCCGTAGTTGGGCATGCGGGAGGCGTGGTCGAGCGAGTCCACCGGGCCGAGGGTGAACTGGATGTCGCGTTCGGGATCGATGTTGTTGGCGACGCGGAGCGTGACTTCGGTGAGGTTCTGGACGTCGCAGTCTTCGTCGACGACGATAATGCATTTGGTGAACATGGCCTGGCCCATGGCCCAAACGCCGTTCATGACCTTGCGCGCGTGGCCTGCGTAACTTTTGCGGATGGACACGACCATGAGGTTGTGGAAGACGGCTTCGACCGGGAGATTGATGTCGACGATTTCAGGCAGGGTGAGGCGGAAGAGCGGGAGAAAGATGCGCTCGACGGCTTTGCCCATCCACGCGTCTTCCTGAGGCGGCTTGCCGACCACCGTTGCCGACCAGATCGGATCTTTGCGGTGGGTGATGCAGGTGATGTGGAAGACGGGGTAGTCCTCGGCCATGGTGTAGAAGCCGGTGTGGTCGCCGAACGGGCCTTCGGCGCGAAGCTCGTCGAGGCGAACGTAGCCTTCGAGAACAATTTCGGCGTGGGCAGGAACTTCGAGATCGACGGTCGCGCATTTCACCAGTTCGACGGGCTGCTGGCGGAGGAATCCGGCGATGAGGAACTCTTCGACTTCAGGCGGCGCAGGAACGATGGCGGAAAAAGTAGTCGCGGGATCGGTGCCGATGGCTACGGCAACTTCGAGTTTGTTGTTGGCGAGATCCAGGTTGGTGAGGGTGATGTTAGCGGTTCCGCCGGAAGTTTCAGCCATCGCGTTAACGCGGGCAGAGGCATTGCCAGATGCCGCGCGCAGCCTCTCGCGGAGATGCTCGGCGGCGTTCTTCTGGCGCTGCCAGTGCATGCCGGTGGTTCGGCCGTCGTAGACCTGCATGCGATACATACCGATGTTGCGCTTCCCGGTTTTTGGGTCGCGGGTGACGACGCAGGGGAGGGTGATGAAGCGCCCCGCATCGAGGGGCCAGGTTTGCAGAACGGGAAAATCAAGAACCGAGAAGTTGTCGCGGTGAATGACTTCTTTGCAGGGCGCGTCTTTCGCGGAGATGGTTTTGGGGAAGAATTTTCCGATGTCCGCGAGCATGGGGAGCATCTTGAGTTTTTCCAGGAAGCCTTCGGGAGATTTGACTTCGAGGAGCGCGCGGATGCGGCCAGCGATGTCGTCGAGCGAGCCGGAGTCAGGATCGAGGCCGAGAGCGAGCTTCATGCGGCGCTCGCTGCCAAACTGATTCATGAGAACGCGGGAGCCAGGATAGCCTTTGACGTTTTCGAAGAGGAGGGCAGGGCCACCAGCGGATTTGCCGCGACCCGATTTGGACACGCGGTCGGCGATCTCAGCCATCTCGAGGATGGGGTCTACTTCTTCACGGACGCGCTTGAGCTCGCCCGTTTTATCGAGGACTTTGATCCATTCTCTGAGGTCGTCGCAGGCCAGGGTTTGTCTCCAGTGTGTGGAACTTCGATTTCAACTATAGAACGTCGGCCCTGCAGCGGGTGCAGAAAGGAAAAGGCCTCGCGGGTTGCGAGGCCTTTCCTTTGCGGTAATGAAGTGCAGAGAGAGCGGTAACTGCTACTTCGGCCCGTAAACGTCGATTTCGCCCTGAGGATTGGACACGGTAGTGAGATCGTGGCCGGTGGAGATATAGACTTTGCCATTGACGACGACCGGCGAGGTGAACTTGATGGAGTAGCCGGCGGCGTCCGCGGATTTCTGTCCGCTGTTGTAGATCATGTTGGGGAAGTTGTCCGCGTCGTAGGCGTAGAGCGTGGCCGCGGTGGGAGTTCCCTGCTGCAGCGGAACGCCGTCGAGGATGGCCCAGACGATGCCGTTGGTGGTTCCGTTGGCCGAGATGAATGGCGTGGTTCCGCGCGTGTTCTCGGTATTGTTCGGCGAGGTGTACGCGCCCGCCGTCAGTGTGAGCGCGGCCGGATCCCACTTGAACTGACGGATGGGCGCCACGGTGCTGGAGCTGGTCGGGCTGATGCCGAGGTACAGATAACCGTTGAAGTAGGCACTGGTACCGTAAATCTCGTACGCATTGACTTCAGCGGTATAAGTTTTGCCATTCGCATCGTTGCATGGGTTCGACTGGTAGGGCGCACTGAGATCCGGCTCAAACCACAGTTCCTGCTCGGCGCCGGAATCGGTGGAGTTTTCGCCGCCGAGTTTGTCGGCATTGTTGAGGTAAATCTTCCCCATTTTGCCCGCGGATACGAGGGTGCGACTGCCGGGGATGAGCATGAGTCCGCCAGCCGCAAGATCGGAGTCAGCGCAATCCATGTATTGGTACGTGGACGGCGTGAAGTAATTGGCTTCCTGCATGGTTCCGTTGGGGCCCGCAGCCATGGTGGGCGGGAACAGGAGGACTGAGTCGCTGAAGGCAGTCTGGCCATCCCATGGACCGTTGCCCGTCGTTACGTATATGTTGCCGCTGCTGTCGGCAACGGGGCCGCCGCTGCCCATCCAGATGCCGCCGGCACTGGCGTAGGTTCCCTCACCAGGGAGATTGGGGCTGGCGTTGAAGACGCCGACCTGAGCGAGCGTGGTGGCGCTGTAGGCAAGCAGCCAACCGGTGGGGCAGCCGCCGATGCCGATGTAGATATTGCCATTGGCTTCCAGCAGTGCGGCGCGTTGCATGCAGCCGGTGTTAAGGGTAACGGTGGTTCCGTTTCCTTCGCCTCCGCCGGTGTTGGTTCCGGCCACGGACGCGGTGATGGTGACGGGGCCGCCAAACTTCTGCGCGCCGGTCATGATGTCGAGTGCGCTGAGGCGGAAGGTGCCGTTGCCACCGCTGGCCTTCTGGGTAGAGACCACGTAGATGGTGTTCGTGCTGGTATCGATGACGGGCGTGGAGGTGACGCCCTGCCACGGCTGAATCGGAGCGTTGCTCAACGGCAGTTCGCCAGGCTGGAGCAGGGATGTCTTCCACAGCGGCGTCTGGCTGCCGTTGTCGGCGTCGAAGGCGTAGACGCTGTCGTACTCGGTTGCGACGTAGAGGACATTGTGCGAAGCGCCGTTGACGGTGACGTTGGCAACGATGAGCGGTTCGCCGTAGACGTAGCCATCGACCAGATAGGAGAAGAGCTTGCCGAAAGTGGAGGACGTCACATTCGTTGGTGTGAGCGTCATTTCTTTCGCGTTCAGGCCGCTGCGATTGTTGTCGACGTGCCACGTGGGAATGCTGACGGCAGCGGTCGAGGCAACGGTGACCGTGGCTGCGGCCGTTCCGCTGACGTTACCGACTGCGGCTTTGATGCTTGTGGTTCCCGCTGCAACGCCGCTGGCGAGGCCGACGTCGTCCACAGTGGCCGCAGCAGTATTGGAGGATGTCCACGTTGCGGTCGAAGAGACGTTGGCGGTGGCGCCGTTGTTATAGGTTGCGGTCGCGGCGAATTGCTGTGAAGCGTCGGATGCAAAGGACGCCGGGTTAGGCGTTACCGCAATGGAGGAGATAACGGGGGCGGTGACCGTGAGGGTCGCGGTTTCGCTGTAGCCTGAGAGGGATGCCTTGATGGTGGACGTGCCGACGCCGACACCGGTGGCCAGCCCCGAGGAATTGATGGCGGCAACGGAAGTGTTGGAGGAAGTCCAGGTTGCAGTGGTTGTGACGTTGCCGGTTGTCCCGTTGGTGTAGGTCGCGGTTGCGGTGAATTGTTGCGTGGAGCCGGAGGCGACGTTCTGCTGGCTGGCGCTGACGGCGATGCTGGCGGTCGCAGGCGTGACGGCGATCGAAGACAGCGTGGGCGCCGTGGTTGTTACCTTAAGGGACGCGGTTCCGCTGATGCCGCTGAGAGACGCGGTAATGGTCGACGATCCTGCGGCAACGCCGGTGGCGAGGCCGGCCGAGTTGATGGTCGCGGTCGCGGTGCTGGAAGACGTCCAGGTCACGGTCGAAGTGATGGTTTTGGTCGACTCGTCACTGTAAGTGCCGGTTGCGACGAACTGCTGCGTGCCGGCAACGCCGATGCTGGTGGTCGCGGGCGTGACGGCGATGGTCGAGAGCGTCGGGGCCGATGCAGTGACCGCGAGTGACGCGGTTCCCGAGACTTTGCTGAGCGTGGCCGTGACCGTGGTGGACCCGGCGGCGACGGGGGTAGCTACACCCGATCCGCTGACCGTAGCAATGGCGGAATTCGAGACAGTCCAGGCAGCGGAAGTACTGACATTGGCCGTGGATCCGTCGCTGTAAGTCGCAGTGGCCGTGAATTGCTGGGTTGCGGTCATGGCAATGCTGGCGCTGCCGGGGGTTACGGCGACGGCAGTGACCGTTTTGGTTGTAACAGTGCTGTTCGTGGAGCCGCATCCAGCGACGGCCAGAAGCGACAACAGCGCGAACACAGGCCAGCTGCACAGAGCAGCGCGAAGAGACCGTCTGGACTCCTGAAAGTGTTGGAAGCAAGGTTGTGTCATAAGGGAGAGGCACATCAGGGCGGGTTAACTCACATCAGCTTTGTTAACCGGCGACTTGCAGGTGTCGCGATAAGTGCGAGACCAATGCCAGCAGGAACCAGGACAAGGACAATTCGACCATTGAAGCTAAGATTCACTTCTTCGTTCTGAGTCGCTCGTCGGTGCCCTGCTGGACCGGAACGACTTCACAGACTTAGTGAGGGTTTGGAACGAGGGGGTTGTATGAGGAAAGAAATTGTAACGGCAGGGGGTCACAACCCCTTTGTTTGAAGGATGGAAAAGAAACGGGTGTCCGAAAGATAGTAAGGGGCGCGAACTAACGCAGCTTTTGCTCGCTCATCAGCTCGGTAAAGGCAGGGAGAGCGCGAACGGAGGCGAGGGTCTGGTCGTCCAGTATCCTTTTGCGGTCGTCGAATCCTTCGTTGAGCGCCTTGCGGAGGTATTCGATGGCACGATCGCTATGGCCAGACTGGGCAAAGAGCACGGCGAGGGCATAATCCTGCTGAGCACGCTCGCGTGCAGGAAGGGATTCGCTGACGAGTTGCGGAGCAGCGTCCTCGAAGACGCGGGCGTCGAGGGCTAAGGCAGTTCGATAGGCAACGAGACCCTTGTCAGCCTTATGCTGCGCGAAGTAGGCGGTGCCAAGGTTGCTGTAAGTAGCGGCGGAATTGGAATTGAGACGGAGCGCGCGCAGGTAGTATTTCTCGGCGCGATGGAAGTTGCCTTTGGCGTAGTAGACGGCGCCAAGATTATTGAGCGCCTCAGGATAGTTGGGGCGGATGCGCAGGGCGCGCAGGTAATCGCGCTGGGCCTCTTCGATGGCGAAAACGTGGTGGTAGGCAAGGCCGAGTTTGTTCCAGATCTGTGCGGAATCGAGGGGAGCCTGCCGGTAGGCCTCGATGGCGGCGAGATATTGTTGGCGGGCCATGGCGAGGTCACCGCGCAGCTCCGGCGAAAGATCGTTTTGGATGGCTGTGGCACTGGGCTGCAATTGTGGCGAGGCAGCGAGACCGGGCAGACCGGTTACCGCGAGAGCTGCGACAAGAGCTATCCGAGAATGTCCCGAAAATAAGCGCTGCATGAGCGCCTCCCTGCCCCGGTTCCACGATGACTGAAATGGGTTTTAATTGCTGTTCGTGGAATGCCTTCAGGCGCATCTGGCCTGAATTGCCCCTCATCATGCTCCTCAACAAGGACATCCGACAAGAGAAAATGCGCGACTGGCTAAGATCGCGGAAGCACGATGGTACTGGCCGCGCGGTGTCAGTCCGCGGGGGATGATCCAGGGGATGGCTCGAATGGGGGCACGCTGTTCGGCTGCGGAACTGACGGCTGATAGCAAGGAACAGATGCGTTTCTATAATGGAGGCTCATGACTACGATTCGAGTTGCGGTGCGTGAGGATGTTGCGTTGATTCTTGCTTTGGTCCGCGATCTGGCGGTTTACGAGCGAGAGCCCGATGCGGTGAAGATTGGCGAGGCAGAGTTGCTGCGGGATGGCTTCCCGGAGGCGGGCGGGGAGCGATACTTCGAATGCCTGATTGCAGAAGAGGACGGCCAGGCGGCGGGGATGGCGCTGTTCTTCCCGGTTTACTCGACGTGGCGGGGGCGATCGCTGCATCTGGAAGACCTGTTTGTGCGGCCGGAGTTTCGCGGGCGCGGCATTGGCAAGGCACTGCTGACGCGGGTAGCGGCGCTGGCTGTGGAGCGCGGTTGCGCGAAGCTGTTCTGGCACGTGCTGGACTGGAACACGCCAGCGATTGATTTCTACAAGTCGTTAGGGGCGACGACGATGGATGACTGGACGCGGATGGCGCTGACGGATGAGGCGCTGGCCGCGGTGGGCGCGATGTCGGCAGGATCGCAGGCCGGACGATGAGGGTTCGCGTGATTGGCGGCGGGCTGGCGGGACCGGAAGCAGCGCTGGTGGCGGCACGAATGGGCGTGGATGTGGACCTCTACGAGATGCGCCCGGTGCAGATGACTCCGGCGCACGAGACTGCGAATTTTGGCGAGTTGGTCTGCTCAAATTCCCTGAAAAGCGAGAGCGAAAACACGGCGCCGTGGCTGCTGAAGCAGGAAATGCGGCGGGCCGGATCGCCGCTGTTGGCCTGTGCTGACGCCAGTGCGGTTCCGGCGGGGCATGCGCTGGCCGTGGATCGGCTTGAATTTTCGCGGCTGATTGAGGAGAAGGTTGCGGCGGAAGCGCGGATCACTGTGCATCGCGTAGAGGTGCAGCGGCTGGATGCGGACGATGGGATCACCATTGTGGCGTCGGGGCCGCTGACCTCGTCGGCGTTGTCGCAGGAAATTGCGCGGCTGACGGGAAGCGAACATCTGGCGTTTTACGACTCGATCAGCCCGATCGTGGAGGCAGATTCGATCGATCGGGAGAAGGTGTATCTGGCGGCGCGGTATGACAAGGGGACGGCGGACTACATTAATTGTCCGATGACGCAGCCGGAGTATCAGACGTTCCACGACGCGCTGATGACAGCGGAGAGCGTCGAATCGAAGGAGTGGGAGAAGCTGGAATATTTTGAAGGCTGTCTTCCGATTGAGGAGTTGGCGCGGCGCGGGCTGGAGACCCTGCGATTTGGACCGATGAAGCCGGTGGGGCTGCGCGATCCGCGAACGGGGAGGCAGCCGTGGGCGGTGGTGCAGCTACGGGTGGAAAATTTGCGGGCGAACTCGTATAACCTGGTGGGTTTTCAGAATCACATGAAGTATGGGGAGCAGGCGCGGATTTTTCGCATGATTCCTGGGCTGGAGAATGCGAAGTTTTTGCGCTACGGGCAGATTCACCGGAACACATACATCAACGCTCCGAAGGTGCTGACGCGGACACTGAATATGCGGCAGCATCCAGGAATTTTTTTTGCCGGGCAGATTTCAGGCGTGGAAGGGTACACCGAATCGATTGCGACGGGGATGCTGGCGGGAATGTACGCAGCGGCGCGAGCCCTGGGCAGAGAACCGGAGCAGGTTCCGCGGGGGACAGCGCTGGGGTCGCTGGTGCGGTACATCACGGAGGCAGATGCAAAGCGATTCCAGCCGGTGAATATTACGTTTGACCTGCTGGAGCCACTGGAAGAAGAGACGCGGCGGAAGGTGCGGGATAAGCGGGAGCGGCACCGGCTGCAGTGCGAGCGGGCGCTGGGAGTTTTTGCGGAGTGGCTGGCGAGCGCTTCGCGCCAGGGTGCAGGGGTCGGGTGTAGGGGATAGAAAGACGATGATTCGGCTTCTCCACCTGATAAATTGAAGACATCGTTATGAAATTTGGCGTGCTTGTTTTTCCAGGATCAAACTGCGATCAGGACACCTGGCATGTGGTGTCTGAACTGGCTCACCAGCCGGCAGCGTATTTGTGGCACGATTCCGCGGATCTTCAGAATTGCGACGCAATTTTGGTCCCAGGCGGGTTTGCCTACGGTGACTATTTGCGGACGGGGGCGATTGCGCGTTTTTCGCCCGTGATGCAGTCGGTGCGAAAGTTTGCGGACGGCGGCGGGCTGGTGCTGGGAATCTGCAACGGTTTCCAGATTCTGTGCGAGGCAGGGCTGCTGCCGGGCGCGCTGATGCGCAACGCGGGGCTGCAATACATCTGCAAGCAGGTTTATCTCAGGACGGAGACAAACGAATCGCCGTTTACGGGTACACTGAGCCGCGGCCAGGTACTGAAGATGCCGATTGGACATATGGAAGGCAATTACTTCTGCGACGAGGCGACGCTGGCGGAGTTGAAGAAGCAGGACCGGGTGGCCTTCCGGTACGCGACGCCCGAGGGCGCGGTAACGGCGGAGGCCAATCCGAACGGGTCGCTCGATAACATTGCGGGCATTCTGAATGAGGGGGGGAACGTACTGGGGATGATGCCGCATCCTGACCGTTCGAGCGAAGCGCTGCTGGGTTCGGCAGACGGATTTAGGATTTTTGAGTCTCTGGTGGGGGCACTGGCCCAAAAGACATGATTGACATCCATCACCACCTTTTGTTCGGGCTCGACGACGGGCCGAAGGACATTGAAAGCTCGGTTGCGCAGGCCGAGTCGGCAGCGGCAGATGGGATTACGCACATTGCCTGCACGCCGCATTCAAACGACGTCTATCCATTCCGGCCCGAGGTGAACCGCGAGCGCGTGGCCATGGTCCAGGAGCGGATTGGGGACAAGGTGAAGCTGGGTTTGGGGTGCGACTTTCACCTCTCCTACGAGAACATTGAAGACGCGCTGAACAATCCCACCAAATACACGATCAACCAGGGCAGCTACCTGCTGGTGGAGTTCGCGGAGTTCATGATTCCGCAGAACATCGGCGATACGTTTTACGAATTCACGGTGAAGGGGATGCGGCCGATCATCACGCATCCTGAGCGCAATCCGCTGCTGCAGCGGGACCACTCGCGGATGGCGGAATGGATGCGGACGGGATGCCTGGTGCAGGTAACGGCGGCGTCGCTGAGCGGGCGGTTTGGGAAGAAGGCGGAGTCGCAGGTGTGGGAGATGCTGGAGAAGAAGTGGATCCACTTTATCGCGACGGACGCCCACAATCTGGAAGGGCGGCGGCCGTGCATGAGCACGGCGTACGCGGCGATCGCGAAGCGCCTGGGCGAGGAGACGGCGGAGCGCCTGTGCGTTTCGAATCCGCGGGCGGCTTTTGAGAATCAGAGAATGCCGCCGCAGCCGCAACCGGAGGGCGTGTACCTGTATCAAGATGAGCCGGTGAAGCGCCCTGGGCTGATGTCGCGCCTGTTCGGGAATAAATAGAGCGGGGAGCGACGCCATCCCTTCCCTGGATTCAATCCGGATTAACCCAATCGAAAATTGAGGAAATATTGCGGCATGGGGTGCGTGTGCCGATCTAGAGGCCGAGGCCGCCGTCGACGCTGAGAATCTGGCCGGTGATGAAGTGCGGGCCGGTGGCGAAGAAGAGGACGGCAGCGGCAACATCCTGGGCGGTTCCGTTGCGCTGCATGGGAGTGCGGCGGGCGAACGACTCATACTCGGCGCCAACCTCGCCGTTGACGATCATGCCGGGGGCAACGCAGTTGACGGTGATTTCCGGGGCAAACGCACGCGACATGGTGCGGGTGAGCATGTGGAGGGCGGCCTTGGACGTGCTGTAGTGGCCGTGGGTAGACCAGGGATGCATTCCGCCGAGGGAGCCAATGTTGATGATGCGGCCGTGAGCGGCTTTGAGCCAGGGATGGGCGGCCTGGGCGGTGAGGAATGGCCCGCGCGTATTGGTGTCGAACATGGCGTCCCACTGCTCGACGGTGATGGCTTCGAGGGAGGCGGTTTCGTAGCGGCCAGCGTTATTGACGAGGATGTCGAGGCGTCCAAAGCGTTCGGCAACGGTTTCGATGCCGGAGCGGATTTGGGCGGGATCGCAAAGGTCGACCTGGAGGGCAACCGCCTGAACACCAAGGTCTTCAATCTCGGCGACGGTCCTGAGGGCTTCGGCTTCGGAGGCGCGATAGGTGATGGCGACGTCGGCGCCAGCCTCAGCGAGAGCGAGGGCGAGAACGCGCCCGATCCTTTTAGCCGCACCGGTCACTACGGCGGCCTTGCCCAGTAAGGGTTTCATGACTCGATTCTAAATGCGGATGGTTGCAGGCGGATGCAACCGGCATGCTGGGCCAGTCATCTAAGCACGCGGACGATCAGAAGAGGCTTCCCCCTGTCCGCCCGAATTACACCATTGGCTTTCGTCACCTGCTGCCTGATAGCGGTATGCGCGGGGTGCGCCGGATCGCGGCCGGGCAGCGCGAAGCCGGTGGCTGCGCACGCCGGAGCGCCGGATGATGCAGCAATGCATGTGAATCCGAACGCGCCGTTTATTACGCCGGGAGGGATGCCACGGCTGGTGCCGCGCCCGACTGAAAGCGACGTGAAAGATGCGCGAGCATGCGATACCGACGTTTTGTCGGTGGACGAGATTGCCGGCACCGCAAACGGGAACTACAGGTCGGTGAAGCTGGCGTTTATGAATCGTGGACCGATTCCCTGCACGCTGGGTGGGTATCCGTCAGTGTCGCTGTTCGATGCGGAGGGACAGTCGATCGGCAATATTGAGATGGAAAAGGTGACGGCGGAAAAGGTGACGGCGGAGTTTTCGGAGGCGCCGACCCCTGCGTCGGCCGCGCCGACAGCGCAGGTGACGCTGATGCCGCATGCGGTCGCGGCGTTCGAGGTGGTGTGGTCGGCGGGCACCAACTGCTCGAAGGTGGCAAGGATTCTGGTGCGGGCTCCGGGAACGGAAAAGACGTTCGCCATTGCGCGGCCTATGAGTATCTGCACGGGACGGATTCAGGTGACGCAGTTGCGGCTGGATGAGGGGAATGTGTGAAGTGCAGGGGCCAGAGGCTAGATTCCAGGTTCTAGGTTCCAGGTGCTAGAGGCAGAGACGGAGACCGCCGGCTGGTGATGGCTATCGCGGCTAATGCGATCAGTGGTGGGAAGAATTCCAGGGTGTAGCGGGGCTCAGGCGCTTCGAGGGTTAGCAGCAGGGCGCAGCGCAGCAGGATGAAGGCGAGGATGGCGCCTCGAAGGGGCGGCCGCTTCAGGAATCCGATGGCCGCGACGATGAAATAGGCGAGGTTAAGCGCGGCATAGGCTGCAGCGAATACGGACTCAGCCTCGTGCCGGTCGTATTGCCACCAGCGCATTTCAATCCACAACATATCGGTGCGGGGGCGCAGCGCCATATCAGCGAGGCGCGCCAGCGGCAGCGCTACGTAGTAGCGGAACGGGTGCGCGTGGATGCGCTGGTCGGCGAGCGCTCCGAATCGGGCGTCGATTTCCGGCGTGAGCGTGGTGCCCTGGTTGTAGTCGGCGAGGAGTTGCCGGGTCTGCTGGTATTGCTCGCGCGAATCAAAGGCCCGGGACGGCAGATTCGCGAAGTCGATGGGGTCGGAGTCGGCGTTCCAGTAGACGTCGGAGGTGCAGGTGAGGTCGACGCAGACAGTTTTAGTCCAGCGGTTAAATCCCGGATTGGTAGGCTCGCCGGGATCGACGGCATAGCGGGGAGCGAGCGGCACAAAGACGTGGAAGGTGTTTTGATTGCGCAGGGCCCATGGGACGAAAGGCAGGATCGAAAGGACCGCGCAGAGGGCCGCCCAGCGAGCCACGCGTAAGGAACCCCAGCGGCGGCGTCCGTAAAAGAACATGGCGGGGCAGAGGGCGACTGCGAGCAGGGCGCCGTCGGGGCGCAGGAGCGTGGCGTAGCTCCACGATACCGCGAGCGCGAGCGCCCACGACCAGCGGGGACCGTCGAGAAAGCGGACAAGAGCATAGAAGCCGACGGCGATACAGAACAGCTCAGGCGTCTCTGTGAGCGGGGCGGCGACAAAGTTCGCGGTGAAGGGACAGAGTGCGGCGAGCCAGAGAGCGGCCCAGGCGGCGCGGGCGCTCCCCAGGCGACGTGTAAAGGCGGCGATGAGGAGGCAGGTGGCCAGATCCAGCGCCGTCTGAACGTACATGACGGCGTTGTAGTGCTCCGTGCCGAAGAAGCGGAAGCAGGCGATGAGGAAGAGTGGGTAGCCGGGGAGCCGGATGAGCGTAGGGCGGATACCAGACGCGCCGCTGAGGCCGTAGATGCCATGGAGCATCCAGTTCTTCGCGATGTCGCCGTAGAGGAGGGTGTCGCCATCGACCTCGGGGTAGGCATGGATGAACCAGAGGCGCAGGATGGCGCCGGCGACGAGCGCAAGAAGGACGAGGGCGATACGCCGGTTCCGGCTTGAGGGCATTGGAAGTATTAGAACAGCATAGAAGCGGTCAGCGATAACACGGTCAGCGCTGGAGCGGCCAGCGGAAAGCTTATAGCTAAATGGCGGCTGGTGGTGGGACGAACGATAGTGGACCGGCGATCAAGTACGATTGATCTGGTACTCCCATCCACGATGAAACAGGTTTTCTATGATCCCCGGCAACGACGCAGGAAGGTAATACGGCGTCTGACGGACGTGTCGCTGGTGACGCTGACCGCGATTCTGGTGGGTTTCTTCTTCAGCGTGATCACGCGGCAGACGCTTCCGGAGCTGTTGCTGCCGGCGCAGAAGCGCAACTACGTGGCGTTGAAAGAGCGGCAGCCGGAGTTGGCGAAGAAGACTGTCGCGCGGTCTTCGCGGCGGAAGACCCAGCGGCGTCCTTCGGAAATCGAACTGAACCAGGATGAAGGGCTGCGCGCAGCGTTCTATGAGAACGACGAGGCAAACTATTCGACGCTGAAGACGCACATCCACGAGATCGACATGCTGTTTCCGGACTGGCTGCACGTGATCTCGCCGGACGGCAACCTGGTGGGCGCGACGCCGATGTTTCCGGTGCACTTTTACAACGTGGTGGACGCCGCGGGGGTGCACGGCGTCGATCCGGAAGGCAAAGTAAAGACGACGATCGAGGCAGCGAAGGAAGACACGGATGTGCTTCCGATGCTCAACGACTACAACACGCTGACCGGTGAGTGGAACGGCGGCGATGTGATCAGCAAGATGCTGCACAACCCGGCAGCGCGGGAGCGGCTGCACGTGCAGCTGGATAAATTCCTGTCGGGAAATCCGGAATACAGGGGAATTTGCCTGGATTTCGAGCTGGTTCCTGATGAAGACCTGAAGCTGTATTCGGACTGGATTGGGGAGCTGCACAACGATTTCCACGCGAAGAGCCTGAAGATTTACGTCAACGTGCAGGCGAGCGCCGAGGACAGCTATCTGCGCGAAGTGGCGCACAACAGCGACGGAATCATCCTGATGAACTACGACGAGCACGAGGAGACCAGCGATCCGGGTCCGATCGCGAGCGAACCGTGGTTTGAATCAAACCTGACGCGGGTGATGAAGGTGGTGCCGAAGAACAAGATCATCTGCGGGATCGGCAACTACGGATTCGACTGGTCGTTGCCGCTGCCAGTGAAGGGCCAGAAGCCTTCGAAGAAGGTGGTGGACGTCGACGATCTGACGGTGCAGGACGCGTGGCAGCGGGCAACGGATGCCGGGGCGGATGTGCATCTGGAAGGCGATGAGCTGAATCCGCACTTTGCCTACGATGATGAGGACGCGCACCTGCGGCACGAGGTGTGGTTTCTGGACGGCGTGACGGCGCTGAACGAGATGCGGGCCGGACGGCAGATGGGGCTGCGCACGTTTGCGCTGTGGGTCCTGGGCAAGGAAGATCCATCGCTGTGGCAGGTATGGGATCACCCCAGCGCGAAGAATGCGCCGGACCTGTTGCGGACGGTCCCTCCAGGCGTGGATGTGGACGATGAGGGTGAAGGCGACATTCTACAGATTGTGTCGAAGCCGCAGATGGGCGTGCGCACGATGCAGATGGACGCCGATAACTTCACCGTCATCGACGAGAACATGACGTCGCTGCCGCATTCCTACACTATCGAGCAGCACGGGTATCAGCCGCATGAAGTGGCGCTGAGTTTTGACGACGGGCCGGACCCAGTATGGACGCCGAAGGTGCTGGATATTTTGAAGCAGTACCACGTGCATGCGGCGTTCATGGTGATTGGCGAGGAGGCGCAGGAGCACGTTGGGCTGCTGAAGCGGTACATCGCCGAGGGGCACGAGATTGGGAATCACACGTTCACCCATCCGGACATCAGCGAAATATCGCCATTCCAGCTGCAGGAGGAACTGAACTGGACCGAACGGCTATTCGGGGCGGAGTTGGGCATCCAGCCACTGTATTTCCGACCGCCCTATTCCATCGATCAGGAGCCGGACACAAATGATGAAGCGGCTCCGGCGTACCGCATCCAGCAGATGGGGTACACGATCATTGGGGACAAGATCGACACCGATGACTGGAACGAGCATCCGCGCAAGTCGCCGCAGGAGATCACGGACTTCGTGCTGCAACAGCTAAACGAGATGAAGACGCTGCCATGGATGCGGGGCAGCGTCATCCTGATGCACGACGGGGGAGGGGACCGAGGAGCGACGGTAGCCGCGCTGCCACTGCTGATTACCACGCTGCGCGCCAAAGGCTACGAGTTTGTGCCGGTGAGCCAGTTGATGGGCAAGACGACGGCGGAAGTGATGCCGCCGATTTCGCCGAAGATGAAGTGGCAGGCGCACGTGGACCTGGTGGCGTTTTTCTTCTTCGGATTCTTCGCTCATTTTGTGGTGGATGTGTTCTTTATCGGCGACGTGCTGATGAGCGGACGCCTGATTTTGATTGGGATTTTTGCGCTGATCGACCGGTTCCGGAAGCGGCGGATACCGGAGGGAGTCTACGAGCCGCGGGTCGCGGTGCTGATTCCGGCGTACAACGAAGAGTTAGTGATTGTGCGGACGATCAAGTCCGTGTTGCAGTCGAACTACAAGAATATTCGCGTGATCGTGGTCGATGACGGGTCGTCGGACCGGACATTCGATGCGGCGCGCGAGGCATACGAGGCGGAGATTGCGCAGGGCCGTTTGACGGTGCTGACGAAGCCGAACGCAGGCAAGGCGGAGGCTCTGAACTTCGCGCTCGATCAGGTCGAAGAAGAAATTTACATCGGCATTGACGCCGACACGGTGATTGCCGGGGACGCGGTGTCGAAGCTGGTGTACCACTTTGCCGATCCGCGGGTAGGCGCTGTGGCGGGGAATGCCAAGGTGGGCAACCGCATCAATTTGTGGACGCAGTGGCAGGCGCTGGAATACATCACGAGTCAGAATTTCGAGCGGCGCGCGATGGATTTGTTTGACGTGGTGACGGTGGTGCCGGGCGCAATTGGCGCGTGGCGGACGAGCGCGGTGAAGGCTGGCGGATGCTATCCGGTGAACACGGTGGCGGAAGACGCCGACCTGACGATGAACTTGCTGGAGCAGCGGTACAAGGTGATCTATGAGGATCATGCGCTGGCGTTCACGGAGGCGCCGGCGACGGCCCGCAGCCTGATGCGGCAGCGGTTCCGCTGGTCCTTTGGGATTCTGCAGGCGGTATTCAAGCATCGCGGCGGAGCGAGGACGAATCCAGCGATGGGATTCTTTGCGCTGCCGAATATTCTGGTGTTCCAGATTTTGTTGCCCCTGGTGTCTCCGTTTATCGACATCATGTTTGTGGCGGGTGTGGTTCACTACCTGGTCGATCTGCATTTCCATCCGGAAGCGGCGAGTGCGGCAAGCTTTGAGAAGCTGCTGACGTACTTCCTGGCGTTCCTGATCATCGACTTTGTGACGTCGGTGCTGGCATTCAGCCTGGAGCCGCGGCTTCCCGCGAACAAGGGCGATGTGTGGCTGCTGCCGCACGTGTGGCTGCAGCGGTTCTGTTACCGGCAGCTGTTCTCAATTGTGCTGTTCCGGACGCTGAAGCGGGCGATTGAGGGACGGCCGTTCAACTGGGAGAAGATCGAGCGGACGGCTCGGATGTCGCGGCGGACGGAGAAGATCGCGGCGGGGCAATAGATTTCCGGAGCCGAACGATGGCGACGATGCAGGCTGGGGCGAGGCGCGAGCGTTGGGCAGTTGCCGGCGTGCTGGCAGCGGGATTCGCGCTGCGCATGTACTTTCTGCTGCTTCCGGTCTCCGGCGACGACGACACGCTGGCCTATGCGGAACTGGCGCGGAACTGGTTTCACCACGGCGTTTATGGATTTTTGCAGGGCGGCACGATTGCGCCGTCGCTGATCCGGCTGCCGGGCTATCCGCTTTTTCTGGGGATGGTGTTTTCCGTATTCGGCAACCATCTGGGAGCGGCCCTGGTGATTCAGGCGCTGGTCGACCTAACGGGATGCTGGATTCTCTACGACTGTTTGCGGAGGGAAGTTTCACGGCGCGCCGGATGGGCTGCATTGCTGCTGGCGGCCTTATGCCCGTTTACCGCTGCGTATACGGCGACGGGGATGACGGAGAGCCTGTCCGTGTTTTGCGTTGCTGCTGCAATTGGCGCGGGCGTGCGGGTAGTGCGGGCGGCACGCGAAGGCCGGATTGCCAGGGGTGGGGTGGTGGCGCTGGCGGCGGCGCTGGGTTACGCGATGCTGCTGCGGCCGGATGGAGTGCTGCTGACGGTAGCGTTCTCTGCGGGACTGGTTTGGTATCTGCGGAAGCCGCTGGGAGCGCGGCGGGCGTTGCGTGTGGGGGTGCTGACGGGAATATTGGCAGTGCTGCCGCTGGCGCCGTGGACGCTTCGGAATTTCAAAACGTTTGGCGTGGTGCAGCCGCTGGCGCCGCGATACGTGAACAATCCCGGGGAGTGGGTAGCAACGGGATTCACTCGCTGGGCGCGGACCTGGTCGGTGAATTACATCGATACGGGGACGGTGGTCTGGAATCTTAGCGATCAGATCGACATGGACGATATTCCGGCGCGGGCCTGTTATTCGGACGCGGAGTGCCAGCGGACGGAGGACCTGATCGACCAGCACAACGCGGTGAAGGGCGTGCCGGCGGCGCTGGATGCACAGTTCGCCGCGCTGGCTGCGCAGCGCATCCGCGAAAGGCCGTGGAACTACTACGCAGTGTTTCCGGCAGAGCGAGTGGCGAACATGTGGTTGTGGCCGCGCACGGAGATGCTCAACATGAGCATTTACTGGTGGCGGGTGCGGGAGCATCCGCGGGACAGCGTAATTGCGATCGGCCTGGGACTGGTGAACCTGGGGTATCTGGTGCTGGCGGGGATTGGATTTGCGCGGAAGCGGGTGCCGCTGAAAGCGGTACTGCTGGGGTATATCGCCATGCGATGCATGCTGCTGGCGACGATGGAGAACCCGGAGCAGCGGTACACGATGGTGGCGTTTCCGATTTTGATTGTGGCGGGGGCATGTGCGCTGGCGGGTAAGCGCGGCCTGGCGGGCAATGAGACGCAGGCTGCCGGGGAGACGGCGGTATCGGTGGCGGCGGCCTGACGGGACCTCGCAACGCTTGACCTGAGGTGCGGTTAGTGCGCGAGGGCGACGGTGCCGATAGAATCGTTAGAGCGTTTATCTATAGTCCAGGTGTCATTCATTGACTGGTTCGACGGCATTGGTCGCGCGCGAAGCGCTGACGTTTCAGGAATTGTTGCTCCGGCTGCAGAGTTTTTGGGCGGAGCGTGGGTGCGTGCTGGCGCAGCCGTATGACGTGGAAGTCGGCGCGGGCACGATGTCGCCCGACACGTTTTTGCGGGTGCTGGGGCCGGACCCGGTGGCGATTGCGTACACGCAGCCCTCGCGGCGGCCGGCGGATGGGCGCTACGGCGAGAATCCGAACCGGCTCTACAAACACACGCAGTTACAGGTGATTCTGAAGCCGCCGCCGGCGGATATTCAGGAAATGTATCTGCAATCGCTGGAAGCGATTGGGATTCGTCTGCGCGAGCACGACATTAAGTTTGAGGAAGACAACTGGGAGTGGCCGGTGGGTGGCGCGTGGGGCGTGGGCTGGCAGGTAATGCTGGACGGCCTGGAGATTACGCAGTTCACGTACTTCCAGCAATGCGGGGGGATGGATCTGGATCCGATCACCGGCGAGATTACGTACGGGCTGGAGCGGATCGCGGCGTTTCTGCAGGATAAGGATTCGCTGTACGACGTGGTGTGGGCGCGGAACCCGAAGACGGGCAAAGCGGTGACGTACGGAGATATACGGCTGCAGGAGGAATTGCAGCTCTCTGTGTACAACTTTGAGGCGGCGGATATCGGCAAGCTGTGGGATCATTTGCGGCTCTATGAGTCGGAATGCCAGGCGCTGCTGGATGCGTTCAACAGCACGTTTAAGACGGAGAAGGCTGCGGAGCGGCACGAGAAAATTCACGACCGGCTGGTGCATGAGGGTGCGACTCCAGCGGACGAGGATGTGCGCGTGGCGCTGAAGCGCTTTCCGGTGCTGGCCGCGTACGAACTGTGCCTGAAGTGTTCGCACCTGTTTAATTTGCTGGATGCGCGGGGCGCGATTTCGGTGACGGAGCGCGTGGCGGTGATGGCGCGGATCCGCAATATGGTGGTGGGCGTGGCGAAAGCGTACGCTGCGCAAAAACTGGGAACGCAATCCCGGGAAGCGGGGGTCGCGTAGCCATGGCCGATCTATTGTTCGAAGCGGGGATGGAAGAGATTCCGGCGCGCATGATTGCGGCGGCGGAAAAGGAGTTGCGGGACCGCGTGGTGGAGCTGTTGCGGCGGGAGCGGCTGCTGGCGGAGACGCATGAGGTGCGAAGCTTTTCGACGCCGCGGCGCTTGGCGGTGCAGGTGAACGGCGTGCTGGCGCAGCAGCCGGACGCGACGCAGGAAATGACGGGGCCGTCGTGGGCGGCGGCGTTCAAAGACGGCCAGCCAACAGCGGCAGCCCAGGCGTTTGCGCGCAAGGCGGGCGTGGAAGTGGGCGCGCTGCAAAAAGTAACAACGCCGAAGGGCGAATATGTAGGGGCAACGGCGGTGCACCGCGGGCGCGATGCGGCGGCGGTACTGAGCGGATTGTTGGCGGCGGAGTTGGCCGGGCTTTACTGGCCGAAGAATATGTACTGGCGCGCGCAGAAGCCGGAGCGGTTTGTGCGTCCGGTGCGGTGGATGGTAGCGCTGCTGGACCACGCGATTCTGCCGGTAGAGTTTGCCGGCGTGCACGCGGGCAAGCAGACGTGGGGGCATCGCATTCTGCATGGCGACGCGCCGGTGACCATCGACCACCCGGATGATTATTTAGGCGCGCTGGAAGCGGCCGATGTGACGGCGGACGTGGCGCTGCGGCGGCATCGCATTCGCAAGGCGCTGGATGCGGAGACGCGCAGCGTGGCGGGCGCGCGCTGGCGCGAGGATGTGGCGCTGGTGGAAACGGTGACGCACCTGACGGAGTGGCCGTCGGTGGTGCTGGGGAGCTTCGACCGCGAATTTCTGGAGCTGCCGGAAGAAGTGCTGGTGACGGTGATGCGGGATCACCAGAAATATTTCGCGGTAGAAAACGCGCAGGGCAAGCTGGAGCCGCATTTTCTGGCGGTGCTGAATACGCATCCGGAAGAGAACGGGTTTGAAACGATCCAGCATGGGAACGAGCGGGTGCTGCGGGCGCGATTTAAGGATGCGCGGTTTTTCTGGAGTGTGGATCAGAAAGTACGGCTCGAAGATCGCGTAGAGATGCTGCAGGCGGTCACGTTCCACAAAGAGCTGGGGAGTTATTGGGACAAGACGCAGGCGAATTTGCGGATTGCGGAAGCGCTTGCGGAATTGCTGGCCAGCCGCGGAACGCATGTCGACAAGGCAGTGCTGCTGAACGCGGTGACGCTGGCAAAGACCGACCTGACGACGGAACTGGTGAAGGAGTTCACCGAGTTGCAGGGCATTGTGGGCGGGCTTTACGCACGCGCGCAGAAGCTGGGCGATACGGTGGCGCAAGCGATCTACTGGCAATATTCTCCGGCTGCGGTGGAAGGCGCCATTCCGCCAACGGTGGAGGGGCAGGTGCTGGGGATTGCGGACCGCACGCAGGCGATTGCAGCGATGTTTGGGATTGGGCTGGAGCCGACGGGGTCGAAGGATCCGTATGCGCTGCGGCGAGCAGCGAATGCCATTGTGAAGATTCTGGCGGAGACGGGTCTGCCGCTGACGGTTTCTGATTTGCTGGGGAGCGCTGCGCAAACGAGTAGCGCGTCGCACGAAAAGCTGACTGCGTTTTTCTGGGAGCGGCTGGGGTTTTGGTTGCGGGATGTGCGCGGGTTCGCGTATGACGTGGTGAATGCGGTGCTGGCCGCGGGATCGGACGATGTGCGGGACGCAATTGCTCGGGCCGAAGCGCTGACGGCGGTGCGCGGGTCGGACGATTTGGCGGCCATTGCCGCGGCGTTCAAGCGGATCAAGAATATTTTGCGGCCGGCGCGGGAGAAGGGTTTGTTGGCGAAGGATGCCGGTGCGGTTGCGGAGAGCTTGCTCAGCGATCCGGCCGAGCGCGCTCTGTACGCAGCGGCGCAGAATCTGGCGCCGGTAGTGGAGCGACTGCGCGCGGAGCGGGAATATCGCAAGGCGCTGGAGCAGATTGCCGCGCTGCGTCCGCATGTCGATCTCTTCTTCGACAAGGTGATGGTGATGGCGGAGGACCAGGCGGTGCGCGACAACCGGTTGGCGCTGATCGGCGAAGTGCTGAGCGAATTTTCGAAGATCGCGGACTTTTCGGAACTGGTGTCGGCGTAAGCTTATCGTCGATGCCCGTTGCTGATGCAAAACCGGAATGGCTGAATGGCTTGCT
>DATHQV010000132.1:0-2314 GCA_035482355.1 Acidobacteriaceae bacterium | reverse complement strand
GCGGACGAAGATCCGGAACCTGCGCTGGCGGCGCGACCGGCGCTGGGTTCGACCCGGTTCCGGCCGCCGTTCTTGGCCTGGTAGAGCGCGGTATCGGCGGCGTTCAGCAACTTCTCCGCATTGGCGGCGGTCGTGCCCGTGGCAATGCCCAGGCTTAAGGTCACGTGCATGCCGGTGCCCGCGACCACAATGCTGCAGTTCGCAACGCGATTGCGGATGCGTTCCGCCAATTCCCAGATCTCCGCCGGCCCGCAATCGGGAGCAACGATGAGGAATTCTTCTCCGCCATAGCGACCGACCGAATCATAGGGGCGCACCACAGCGGCGATTTCACTGGCGATGATGCGCAGCACCACGTCGCCCGCGGCATGCCCGCGGCTGTCATTGACGTTCTTGAAATCGTCCACGTCCGCCATGATCACGCCCACCGGCTGCCCGTGGCGTTCGGAGCGAAGCAGTTCGCGGTTGAGGATTTCGAGAATGACTTTGTGGTTCCACAAGCTGGTCAGGCCGTCATGCGACGCCTCGCGGCGCAGCGCGTCCTGCGTGCGGATCAGGCGGGTCTGCGTGACCAGAAGGCGCGCGCTGGAACACACAAAGGAAAGAAAAACCACGCCGGCCGCCAGACGCAGGTGCTCCTGCGCGATGCGCAGGGACATGATCAGCACCAGCAGCGGGTAAAACAGATGAAAGAGTTCGCTGTGAATTTTCTTTTCGCGCCGCGGTGCGTCGCGCTCAACAACGGCGGGCGCTTCTGCACTCTTCCAGGTCGTGGCCAGGGCCAGAGGAATCACCAGCATGATGCTCCAGAGAATGTCGAACCATGCTCCCGTCTTGAGGCCACGCCCCGGACCGTAGAAGTAGAGAGCGTCCACCGATCCCGACAGGGCCAGGAAAAGCCCGAGGCGCCCGAACAGTTGCCGGGTCAAAAGGGAGCGGCTGAGACCAGCCCGCAACAGATAAGCTCCCGCGACAAATCCGTAGCCCACAAAGTAAGGAGCCCAAACCCCATGCGCCAACTCGCCGGTGGCGTCGGCCTTGGGCAGATAGAAAAAATACAAATAGGCCGCGATGCACACCATCGTACCCTGCACAAAATCGAGAGCCACTAAGGAGTCGAGATGTCCGGCCTCGTGTTCGGGGTCGAGGAACATGGCCATCGCCATGGGGGCGAACCAGAAACAGAACAACATGTTGCTGATCCACGAAGCGGTGGCGGAACCGGGAAACAGATCGTTGTAGACGCTTACGCTCTGAGCTACGAGCCACAGAAGATATGCCGCCGCAGCCAGGCGCCACACGGAGCGCGCCAGCCCTTCCGAGCGCCGGCTGGCGCGGAAGCACGCGAGCACCACCAGGCCGCCCAAGACCAGCTGGATCAGGTCAGACAAGAATGGGCCGCGGGCTGCCGTCCCGAAGGTGGCAACCACACCGACGTGCGCCAGCAAGAGAACGGCGCCGGCAATCATCAGATTGCGTTCACGCAGCAATTATCGAGAACCTCGAGTCAGACGATTTTCAGGCTTGAAACTTTTCAGGCCCGTTACTTTTCAGACTTGATTTTTTCGGGGAACCCGCTCAACCCTGAGAGACCACAGAGAGGCCCATCACACTCATGAGAGATGACCACTCGGCACACTCATCCCCTGCCCCAGTCTAGTATCGCGTACGCTGTCAATCTTTTCATGTCACTCCGGTACTCAGCCCATGGTGACCGTCGGATAGGTCAATTCCAGCCCGCCAGCAGGGCCCGCAGGATTTCCACAGCCTCGGCAAGTTTGGCGAGACGCTCGGGCGCGAGAGAATGAAGATTAGCGGCGAGCGCCGCGATGCGGAGTCTGCGCCCGGTGTGAAGCAGGCGCGTGCCTTTGCGAGTGGCGCGGATGCGCATGCGGCGAGCGTCGTGGGGATCGGCCGTAATTACGACCAGCCGGCTGCGTGCCAAACCGGCGACCATGCGGCTCATGGTTGGCGGCCTGACCTGCTCGGCGGCCGCGAGTTCACCCAGCGTCCGGGGGCCGCCGAAGACCAGAACCGAAAGCGCGGATAAGCGAGCGGGACCTTCTCCGGTGGCCGCATCCTGCTTGCGCAGGCGGCGCAGCAGGTGGATCGCGGCGGAATGCAGCTGATCGGCAATCGCGAAAACGGGCCCGGTTTCGAGTTCCGGGAGCTTGACTTTGGTCATGAAACTATAGTTAGCTATGCTAACTAATTTGCGAAAGGGAGGTCAAGCGAGATGAACACGAGCGCAGCGGGAATCGGAATCTCACGGCTGGGGCAGGTTGCCATCGTCGCGCAAGATGTGGAACGCGCC
>DATHQV010000131.1:0-3346 GCA_035482355.1 Acidobacteriaceae bacterium | reverse complement strand
GGTGACTATTTGCTAAGACCAAAGTGTTATTTGCGGTTGGCGCGATCAAGATAGGCTGGCCCCATGCGCCTGTTTGAGATTCTGCTGACGGTTTTTCTCCTGGTCAGCGCGTGCACCCTGGTGTGGAGAAGGCTTCGGCCGGTTGTCTGGTTAATGGCCGACGCTTGCGTGCTGGTGGTGCACCTGATTCTCGAGGGCGGCCACTGGCAGATGATTCCCGTTTACGTGGGCGTACTGGTGTTCGCCGGGGCGATTGCCCTGGGAGGCAGGGGATGGCGCATGGCGGGCGCGGCAGGAGTTGTGCTGCTGTGCGCGGCGAGCATCGCGCTGTCGGCGTTGCTGCCGATGTTTCGACTGCCGGTGCCGACGGGACCTTATCCGGTGGGCATGCGGACGATGGAGATGAAAGCGGGCGGCCGGGATATGGTGGTGACGGTGTGGTATCCGGCAGCGGCCTCGCACAGACCGTTTGCGGCGTACCGAAGGCGCGAGGAGACGACGCGTCAGTCTTCATATCAGGATGTTCTGCCGACCAACTCGCGGCTGGAGGTTCCGGTGGCAGATGGGAAATTTCCGGTGCTGCTGTTCAGTCCGGCGTGGGGCGGGCGGCGTACGCAGAACACGTATCTGACAGAAGACCTGGCGAGCCATGGCTATGTGGTCGCGGCGATCGACCATCCGGGGAATTCGGGGCCGACGGTGTATCGGGACGGGCATGTGGACCAGCCGGCGACGGGCGACGCGATGGATTTTGCGACGCTGAGCCTGGACGAGATCAACGCGGAGGGCGCGAAGGAAGTGGAGCGCGAGACTGCGGATGAGATTGGAGTGCTGGATGCGCTGGAGGGGATGAATCAGGATCGGGAAAGCCCTTTCTATCAGCATCTGGACACGGCGAATGCCGGCGCGCTGGGGCATTCATTCGGCGGTGCAGTGGGTGCGGAGGCGGCGATTGAGGATAGGCGGATAAAGGCGGCGCTGGATCTGGATGGGTCGCTGTTCGGGCGGATGCAGCGGGAGGGGTTGCCGAAGCCGTTCATGTTCATTGAGCAGGATCTGCCGGTGTATGCCGATACGGCGAAGCGGTCAGCTCCGGACTTGATTAACGATGCGCTGAATGCAAGCGATCTCGACGCGATGAGGAAGTTCGGGGCGTACCGTATATTTCTGCATGGCTCGACGCACGAAAGCTTTACGGATCACAGCCTGTTTTCTCCGCTGGCACGGCTGTCGGGAGTGGGAAGGATTCCGGCAGATCGCGAAGACGCGATTGTGCGGGCGTATGCGCTGGCGTTTTTCGATAAGGCGCTGAAAGGCGCGGATCCCACGCTATTGAAGGAAGTGCCGGGGCCTTATCGGGAGGCTACGCTGCAGCTGATTCCAGCGGAGCAAATGCGAGGGAGTGGAGAATAACCGAATTTCGCGTACACTGATGGCTCTCAGCTGATATTGCGTGACGGAATGACCGAACGGGGCAGTGGCCGTTTTCGGAGAGTGAATCCATTTCGGGAGCCGGCGAAGGATGTCGCGGATTGTCCGTTGTTCATTGATACAGGCCACGAATGTTGAGGCCGCAGAGAGCTCGCTCGACGCGATCAAGAAGGCGATGATCGAGAAGCACGTGGCGATGATTCGCCAGGCGGGCGCGGCGGGTGCGCAGATTGTGTGCCTGCAGGAGATTTTCTACGGGCCGTACTTCTGTGCGGAGCAGACGACGCGCTGGTACGACTTCACCGAGCCGGTTCCGGACGGGCCGACGATCAAGCTGATGCAGGCGCTGGCGAAGGAGCTGAAGCTGGCGCTGGTGGTGCCGGTGTATGAGATTGAGGCCGATGGCTTCTACTACAACACGGCGGCGGTGGTCGATCGCGAGGGGAAGTATCTCGGGAAGTATCGCAAGACGCACATTCCACACGTGGCACCGGGCTTCTGGGAGAAGTTTTATTTCCGGCCGGGGAATCTGGGGTATCCGGTGTTTGATCTCGGATTCTGCAAGATCGGCGTCTATATCTGTTATGACCGGCATTTTCCGGAGGGAGCGCGGGCGCTGGGACTGAACGGCGCGGAGATCGTGTTTAACCCTTCGGCGACGGTGGCGGGTTTGAGCGAGTATCTCTGGAACTTGGAGCAGCCAGCGCACGCAGTGGCGAACGGATACTTTGTGGGCGCGATCAATCGCGTGGGGACGGAAGCGCCATGGAATATCGGCGAGTTCTATGGGCAGAGCTATTTCTGCGATCCGAGAGGGCAGATTTTTGCGCAGGCGTCGAGAGACAAAGACGAGGTGCTGACGGCGGATCTTGATCTGGACAAGATTGCCGAGGTGCGCAAAACGTGGCAGTTCTTCCGCGACCGGCGCCCGGATCAGTATGGAGATCTGGTGAAGCCGTAGCAGTCAAACGCAGGGGCCTTATGCGCGAACAGCATCCCATCATCGCTGAACGCTTTCCGGATCTGCATCCGCCGTTTGCGCCGCAGGCGGCGGTGGTCGAGGCGAACCGCTGTTTGAATTGCTTTGACGCGCCGTGCACGGTGGCGTGCCCCACGCATATCGATGTGCCGAAGTTCATCAAGAAAATAGCCAGCGGGAATCTGAACGGATCGGCGCGGACGATTCTGGATGCGAATGTGCTGGGGGCGAGCTGCTCGCGAGTGTGTCCCGTGGACGTGCTGTGCGAAGGCGCGTGCGTGATGAATCACTATAACGAGCAACCGATTGAGATTGGGCGGCTGCAGCGGTTTGCGATGGATGCGTTTCATGCGCGCGGCGGAAAGCTGACAAAGAAATTTGAGGGAAGACGTGAAGGCAAAGTCGCGTGCATCGGCGCGGGCCCGGCATCGCTGGCGTGCGCGGCAGAGCTGGCGCAGCAGGGCTTTGCAGTGACGGTGTACGAGCGGCGTCCGCTGCCGGGAGGGCTGAATACTTACGGCGTGGCTGAGTACAAGCTGCCGGCGTGGTCGAGCCTGCGCGAGATTGAGCTGATCGAAGAGCTGGGCGTCAAGTTTCGGTTCGGTGCGGAAATCAACGCAGAGACGCTGACGGAGATCGAACAGGATTTTGATTTGGTTTTTATTGGCGTGGGCCTGGGAGCGGGGCATGGGCTGAAGGTTCCGGGCGACGATCACTCCGGTGTGGTGGATGCGCTGGATTTTATCGCCGCGTACAAGACGGCGAAGATCACGAGCGTTGCGGGAAAGATTGCGGTGATCGGGGCGGGCAACACGGCAATCGATGCGGCGAATGCTGCGCGGCGGCTGGGCGCCGAGGACGTGTCCATTGTGTATCGGCGCAGGCGGGAGAGCATGTCGGCGTTTGATTTTGAATATGAGCATGCGAAGCAGGAGG
>DATHQV010000130.1:0-2130 GCA_035482355.1 Acidobacteriaceae bacterium | reverse complement strand
GCTCGCCGCCAATCAGTTCCACCGCCGCTACCCGCAGATCAATCCGCAGCTGGGATTCTCGGTACAGCCGCTGCGCGACTCGATAGTCAGCGATGTGCGGACGTCATTGCTGGTGCTGGTGGGCGCGGTCAGTTTCGTGCTGCTGATCGCGTGCGCCAACGTTGCCAACCTGCTGCTGGTGCGCGCAACCGGACGCAAGCGCGAGTTCGCCATCCGGGCTGCCATGGGCGCCGGCCGCGGCCGTATCATCCGCCAATTGCTGACCGAAAGCATGCTGCTCTCGCTATTTGGCGGGATTCTCGGTCTTATTCTTGGCTTCGGCGGCGTGCGCGCACTGCTGGCCGTCAGTCCGGGAGGCATTCCGCGCATCGGCGAGAACGGAGCCGGGGTGGGCATCGACTGGCGGGTGCTGGGTTTCACCCTCGGCGTCTCGCTGCTTACGGGGATTATCTTTGGGCTTTTCCCGGCGCTGAGCGCATCCAGTCCCGACCTGAACAGCACCCTGAAGGAGAGCAGCAATCGTGCGGGAACCGGCTTCCGCCAGAGTATTGCGCGGTCGCTGCTGGTGATCACGGAAGTCTGGCTGGCAGTGGTATTGCTGATCGGGGCTGCCCTGCTGATCCGGACATTCATTGCACTGCGTGGGGTGAATCCGGGCTTCAACGCGCATAACGTTCTCACCATGGAGATGTCGCTCACGGGCGATCGCTTTACGAAGACGGCCGGCGTAGCGCAGATGGTTCGCGATGGCCGCGAGCGCCTCAACGCCATTCCGGGCGTGGAGACTTCCGCCTCGACCTGCTGCCTGCCGCTCGAAGGTGGATTCGGCCTGCCGTTTATCGTGGTGGGACGTCCGCTGGGCAAAGACCCGGCGACAGGTGGCGCGGGCTGGATGAATGTGTCGCCGGGGTATTTTGATGTCTTCAGGATTCCCATTTTGCGCGGCCGTGATTTCACCGATCAGGATGTCGCAGGTGCGCCCGGCGTGGTGATCATCAACCAGGCAATGGCAAAGAAATTCTGGCCTAAGGAAAACCCCGTCGGGCAGCAGATTATTATCGGCAAGGGTGTCGGGCCGGAGTTTGAGGAGCCGCCGCGCCAGATCGTCGGCATCGTGGGAGATATTCACGACGGCGGACTCAACCGCGATCCCCGTCCGATCATGATTATTCCGCAGGCACAGGTCCTTGACGGCATTACCGCGCTCAATGCGCGCATCGGTCCCGTCGTTTGGCTAGTGCGCACGCGCACCGATCCGCACCAGTTCATCTCAACGGTAACCGAGCAACTGCGGCAGGCCAGCGGAGGGTTTCCGGTAGCGCGTGTGCGGACGATGGAAGAAGTGGTTGTGCACTCGACTGCGCGGGAGGACTTCAATATGCTGCTGCTGACGATCTTTGGTGCGTCGGCACTGGTGCTGGCGGCGATCGGCATCTACGGCCTGATGGCTTACTCAGTGCAGCAGAGGAAGCAGGAGATGGGCATCCGCATGGCGCTGGGCGCGGATCGGGCGAAGATCCGCAACCTCGTGGTCCGGCATGGCATGACACTGGCTCTGATTGGGGTGGTCATTGGCGTCGGCGCGGCGTTTGGTCTCACACGATTGCTCGCAACGTTCCTTTTTGGCGTGAAGATGTACGACCCGACAGTATTTGTAACCGTGCCGGTGATATTAAGCGCGGTAGCGCTGGCGGCAGTGTGGTTTCCGGCGACGCGGGCTTCGAAGCTTGATCCGATGCAGGCACTGAGGGTGGAATAGCTGAGCCTATGCGACGATGAGAGCATGACTGAAGACAAATGCGTCGCAGTAGTCACGGGAGGCGCGCAGGGCATCGGCCGCCGGACAGCGGAGCTGCTCGCTGAGCGCGGATTTGCATTGGCGCTGATCGATCTGCGCATTCCCGAGGAGACGATTCGGACAATTGAAGGTGGTGGGGGCAAAGCGATGGGCTTTGCCGGCGATATCGCCGACGAGCAGATTGTTAAGCGATTTGCCGGCGAGGTCCTGGCGTACTTCAGACGCGCCGATGTGCTGGTGAACAACGCCGGCATCAGTCTGATCTCACCGGCGGGGACAACTTCGGCGCAGGACTATCGGCGCGTGCTTGAAGTAAATCTTGTCGCGCCGTT
>DATHQV010000129.1:0-3889 GCA_035482355.1 Acidobacteriaceae bacterium | reverse complement strand
AAATTGTTTGGCTAACTCATCCTCGTTGGACCAATCTCGTCGCCAGCAGCGACCTAGCCACCGAAATCTGGCCCGTCAACTCCCGCGATCTCGCCAGCGTCCGCCAAACCATCGCCAAAATCCGCGCCCTTCGTTGGGACGCCGCCATCGACTACCAAGGTCTCTGGAAGTCCGCGCTCCTTCCGTTCCTAGCCGGTGTGCCCAAGCGAATCGGTTTTTCCCCCGAAGCCATTCGCGAATTTGGCGTTCCCATTCTCTACACCGACCGCGTACACCCGCGCGCCTCACACATTGCCGATCAAAATGGGGAATTGTCTCTACGAGCGGGCGCGCAATCTGCCGTCGGCCCCGTAAAATTACAAGTGAGCGAAACCGACCGCCAGCGCGTTTGCTCCGACCTCGCCACCGCTGGCATCGGCAATTACATCGTCCTAAGCCCCGGCGGCGGCTGGCGCTCCAAATGCTGGCCCGCCGAACGCTTCGGCGAACTCTGCAGCAAAATTCGCGACGAATTAAACCTGCGCTGCGCAATCAACTACGGCCCGGGCGAAGAAACTCTCGCCGCCACCGTAAAATCCGCCAGCGGCAACGCCGATCCCTTGCTCTACGACGGCGAACTCGGCCAACTAATGGCTCTCCTCCAGGGCGCGCAATGCATCGTCGGCGGCGACACCGGTCCCCTCCATCTCGCCATCGCCCTCGGCACAAAAGCCGTCGCCATCTTCGGCCCCACAAATCCCGCGCGCAACGGCCCGTATCCGCCGCAACCCTTCGTACTGCGCGATCCCACCGCTTCCACAACGCACAAGCGCGAAACCGAAACCAATCCCTCTCTCCTCAAAATCTCCGTCGCGCAAGTCTTCGATGCCGTAAAGCTCCATCTCGGAGCCTCCTCATGACCCCGCTTGATTTCTTCGCCCGTTGGCGTGTCCGCATCGGCTACCTGCTCGCCGTCGTCGTCCTTTATCTTTCGCGCCCCGCGCCCCGCTCCATTCTCATCGGCGCCTGCGTCGGCCTCCTCGGCCTCGCCATCCGCGCCTACGCCGCCGGCTTCCTCCACAAGCAAGCCGTCCTCACCACCACCGGCCCCTACGCCCGCACTCGCAATCCTCTCTACTTCGGCAGCAGCATCCTCGCCGCGGGCGCCGCCATCGCCATGAACTCCTGGCTCTCCGCCGCCCTCCTCCTTTTTTATTTCGCTTTCGTCTACTCGCTCGTCATGCGCCGCGAAGAAATCGAGCTCCGTGGCCATCACGGCGCCGCCTTCGACGCCTACGCCCAATCCGTCCCCCTCTTTTTCCCCAGGCTCACCGCGCCAGATCAGCCAACCGCCACCGCCACCACATTTTCCTGGTCCCAATACCGCAAAAACCACGAATACCAGGCCACCCTGGGTTTCCTCTTCCTACTGATCGCCCTGGTAGTAATCTGGCGCCTCCACGCAGCCTGACCTGCCTTTGTAGCGGCCGCCGCCTGCCCTGAGCGAAGCCGAAGGGTCCGAGGCGGCCGCTCTTGCCTGGGTGCCGCACCCTCCGTTTTTGAGGGTGCGGATTTTCTCTTCTCTGCGCCCTCAGCGCCGCTGCGTTATCTTTTTCCTCTCTTCTTCCTCTCCGCATTCCACAAAACAACTCACCCGCAAACTGTGCCCGTCCGTCACCACCTGCACCGCCCCCTCCTCATCCGTCCGCAATATCCGCGCCCCGCTTTCCCGCAGCCGCTCCAACAGCTCCGGACTCGGATGCCCATACGGGTTCTGCTCCCCCGCCGAAATAATCGCGATCCGCGGCCCCACGCTCTCCAGAAACTCCGGCATCGTCGAATTCTTGCTCCCGTGGTGCCCCACCTTCAGAACATCCGCGTGCAGTTTTCCCGCGTTCGTCTCCGAAAGCATCGCGTACTCCGCCTGCTTCTCCGCATCCCCAGGCAACAGCACGCTGCGTTCCTTGTATTGCAGCCGCACCACCAACGAATCGTTATTCTGCGCGCCCCGCCCAATCTCTTCCGGCGGAATCTGCGGCCACAAAAAATCCACCTGCACGCCATCCCACAAAAAACTCTGCCCGCGCAATTCGTGTTCGATCCGAATATGCCGCCCTTCCGCAATTTTCTTAAGCTGCCCCAGCGCCGGAGTCTCCGTCTCCCGCCCCAGCCACAACCGCCCCACCTGAAAATTCTCCAGCACCGCCTTCAACCCTCCGATGTGATCTTGATGCGCGTGCGTCAAGGCCACCGCATCCAACTTCTGTATCCCTCGCGACCACAAATACGCCGACACCGCTTCTTCTCCCGGGTCCGGTCCCGGCATCTCCTCGCGTCCACGAAATCCTGCAAACCTTCCCCCGCCATCAATCAGCAGCGTGCTCCCCTTCGGCGAAATCACCAGGATCGAATCTCCCTGCGCCACATCGAGTACATCCAGCTCCAGCGTCCCGCGGTCCATCGTGGCAGGGAAGGGGTACATCGCAATCACGAGCGAAGTCAGCGCCAATCCAGTTGCGGCAATCCACTTCACTCGCGCCCATAAAATTCCATCGCCACGCAACGCCGCTGCCAGCCCAAGCCCGCATACGAAAAATAAAATCGCCACCCAAGCCGGCGGCCCCGGAATCCGATAACTCCCATGCGCAAAACCCGCGAACCACCCCACAACATGCCCCTGCGATGCCACCAGCCAACCCAACGGCCAGGCCAGAACTCGCGCCACCGGCGGCACAATCACCGCGCTCCCCAACGTGAAAAATCCCAGCGGCACAATCACCCCTGTCAGAGGCACCGCAAACAGATTCGCCGCCGGCCCCATCAGCGTCACCCGGTGAAAATCCCGGGCCATCAGCGGCAGCATCCCGAATTGCAGCACCACCGAAAGCGCGATCATCTCCCCGCCGCGCAAACTCCACCCAATCCCCGCGACTCCAAAATCCTGCGCCCACTTCGCATTCCGCGCCGACAATCTCGAAGTCATCGCCGCCGCAGCCGCCCGCAGATCCAGCCGGAACTGCGCCTGCCGAGCGGAAAACGCCCCATCCCGCGTCACATCGCGCCACGCGTGCAGCGCTCCAACATACGGCTGCACATGGCGCTCCATCCACGGCACCGCAACTCCCGCAATGCATCCGATCGCCAAAAACGACAACTGAAAGCTCGTATCAAAAAGCTCCCCCGGCTTCGCCACCAGCAGTGCCAGCGCCGCCACCGCCGCCGAATTCAAAATCTCCAGCCGACGGTAAAGAAATCCCGCCAGCACCACAATCCCCGTCATCAATGCCGCCCGCAAAACCGGCGCCCGCTGTTCTACCACCGCGATGTACGCAAACAACGCCGCCAGCAGCAGCACCGTCGCCAACATCCGCGGCAATCGCAGTCGATTCCCAAGCCAGTACAAAAAAAACGCCAGCGCCCCCACATGCAATCCCGCCACCACCAGCACGTGAAACACGCCCGTCTTCTGAAAATCCACCGACTCCGCCCGATCCACAAAGCTCCGGTCGCCCAGCAGCATCGCCCGCAAAATCCCCGCCGTCTGCGGCGCATCCGGATAAAGCTCATCCAGCCGCTCGCGCAGGAAACCCCGCAACCTCGCCAGCCTCGTTCCCATCGTGGCCGGTGGTGTCGAAATTCGCTCCAGCAGGGAACTCGCCCGCAACGTCGCCAGCAAATGTATATTCTGCCGCGCCAGATATTCCCGCCGGTCAAACGCCCCCGCATCCCGGAAAACCAGCGGCAGCCGCGCCTGCGCCATCGCCGACACTTCATCCCCCGCATGAACCTCCGGCAGCGTCGCCTCGCCTTTCTTTGGCGTAAATCCAGTCCGCATCCCGCCCGAAATCGGAATCATCCCTTCGGCCGTTTGCACGCCAGAAAGTTCCATCTCGATGCCAACACCCCACGG
>DATHQV010000128.1:0-13272 GCA_035482355.1 Acidobacteriaceae bacterium | reverse complement strand
GCTCAACCGGTCCGCCGGCACCCAAAGTCACTCTTCGCGCAGGACCTCCAGCGGCCGCTGTCCGAGCAGGCGGAAACTTGCGATCCAGCCCGTCACCACCGCCAGCACCGCGGTTCCCACAACCGCCACCAGCGATCCGTGCGTCTCGTGCTGGAACGCGACTTCCATCCTGTGCAGCAGGATCCTGGTCAGCGCATTCGCAAACAACGCGCCCACCCCGCCCGCCAGCAGCCCCAGGACAACGAATTCCACGCTAAAGACGGTCCCGATCCGGTTCCGCGTCGCTCCCAGCGTCTTCAGCACCACTACTTCGCGCAGGCGGCGGAAGCGCGTGCTGGCGACGCTCGACGCCAGGATGATGAGACCCGAAAGAATCGAGAAACCGGCCAGAAACCGGATGACAATCGTGATCTGATCGACCACCCCCTGAATGGTCTGCAAAATGTCCGCAATATTGATCACCGTCACCGTCGGGTAGGTCGCAAACAGCGTCCGCTCGATCGTCGGAATGGCGTCGGCCTTCGCATGGAAATCCCCATACCAAACCGCGGGCTGATCTTTCAGCAGCCCTGGTGGCACGATGAACTCGCTGCGTGCAAAGGCATGCTCCCCGGTTACCCTGTAGATCGCTGCAACCTTGACGGGGATCTCCCTGTCGCCCGCCGCGAAGACGATCTGCGAGCCGATTTTCAGATGCAGCCGCTGGGCCACACGATCGACCACCGCCAGCTCGTTGCCGCCATCGCCGCTCCACCACTTGCCATCGGTCAGCTTCGTTCCATCCGGCAGCGCGGTTGTCCAGGAGAGCGTCGAGGAGCGCAATAACCGCTTGGGGAAGTTCTTGATCTGGAGGTCATCGACGGGCGTTCCGTCGACGGACACCATCCGCGCCGACACCATGGGAATCTTCTCCAGATCCCCGATCACGCCAGGCTGGCTCTTGAGCAGCGCCTGAATGCCCGGCACTTCCTCCGTGCTCATGTCGATGAGGAAGATATTCGGCGTGTTCGGCTTCACGTCCTCATGCAGCGCGTTTACGATCGAGCGCTGCATCAGAAACACGCTCAGGATCAGCATCACGCCAGCGCCCAGCGCCGCCAGCACCGCCGACGACTGATTCCCAGGGCGGTACAGATTCGCCAGCCCATGCCGCAGCGCCGAGGGCAAATGTAACCGTGTCTGCGACAGAAGCGCACGCAATCCCCACAAAACCAATGCGCTCAGGGCCAGAATGAACAGCAGCAGTCCCGCCAGGCAAACAGCAAACCACTTCCCTACCAGCCACGAATCCGCCAGCACCGCGGCAATGCCGCCGAGGCCGGCAAGAATCACGATCATGGAGGCCAGTTGCAGCTTGTACGAGAAAACCCTCCTCGAGAGTTCTCTGAAGTTGATCCAAAGAATGAGAAATCGGATCCCACACAGCGCGCCGAAAATTGCCGGCCCGCGCCAGTAGTGGTGTTGTTGAAGCAAACGAACCATGACTACGGAGGTAAAAGTGCAGAGCAACCAATAAAGGATGGTGGCATTGAATCGGAACATCGGTACGTCAGCGTCCCCCGGTTCCACCACGCGCCGCAGCACCAAACTCGGCCGTATTTTGCGAACGTCCAGCAGCGGTGGCAAACAAAACAGAAGCGTCGTCAGAACCCCCGTCCCCAACGCCTCCAGCACCGGATTAAGCGGCAGCCGAATGTCGGGCCGCAGCGGCAGCAGCTTACCGAGCACGCCGGGCAGCAAATATTCCACCCCGACGCCGAGCGCAATCCCGATGAGCGCGCCACCGATACCCAGAAACAGCGTTTGCAATAAATAAATCCGGAGAATGTCCGCCGATCGCGCCCCAATCGACTTCATGATCGCCAAAATCTCAATGCGCTGCTGCAAGTGCGCCCGCATCGCCATACCCACGCCGATCGCGCCCAGCACCATCGCTACCAGGCAGATCAGGCTCAGCAAACCCGTTGCGCGGTCCAGACCCTCGGTCAGGGCCGGGCTGGTCTCGCGGAAATCCGAAATCTGCGCGTCCGGCAGCGTTTTCTCAATCTGCGACCGCACATCCGCGACTTTCAGCTTGTCGCCAATGGCGAACAGATATCGTTCCGTCGCGCGGCTGCCGGGCTGCAGCAGGCCCGTATCGTTCATCGCCTGCCGCGTCATCATCACGCGCGGCCCAAGGCCCACGCCGGCGGTCATGCGGTCCGGCTCGCGAACAATCACCGCGGCGATGCGAAACCATTGGCCGCCAATCTTTAGCTGGTCACCGACCTTGGTGCGCAGCCGCACCAGCAGGTTGTCGTCCACCACCACGCTCTGGTTGTTCAGCACATCGTGCAGGGTGCCGGCTGGCTCGAGCGCAACGGTTCCGTAGAAGGGGTACTCCGCCGGATCGACGGCTTTCAGCGTCACCAGCAGCGGCACCGGATCGCCCTGCGCCATGGCCATGGAGATGGTTTCCGTGACAACCGTGCGCTGCACTCCCTGGCTGCTCAGCGCGTCGAGCGCTTTCGTCTCCGTTGGGGTTGCCTGGCGAAACATCCGCGCCGACAAATCGCCTGCCATAATACTGCGCGCCTGCAGCAGCAGTGCGCGCTGGAACGACTGGCTGAATCCGCGCACTCCGGTGAGCGCTGCCACGCCCACGGCCACCGAAAGCAGCACGAAGAGAAACTTTGCTTTGCCCGCGTGCAGTTCCCGCCACGCGATCTTCGCGGCCGTCGACCACTTCAGCGCAGGCTTCATCGCGCCGCCTCAGCCACGGCGGCAACCTGCAGATCGTCCGCGACCACCAGTCCATCCCTCAGCTGAATTCTGCGATCGGCGCGGTCCGCGATTTGCGGATCGTGCGTCACCAGCACCAGCGTTGTCCCGGATTCACGCTGCCGCTCCGTCAGCAACGCCAGCACATGCTGCCCGTTCGTCGTGTCCAGATTGCCGGTCGGCTCATCCGCCAGCACGATCGGCGGCTCCAGCACAAACGCGCGTGCCAGCGCCACACGCTGCTGCTCGCCGCCCGAAAGCTGTACCGGGTAATGATGCAGCCGGTCCTGCAACCCCACGGTGGTCAGAAGCGTCTCTGCTTTGCGCCGCGCATCGCCGCGCGCATTCAGTTCATGCGGCAGCATCACGTTTTCGAGGGCCGTCAGCGTCGGGATGAGTTGATAGGACTGGAACACAAACCCAATGCGGCTGCCGCGCACCTCGGCCAGCTTGTCTTCCTCGAGCCGGCTGATGTCCACGCCGTCCAGAATCACCTGGCCCTCGGTGGGCGAATCCAGCCCGGCCAGCAGCCCCAGCAGAGTGCTCTTGCCGCTGCCGCTTGCACCCATAATCGCCGCAAACTGCCCCTTCGGAATCATCAGGTTAATTCCGCGCAAAATGTCCACGGTCCGCGTTCCGTTCCGTATGGACTTCTTCAGCCCCCGAACCTCGATCATCCGCTCTCCCCGCTCTCTCGTCTGGAACCCATGGTTGTTAGACTAGGTCTGTGCATCGCCGATTCGCGACCACCGCCCTTCTCATTCTCTCCTGTAACCTTTACGCTTCGCCGCGCGGCTCCGTTCCCGGACCGCCGCGGAACCTGCCCGTCATCGACTGCTTCGGAGACAGCATCACCGCCGGCTACGGCGTCGATCCCGGCAAATCCTACCCTGACGACCTCCAGATCGACCTCGACAATCGCGGCTACCGCTACCGCGTCGTCAACTCCGGAGTGAGCGGCAACACCACCAAAGACGGCGTCGACCGCCTGCCGGCGGTTCTGCGCCTGCACCCCGCCATCGTCATCGTCGAATTCGGCGGCAACGACGGCCTGCGCGGGATCCCCATTGCCGATTCGCGCCGCAACCTCTCTACCATCGTATCCACTCTGCTCCAGGCGGGCAGCAAGGTCCTGCTGGCGGGGATCACGCTGCCTCCCAATTACGGCGCCGACTACGTCAAACAGTTCAACGAGACCTTTACCCTGGTCGCCGCGCAGCATCACGTTCCCGTCATCCCCAATATCTATCTCCACGTGTATGCGGTGCCGGACGCCATTCAGGACGACGGCGTTCACCCCACGGCCAAGGGCGCACAGTTGGTGGCGGACCAGTTCATGCCTTTGCTAAAACCGCTGCTGCAAAAATAATTCGCGCGCGCCGCACACATTCCACGCACGGCTGCGATTTTTCTCAGCACAACACTACAGCAGGCTGAAATAACGTCCCCGCTACGCGCTTCCCAATCGCCACCAGCTCCCGTTGCCCGGCGAAAATCTTCACCAGCGCCGCGTCAGAATACTCCGGCAAATTCACCTGCATGCCGTTGCGAATGCGCCCCACCGTCTGCTCGTCCGCCGTCACCGCCGGCATTTCTGGCAGCAGCGTTCGCGGATGCGCCAAACCGCACTCCAGCTTGCCTTGCGCCGCCAGCACTTCCGTCGCCTCCAGCGTCAGCGCGTGCTCCAGCGTGAACACGCCAGCCTGGGTCCGCCGCAGGTTCGCCAAATGCGCTCCGCAGCCCAGCGCCTGGCCCATGGCATGCGCGATGGCCCGCACATAGCCACCCGCTGAAATCCGCATCGCGAACCGTGCCGTGTCGCCCTCCACGCTCTCAATGGTGAACGCGTTCACCGTAATGCGGACCGCCTTCAGTTCCGGCGTCTTCCCCTCGCGCGCCAGCTTGTACGCCGGCTTACCCGCAACTTTCTTTGCGGAAAACGGCGGCGGCATTTGTTCGATCTCGCCCGCGAACTGAGCGGCTTCCGCCCGCACCCTGTCAAGGTTCAGTTCCACCGCGCAGGCTTCGCCCACGGTCTGTCCTTCGGCATCGTAGGTGTCGGTGGCGAACCCGAAGCGGATGGTCCCCGTATAGGCCTTCTCGCTGGTGCCAAAGAACTGCGCGAGCCGCGTGTACTTGCCCAGCAGCAGCGGCAACACGCCCGTCGCCATGGGATCGAGCGTTCCCAGATGCCCGACCGACTGCTCGCCCGTCGCGCGGCGCACCCGCGCCACCACGTCATGCGACGTCATACCGCCCGGCTTGTCGATGATCAGCAGCGCGTTCACTGCTGTAACGATACCTGTTCCCGCGCCTGCGGATAACGATTCAACCACCTATTGCAGGGTAAACACGCAATTGATCTGCGTCTTGACTTCGCGTGGCTCGCCATTCAGCAGGAATGGTCGATATTTCCATTTCTTCACTGCGTCGATCGAGGCCTGCTGCAGCAATTCGGGACCCTGACTGACACAGAGGTCTTCTACGCTGCCCGACGCAGAGATCGTTGCCTCCAGCACAACAGTCCCTTCGATGTGGGCCTTCCTGGCATCCGGGGGATACTTTGGATCTTTTCCGCCAATTCTGTTTCTGGTCATCATCCCGGCCGATACCACAATCCATTTGTGTGGCGCCTGGGATGGCGGTCCCGTCTCCGCAGGGCAAGCAAGGGGATTCCGTGGAGGGGCAGAATCGGCAGTCTGCGCGGAAAGTCCGGCGCAGGACGCGATCAAAACCAGAGAAACAACCAGCCATTGGCGCATCATTGCCAGGGAGTCTAGCCTGGGACCGTCGATCCAGTCCAGACAATCTCGTTTCCCTGGCGAAAAATCGCAGAACCCGTTTACAACTGCGCGTTCGACCGCTCGCGAATCAGCGAGAGAAACTCCGTTCGCGTGTTGTGCTTCTGAAACACGCCCAGCATCGCCGAGGTCACCGTCGATGAGTTCTGTTTCTCCACGCCGCGCATCATCATGCACAGGTGCCGCGCTTCTACCACCACGCCCACACCCTGCGGATGGATCGCGTCCTGAATAGCCTCGGCGATTTGCCGGGTCAGCCGCTCCTGCACCTGCAGCCGCCGCGCAAATACCTCCACCAGACGCGGCACTTTGCTCAGCCCAATCACTTTTCCGTCGGGAATATACGCCACGTGAACCTTGCCGAAGAAGGGCAGCATGTGGTGCTCGCACAGCGAATACATCTCGACGTCCTTCACAATCACCATCTCGTCGTAGGCCACGTCGAACATGGCTGAATGCAGAATCTCGGCCGGATCCTCTTTGTAGCCGCGGGTCAGAAACTCCAGCGCCTTTTCCACGCGCTCCGGCGTCCGCTCCAGCCCATCGCGGGTGGGGTCCGCGTCAAACCGGCGAATGATCTCGCGGTAGATATCCTGCGTGGAGACGTTCTCGAGGCCCGTCTGCCCAATCAATTCCTTGTCCAGCTTCATTCGTGCCGGCATCACATGCGTTGTTCTTGCCATCGTGGTTTTCCTTATCCCTGCGCCGCGTCCGTTGCCGGGGCGTCGCTCGACCGAAACTCAAAAAAGTTATTCGACGTTTCTTCCACCCGCACCACCAGCGACAGATCCCTGCACAATCCCCGCCGCAGCCGCCGCTCAATCTCAATACAGAGATTCTCCGTGGTCGGCACCCGATTCCGAAAGGCCGCCAGCGTGTTCAGATTCTCGTGATCGAAGGGCTCCAGCACTTCCCTGCCCACGCACGCATCCAGTTCGACCAGGTCGCACACCATCCCTGTCTCGGGATGGATGACCCCGCCCACCACCACTTCCACGGTGTAATTGTGCCCGTGCCCATGCGGATTGGCGCACTTGCCATACACCGCGCGATTCTGCTCGTCGCTCAGCCGCTCTGAATGCAGGCGATGCGACGCGCTTAACCGGTATCTCCGCCCCAAATAAGATTTCACGCAAACTCCTCGAATAGCTGACGGCTAGTTCTCACCCATGTAATCGGCAAACAAGTCCGCCATCTCATACACCCGCACGCGGTGCAGCTTCGCGCCGGGGATCTTTCCCTCCAGCCGCTTCCAAATCGCTACAGCGATGTTCTCCGCGGTCGGAATCGCCGTCGCAAACTCGGGCACCTCAAGATTCAAATGGCGATGGTCGTAGGCTGAGACTACTTCCTTCTCAATGGTGTCCTTGAGCTGCTTCAAGTCGACGACAAATCCCGTAACCGAATCGACTTCTCCCGCAACCGTCACTTCCAGCGTGTAATTGTGCCCGTGGCCGTTACGATTCGCACACTTGCCGAAGACGCGCGCGTTCTCCTCGGCGCTCCACGCGTCGTTCCAGTAGTAATGCGATGCCGAAAACTCAGCTTTTCTGGTCAGCAGAATCATGATTCCTTCGCATCCATCTCATGTCTATAAACTCGCGTGGCGGTTCTGCACGCTACACCCTATCCGCTCGTCTTCACGTCTCTACCCTTCCAGACTACCTGCTTCAGCACGGTGTGGCGAAACCAGCTCCGCCACAGCATTGCCGCATAAAGAGGGATGCCGAGCGGCGACCAGACGTAATCGCGAAACGGGAAATTCGACTTCGCTACGCGGCGGTAGAACCCCCACAGCGCCCGCAGCCCCACTAGCGTCAGGGCCGTGATCGCCATGGGCGCGCCAAGAAGACCAGCGGAGGGCACCCACGCGTGCGGTCGCCCCATGCCCCACCAAAACACGCCGATTAGCACTGGGATTCCCACCAGCACAGCCAGCTGCAGGAGCCGCATCCCGGCCAGCGCCAAGGCGTTGCCGAACAGCAATGCCAGGTTCTTCGTCCACCCCTGCCACATCGCGGGAAAGCTGCGGTACATGCGGGCCGAAACCGCCTCCGGCGCATAGCGGAAGCGCAGGCCCAGCTTGCGGTGCTTCACCAGCGCCGACAGTTCCACGTCCTCCAGGATTGCGCTCTTCACCGCGGCGTGCCCGCCGATCTTGTCGTAGACATCGCGCCGCACCAGCAGGAACTGCCCGTTGGCCGCCGCCGCGTGCCGCGACGGATCGTTGACCTGGGCCGGCGAATACGTCGCCGCCAGATCGCCAAAAATCAGCGGCATCACCGTACGCTGGGCGAATCCCCGCACCAACTGGCGCGGGGAATACGACAGCATCCCCACCCCATGCCGCTCCGCTTCAATCACCGCCAGGCGCGCGTGGCCCGGCTCATGCACCGTATCCGCGTCGGTGAACAGCAACCACGCCCCTTGCGCGGCCTGCGCACCTGCCCATACAGCATTGGCCTTGCCCGTCCATCCCTTTTCAAGCCGAGGAGCATCGATCACCGTCACGCCGGCAAAACTTGCCGCCACCTCGCGCGTCCCGTCGGTCGACGCATCGTTCACCACGATGATTTCCCACTCGACACCCAACTCCCAAAGCTCTTCCTGCTGCCGCACCAGCGACCCCAGGCAATCGCCCAGGCAATCGTCTTCGTTGCGTGCGGGAATAATGACGGAAAGGGTAACAGGGCGGGCGTCGTCCACGAGATTCAAGGCTCTTCATTATTATAGGAACGTGACCCGTTCAGCCTCTTTTTCGTGGTCCTCCCCGCACACTTCGGCGCATGGCCATGGTGCGCAGGCTACCCTCCTGGCTTTCTGCGCCCTTTGCCCTGTGCTCGGTCTCTCCAGCTGCAATCGCACCGCACGCCCCGCCCAGGTAGGCGAACACGCGCCCAACATCGTCATCCACGAGGGCGCACAGACTGTGAGCCTCGCCGCTTATCAGGGCAAGATTGTCGTTCTCAACTTCTGGGCCAGCTGGTGCGCTCCCTGCATCGAAGAGTTTCCCTCCCTCATCGACCTGCAGCGCCGCATGCCGAACGTCGTGGTTCTCGCCGTCGCATTCGACAGCGACGAGCCCTCCTATCGCCAGTTTCTCGTCGACAACAACATCAGCGGCGTCGTTACCATCGACGATCTCTCCGGCCAGTCGAACCACGCCTTCGACACCTCGCGCCCGCCCGAGACCTACGTCATCGACAGGAGCGGCGTCATCCGCCGCAAATTCATTGGCATGCCGGAAGAGGGCTGGACCAATCCTGAGATCATGAATTACCTGAAGAATCTTTGATCGCCCCCATGCCAACCGCCCCTGCACGACCGGAGCCACGCTGGCCTGCGATGATCGCCCTGCTGGCGGTGGGCGGCCTGCGCCTCGCGTTGCCCGAATCGCTCTCCATCGGCCCTGACTGGCTGGTGCTCGTCTTGGTCGCCGTGCTCATCATTCCCACCGTCTGGACGCACCGCAGCGGCAGCAACCGCCTGAGCCGCATCCTCGGCTTCACGATGACCGGCATCGTTACGCTGGATATGATCTGGTCGCTTGGCCTGCTCATCGGCGCGCTTCCCGCGCACAAACAAACGCCCCTGGCGCTGCTCGAATCGGCCGCCGCCCTCTGGTTCTCCAACATTCTGGTCTTCGCTTCCTGGTACTGGCGGCTTGACGCCGGCGGCCCACACCAACGCGAGATGCGCGGCGTCCATTCCGACGGAGCGTTCCTCTTCCCGCAAATGACCCTCGACCCCGAATCGAAACGCACCATGGGCGAAGACAGCTGGACGCCGGGCTTCGTCGATTACCTGTTCCTGGCCTTCAACACCAGCACCGCCTTCTCGCCGACCGACGTTCCCGTGCTCTCGCGCTGGGCCAAATTGCTGATGATGGTGCAGTCGCTCATTTCCCTGGCGACCATCGCGCTGTTGGCCGCGCGGGCCGTGAATATTCTCTAACCCGCGCGAATGCAGGCTCCGCCTGCGTTTGCCCGTTACCCTTGCTGCGCCCACGGATCGTACGTTCCCACCGACCACGTATGTCCCTCCGGATCCTTCACGCTGAACTCCCGGCTTCCGTAGTCAGTGTTTTGAATCGGCCGCACGATGGGCGCGCCCGCCGCCTGCGCCCGCGCGTAGACCGCGTCTACGTCCGATACCACCACATAGGCGCCGCGCGTTTCCACGCCACCCAACTCGTCGGGCGATTTGTATCTGCCTGCATGCTCGTCATCCCGCTGCGATCCCAGCATGATCATGCCTCCGCCCAGCGTCAGCTCGGCATGGCCGATTGTGCCGTTGGGCCCGGGAAATACGGCCCGGCGCTCAAACCCCAGCACCTGGCACAACCAGTCGATAGCCGCCGGCGCGTTGCGATACCGAAGGGCCGGCATAATCGTCGAATGTGAATGAACCGCGCTTTTCTCCATAGCAGACACTCCTCGAATTTCGAATTCTCACACGAGTGTGCCGGGCCGATCCGGTCCTGGTCTTGGAAAAATCGGAAGTTTTCACTCCGCCCGCAGATGGTTCGCCCATGTCCGGTAGCTCGCCGCCCCGTAGGTGGTGGGCGAGATGCCGGAGAAGGCGCGGAACTCGTTGGCCAAATGCGACTGGTCGTAGAAGCCGCAATCCAGCGCCAGTTCCGGCCACCGCACCTCTTCGCCCCGGTGCAGACGCCGCACCACGCGCTGGAACCGCTGAATCCTGCACCACACCTTCGGCGAGAAGCCCACTTCCTCGCGGAAGATCTGCGAGAAACGGCGCTCGCTCCAGCCCGTGCCGCGCGCCACCGCGGCCACGCCCGTCATCGAAGGCGACTGCCCCAGTTCCCGCAACGCAAATCGCACCGCCGGATGCAGGGCCGGCTTGCCGCCGTCTCGCCGCGCCGCGAATTTGTCCACCAAATAAGGTTCCAGGCACCGCAGGCGCTCGTTCGGACTATCCAGTTCCTGCAGCCGGTCTCGCAGCGCGCCCGCGCGACCGCACACATCCTGAAGCGGAACATAATCGTTGCTCACACGATCCGCGGTGTCGCCCACGAAGACCGGCAGTGCCCCCGGCTCAAACACAACGCCGATCAGATCCTCCATATCCGATGGATCCACGATCTCGTACACCGATCGCTGCCCCACAATCAGAGCGGGCGGCATATGCGTCTCCGGCATCCCTTCCGGGCAATCCAAAATGTAATTGCGCGCCAAATTGATAATCATCTGCGCGCAGCCCGTCGGCAGAATCCGCTCGCGGCGATGCGCGAAACCCATGCCGCGCGCATACCACAGCATGCGTACCCATGGCCTCAATTCGGGCCCCGGCTCTCGCACCAGATAGATCATCGCTCCATCATCCAATACTCAATCGACGACTGAAAAGTCTACTGCCCCGCACATCGCTTCCGCGCCGGCGCGAAATTCCATCTCCGGCCCCAGCAAACTCACCACCAGCCACCCATCCCCGCTGAAGCCAAAGAAATATCCAGGATGCACGCTCACGCCGCGCTCCTCCACGAGCCGCACCGCCAAATCCTCATCCCGCCCCAGCGCCGGCACGCGCAGCACCGCATACCATCCCGCCTCGACATCCAGGCGGGTCACCGACGGATGCCTGGCAAGCACTTCATCCAGTGCGCGCAGGTTCGCCTGCGTGCGCGAGCGAATCTGCGCCTGCATCGCCCCGGCCGCATTGAGCCAAGTCGGCAGCGCGCATTGAATCGGCGCATTCATCGATAAGAACGTGTCGGCTACGATTTCCAGTCGGGCGAGAGCATCGGCCAGTTCACTCGCAGGCCCGAATGCCGCGATCCACGCAGCTTTCATTTGCGGCAGTGCCGCAATTTTGCTGATCCCGCTCAGCACAAACGTCGGCGCGCGATGCTTCCCGGTCGCAAAGCTTCGACCCTCGTGGCCCGGCATCGCGTAATCCAGAAAAACTTCATCCACCACCAGCGCCAGGCCGTGCTCCACGCACAATTCCTCCAGTTCCTCGCGCTCCCGCGTCCAGTGCCCGGTCGGATTATTCGGATGGACCACCGCAATCGCTCGCGTCCGATCGGTAATGCGCTCCCGCAACCCTGGCAAATCGATCTGCCAGCCGTGATCGTAGAGCAGCGGATACGGCACGAGCCGCACATCCTCAATTTGCGCCAGAAAATCAAAGAGTGGATAGCTGGGCTGCGCGATCAACACTTCGTCGCCTGCATCGCAGAGCAACCGAAAGAGCCAGCTATACGCCTCGCTGGTGCTGGTAGTGAGAAAGACCTGTTCGGACGCAACCGGTGCATCCCGCTCGAAATAGTAGCGGCACACGGTCTCCCGCGCTCGCAGCATCCCGCGCGGGTCTGGATCGTAGGCCATGGCCCGCGGATCACCGAGCGCCGCCAAGATTCCCACCTCGTCATAAGCAAAACTGCATTGCGTCGGATTCGACGCCGTCAGGTCGAGCAGCGGCAGCCCCGATGCGCGCCGTTCACGCAGTGCCCGCGCCAGCCGCGTCTCTTCCAAATCCCACGCCGTTCTCGCTGAAAATCGCACGTCTACATCCTTTCACAGGGATCCCTCTCTTCCGCCTCGGAGCAAACCACAACATCCTCTGTGCCGGCACCCTGAACACTACAAGGTGCACGTTATAACCTGAAGGTATGCGCGCCATCATCTTCGATTACGGCGAGGTCATCTGCCATCGCAACCAGAGAGCATGGCACGACATGCTCGCCATCACCGCCCTCGACATCCCGGAGTTCGAATCCATCTACTGGCGCGACCGTCACCAGTACGACCTCGGCCACTTCGACGGTGTCGGCTTCTGGCAGCGCTTCGGTGCACATGCTGGCCGCACCTTCATGCCTGAAGAAATCCGCGCCCTCATCGACGCCGACATTCGTATGTGGACCGACACCGATCCCGCGATGCTCGCCTGGATCGCTGCCCTCCAGCAACACGGCCTGCGCACCGCCATTCTCTCGAATATGGTTCCCGAGGTGCTGCATGCAATGCGCGCCCTGCCGCGCTTCGCCTGGCTCTCCGGCTTTACGCATCTCACATGGTCGTGCGAGCTCCACATCGCCAAGCCCGACCCCGCCATCTACCTGCACACCTGCGATGCGCTCGGCCTCCCACCCGGCGACTGCCTTCTTCTTGACGACAAGCCGGAGAATATCCGCGCCGCGAAAGCAGTGGGCATGCAGGGGATTCAGTTCACTGACATACCGCAGCTGCTGCAGGACATGGCCGCGCGCGGCTTATTGCAGGACTTGCCGCTGCCTTAAGAGTTGCGGACCGGCTCGCCGATTGGGATCGGCACCTGCTCCACAATCTCCACCGCAAATCCCTGCAGCGCCGGCACGTGCGTCGGCGTATTGCTCAGCAGGCGGATGCGATGAATGCCGAGATCCGCGAGGATCTGCCCGCCCAGCCCCACTTCGCGCAGGATGCGCTGCCGCCGATCCTCGTGCCGCTCGCGCGCGCGTGCCTCGCGGTGAAACAGGATGCGCGCCGGCTCTGCGCTGCGATCGATCTCAAAGCCGCGGCTGGCGTTGTGCAGATAAATAAGCGCACCGCGCCCTGCTTCCGCAATTGCCTTGAGCGACTGCTGCATCGTGCGCTGGCATTCGCACAGCGTCGTACCGAAAACGTCGCCCGCCAGGCAATGCGAGTGGACGCGCACCAGCACCGGGTCCGGCCCACTGACGTCGCCCTTCACCAGCGCCACGTGGCTC
>DATHQV010000127.1:0-2557 GCA_035482355.1 Acidobacteriaceae bacterium | reverse complement strand
ATCTTCCCTTTCGAGGAGACCTTCTATCGAGAGCGCCATGTGCAGGCGAGCTTCGTCGGGCATCCGCTGGCGGACCTGGCGCTGCCTGTGGTGTCGCGGGAGGAGTTCGCTCGCGAAAGCGGGACCGATCCGTCCAAACATTTGGACCCGAGCCGACAATGGATAGGACTGCTCCCCGGCAGCCGCTTGAAGGAAGTGCGCCTCAACCTGCCCGAGATGCTGCGGGCGGCGTCTCTGCTTCAGAGTCAAGACAACTACGAATTTGTGCTGCCACTGGCGGCGACGCTGACAGAAGAGCAGCGCGCGCAGGTGAAGGCGATGTTGTCCGAGGATCCTGTCTTGCCTGCGGGGCTGCGGGTGACGTTCACCAGCGATGCCCGGGCTACGCTGCTTCATGCGCGGGCGAGCGTGGTGGCGAGCGGCACGGCAACAGTGGAGGCAGCACTGATCGGGAATCCGTTTGTGGTGGTGTACCGGGTTTCGCCGGTGAGCTATGCGGTGGCAAAGCGGGTGGTGGATGTGCCGCATGTTGCGATGGTGAATCTGATCGCGGGTCGGCGGGCAGTTCCGGAGCTGGTCCAGGGTGACTTTACGGCGGAGAATGTCGTCCCACACCTGCGGCCGTTATTGGAGGAAGGTGAGGCGCGCGAGAGCATGATTGCGAGTTTGCGTGAAATATCGGGTATGCTCAAGGCCGAAGACAATGAGGGCGGCGAATCGGCGATAGACCGGACTGCCCGCATCACAATGGAAGTGCTTCAAGAGAACTACTCACGCGAGGAAAGCTAACTCGACTGTCATGACCCCATCCCGATTCGCACCCCGGCCTGCCCAGCTCCTGCGTATCGCATTCGTATTTGCCTCGGTTGTTTTTCTTGCCGGGCCAAGAGCCCGCGCAGCCGACAGAGTGCCGATTCAGATTACCGCCTACAACATCGACGCAGAACTGAAGCCGGATACCCACATGCTTACGTGTGTGACCCGGGTAACGTTTATGGCTCTCGACCCAGTGCAGACGGCGGTATTCGATCTGCATGGCGCCCTCAAGGTAGACAAAGTCACCGACTCGAAGAATGTGTCGCTCAGCGGCGAGCGCGGGGCTGAGGCTACGCTGCGTATTACTCCGCAGACTCCGCTGAGCAAGGGACAGACCTACACGTGGACCTTCTATTACTCGGGAGCTCTGGAGAGTGACGCCGGAGGGCCGGTTGAAGGGCTGAAGATGGCGTACGTGGGCGATCCCGCGTCGTACCTGCTGTATGGCGGGCGGTGGTTCCCGATGGTGGGATACCAAACGGACCGGTTCACGGCGGATATTCATGTGAAGGTGCCGACGGGTTATACGGTGATCGGCAGCGGCGCGCAAGGCGGCGCGAAGCCGGCTGCGGGCGGCGAGAACGAGTACGACTTCAGCTGGAAGAAGCCGGGATTTCCGGGAACGATCATTGCCGGGAAGTTCAATCCGGCGGTTTCTCCTGCGGCGAATATCCATGTGTACACGACGGACGCGCACAAGGCTGCGGCTCAGGACTACGCGCAGAGCGCACTGCGGATCTTTGCCTACTACACGTCGACATTCGGCCTGCCGGAGTCGAGCATGATGAACGTTGTCGAGCTGCCGGACGATACGGTGCCGACGTACTGGGCTCCGGAGATTGCTGCGGTGGCGGGAAGCCGCATCGGCGGGAAGACGGACTTCCGGGTGCTGTCGAATACGATGGCCCACCAGTGGTGGGGCAGCGAGGTGAGTCCGGCGTCGCTGAACGATGCCTGGATTACGAACGGGATGGCCCGGTACGGCGAGCTGATGTATCTGGAGGACGCCTCAGGCAGGTCGGCGCTGGACCTGGCCATCCTCGATGTCTCGGCTGGCGCGCTGGCTTACGACACGATTCCTCTTTCGAGCGCGGGCAGGTTAAGCCCGTTTTCTCCCGAGTTTCAATCAATGACGCTGGAGAAGGGCGCGCTCGTCTTCCACATGCTACGGTGGGAGGTGGGCGACGACAGCTTTATCAAGATACTCCGCGCGGCTCTTTCGCAATTTACAGATAAGGGAATCAAGACGAGCGACTTTGAGAAAGTCGCTGAGGCACAATCGCAACAACAGCTAACGCCTTTCTTTGCGCAGTGGCTGGATGGGACGGGCGCGCCGGCGTTCACGAACAAGTACGCGATTTACCGGCTGGGAAATAACAAGGGGTTCCGGACGATCGGGGAGATTCAGCAGGATCTGGACCTGTTCAATATGCCGGTCGATCTGCGCATTGAGACCGACGGCAAGACGGAGAACAAGCGGGTTTCGGTGGTGGGCACGGATTCGCAGTACGTGGTGGATACATTCGGGCGGCCGCGGCATGTGCTGATCGATCCGGATAACTGGGTGCTGAAGAACACGCCGGCGATGCAGGTGCGGGTGTCGATTCTGAAAGGACAGCAACTGGTGGCGCAGGGCGACATCAGCGGGGCGCTTGCGGAGTATCAAAAGGCACTGCAGGCAAATCCGCAGAGCTCGCTGGCGAGTTATCGTATCGCGGAGATTTTCTTCAACCAGCGGAAT
>DATHQV010000126.1:0-21786 GCA_035482355.1 Acidobacteriaceae bacterium | reverse complement strand
ACCGCTGAATGCATATAAGCGGGAAGCACGCCCCAAGATGAGATCTCCCTGAAGGGCCCAGGAAGACCACCTGGTTGATAGGCTGGAGGTGAAAGCGCAGTAATGCGTGCAGCTGACCAGTACTAATCGCCCGTTCGGCTTAATCATAGAATTAACTCTGCGCAGTACCAATGCAGAGACATTCAACTAGCCTTTGTATTTCCAATCAATTTCGTTTCTTTCTGCGAGCCGGCCCTCGGGACGGTCTCGCAGATCGATAATTTCTATGAGTTGTGACGCCAGTCTGCCGCATTCCGTCCCTGAAGAATCTGTCCGGACGAGACCCGGCCGCGGGGGAAACCACCCGCCAGGCGTCGCTCGAGTTTGCCGGTGAGCATACTGCGAGGGTCCCACCCGTTCCCATCCCGAACACGGAAGTTAAGCCTCGCTGGGCCGATGGTACTGCACGCGTAAGTGTGTGGGAGATTAGGTGATCGCCGGCATAACATCAAAAAGCCCGCTCCTCTGGAGCGGGCTTTTTGCGTCTGCGCTGCATCTTTCATAGCGTATCAGGCGCCAGCCTTTTCCCCCGGCTCATCCCAGTGAAAGTCATAAAACACCCGAATCTGATTGCCATCCAGATCCGCGACCCGGAATTCCCGCAGCTTCCACGGCTTGTCTTCCGGCGCGGCCAGAATATTGGCGCCAGCATCCCGCCAGCGCTGGTAAAGCTCGTCGACCGCCGCGCGGCTCTCCACATTGATCCAGATCACCACCCGGTCGCCATTCCCGTAGTGCTGGCGAAAATCCGCATTCGTCAGGAACAACCGGCAGTCTCCCTGGAAGATCCCGCCAATCCCGCCCTTGTCATCGCCCCAGCCAAACGTGAACCCCAGCTTGTTGACGTAATAATCCGCGGCCTTCTCAACATCGCTGACCGGGATCTCCGGAACCGCTTTGGGCAGTTGTGCGCTCATGGCCAACAGCATAACCCAGGATCGCAGCGCCCAGCCACGCTGCTCCGGCCGCCATCCAACCGGCAAAGTCCTAATGAAACCCCTCAACGTCCACCAACGAATCGCCTTCTGCGCAAAGAGGGCACTCCGGCGGAGCCCACAGGTGGTTCGGGGCCTGTGCCATACTGATCAGCGGAACGTTTTTCGACGACGCATATTCCGATATCGCTGTGCCCAGAACCAGCAGCGCAGCAATCCCAACCACCTTCGCGCCACAGCTTTCGAGATCGTCAAAAGTGCCACGCACCGCCGATCCGGCATTGGTCACGTCATTCACAATGGCCACGCGCCGCCCCCGGACCTTGTCGCGAAGTGCGGCCGGAATTCTATAGCCCGCGGGAAACAGGCCGTCGTGGGAGGCCCGGGCAAAGCGCTCACTGTAGGTGAAGTCAATATGCAACTCCAGCGCGACTAGCAGCCCAACGAACGCACCTTCAATCAGAGGTCCGCAAACCGCGTCCGCACCCCATTTTGCAACGCCCTTTGCGAGATCGGCCGCCATCGCCTGCACCCCATGCGGTCGATAGCACAGCCCTTCCAGATCGAGCCACAGATCGCCGTGGTGCCCCGACTCCAGAAGGAAGTGACCTTTCCTTGCCGACAGCAATTCCAGAACACTTTCCGCCATGAGTCCATTTTGCGCCATACTGCTTCTGCATGGCCCCGCTTCACTCCAATCCGTTCCGCCCCATTCTCTCCGTCACCGTCACCGCCGAAAGCGAGGGCGACCGCGAGCGCCTGACGGAAGCCCTCACAGAATGTGCCGGAACCCCGCCCTCATTCACCGCCACCACCGATTCCGATTCCGGCGTCGTTAAGCTCCGGGGAGAAAGCGAAGAGGACCTCGCCGCCATCTGCACGCGCCTGCGATCCGAATACCAAATCGACATCGCCGTCAGCCCGCCGCAGGTCCTCTATCTCGAAACCATCCTGAAGACGTCCGAGGGCGAAGGCAAATACATCCGGCAAACCGGCGGCCGCGGCAACTACGGCCATGTCAAGATCCGCCTCGAGCCGCAGGACTCCGGCGCCGGGATCACATTCATCAACGAGATCCACAGCGGCGTCATCCCCGAACCCTACTTCCATCCCATCGAGCAAGGCATTCGCGAAGCGGCCCGCGGAGGCATCCTCGCCGGCCTCGAATTCGTCGACTTCAAAGCGACCCTCTACGACGGCAGCCACCACGAAGCCGACTCCAACCCCATGGCCTTCCACACCGCCGCAACTCTGGCCTTCAAAGAAGCAGCGAGAAGGGCAGACCCCATCGTGATCGAGCCCATCATGACCACCGCGTTCAGCACGATAGAGAGCCGACTCTCAGAAACGCTCGCGGAGATCAACTCCCTTCGTGGCCGCGTCGAAGAGGTGGCCACCACCCACGGCGTCACCACCGTGCGCGCACTGGTTCCGCTGTGCGAAATGCTCGGCTACCAGGGACCAGCGGCGCACGCCATGCATTTCTCCTGCTACAAGCGGACGAACTGGCCGCCCGGCAACGATGCCGCAAACGCGTCCGTCAGCAACCCGCGAAACCCGCGTCCGAATACCGGCTCCTCGGCCGTATCTCCTGATTGGGACTGGACATGACTCCAGCTTGCCGCATTCCATCCCCCACAAAACTGTCCCAACATAACCTTTAGTTAAGAGGCCGCTCGAAATGGGTCCCTTTCTCCCGAATCACCGCTTCCATTTCTGCTGCGTCAATTCTCGGAATCTCCACCCTCCTCCCCCAAAAACTCTGCATCCAATCTTCATCATTCATTTTCTCCGCGTGCAGGAGCCTTCTCTTGAACTATCCCCAGTTCATTCGGGCCTTTTTCCCCTCCACGGTTGCCGCGCTGATTTTCCTCGCAATCGTCTCACCAGCTCGCTCGCAATCGTTTCCTCTGACTGTTGCCCGCTCCTCTGCTGATCTTCCCTCCGCTCCCGGCCCCGCCAGCAACGTTGCCCCCCCGCTTCCTGCCGTCCCGGAACCCGCCCCTCGCCAAAACCCGATCGAACCTTACCCCACCAACCTCTACTACCCGTTCTTATCCCGCATGGGCATCGGCGCAGATGTCTCCCCCCTCGGCATCGGCATCAAGGGAGCCGTCATCCTGAACACCTTCTTCGACGCCCGCCTGATGCAGAACTTCTTTTCCTATACCAGCGGACGTTTGGAGGTAGACAACATTAATTTCAACGCCAATCTCCACCTCCGCTCCACCGCCGCTGCCTTCGACTGGTATCCATGGCACAGCGTCTGGCGTTTCAGTGTCGGAGCTCTTTTCCTGAACGGTAATCAGATCAACGCCACCACCCGCATCGCTTCCGGCACCAGTATCGACATCGACCATCAGACCTTTTACTCAGCCAACCCCAATCCCGCTACCGGGGCCACCCCGCTCACTGGATCCGGCGCCATTGGCTTCCATGCGCACTCTCCCGCCCTCACCCTCTCCGGCGGCTTCGGCCGATTTATTCCCCGCTCTGAACGCCACTGGTCCTTCCCCTCGGAGTTCGGCGTCGCCTTCACCGGCCCACCCACGGTCAACCTCAATGTGGCTGGCTGGGCCTGCCTCGACAAAGCACAAACCCAATGCAGCAACGTTGGCGATGCTGCCAATCCCATCGCCATCCAGTTCAACAACGCTGTCCAGAACCGGCTCGCCAGAGCCCGCACTTCGCTGAGCGCAATCCAGATCTATCCCCTCTTCTCCTACAGCGCCGTCTACAGCTTCAACATCCGCTAGCCTGCCTCACTGCCGATCCCGGAAGCTGCTGCCATTCCCCGCGGACTCTTACGAATCACGAGCTTCACCCCCGCGCCGCCTGCGCTTGCCACTGATCCACGTTCACCCCCATCGCGAGCAGCCATAGCATCAGCGCGGCTTCCGCCGCAACACCGAGCGCCTCAATCCCAACCGTCACCGCATGGGGAAGCGACGGCAGCAGGAAGACCAGCCAGGCAATGCCCGCCACCACCATCAGCAAGCCCAACGCGCGCGGCAAAAAGCGAGACCCCACCATCAGCACGCCGAGCAGCACGCAATAAGGTCCGAAGAAATACAGCGGATTCGCCCACGCGGGTCCCCGATGCAGCAGCCCCAACACCATCACCCCGCATCCAGCCGCGCTGCAGCATGCCGCCACCGCCGAGAGCCGCTGATGCACCGGCCGAAACAGCCGATAAAACAGCAGCGCCACCGCCAGATACAGTCCCGCCGAAAGCAAATTCATAGAAAGCCCCGCGCTCGCCCGCCCGCGGCTGGTCAGCACCGCGGCCGCAATGGCTACCAGGAAATACGACAGATAGACCACACCGGCATCCGCGCTCTGGGCCGTGGCAAATCGGTTGCGAACGCTCCCGTCATGCGCTGGACCTCCATAAAACGTGGCATGACCGTACCACGCGGAGCCGAAACGCGTCCGGTCAAATCCGAACAGCCCGCTACCCGCGCTCGCTCTTCCGAATCACCAGCTTCAGCCCCGACCACACCGCGTCCACCGCGCACACCTTCACATCCACCAGACCCAGCGGCAGGCAAATCTCCCGCACCGTATCTTCCGTCACATCGCTCGGGATCGCAGTCACGCCCTTCGGTACGGTCTTCTTCGGCCACGAAACCCAGATCACCCCGTCCTGCGCCAGCAACCTGCGCAATGTTTGTAGGTGTGCGGCCAACTCCCCACGCTGCGTCACAAAAATGTGCGCCATCTCAAGGCCGGCCGCGGGAGCCTTCATCAACACCGGCGCAACGCCCAAGTCCGCAATCTCCGCGGCCACGCGGTCTGGCATCTTCGCGCGCCACGTGCGCTGCCCATCCTTCACGCCAAGCTTCTTCGCCAGCGGCGTGCCGGAATAACCCGCCGTCGGCTGCACTTTCACTTTCGGTCGTTCGCTCAGAACCGCGTTCACAGTCCTCCGCTCGGATTCGCTCTTCTTCGCAGGCATCATCTCGCTCTTTAAATCTGCGAATACTCCGCAGGCGTCAGCACCAGGTTCGAAATATTGCTCACAATCGGCTCAGAAATAAACTCCGGCACGGTGTTCAGCTTTTTCCACTCCGCATTATCGCGGAACGCCCCCCACAGATCGTTCATCTGCTTCAGGTCCGCGAAGCTCAGCATGTAAGTCAGCTGCGGCAGCCGCGACCCAATCAGCGCGTCGCCAAAAAACACATTCCAGAATCCCACCTTCTCGAAAATCTCAAATTCGCCCGCATGAAACATCTGCACCTTGCGCACATGGTCGCGATTGCTTGCGCTCTCGTAGGTTCGCATCTGGAACACGCGCTTGCCGTGCTGCGCCGTCGCGGGCGGCAGCGTCAACTGCGGCCAGCCTTCAAACGCAATCAGCAGCGTGCTCTCCACGCGCTGGAACGCGGGAGCCGCGGCAGGCGCATTCCAGAAAGCATCGGCCGCCGCCAGAAATTCCTGATCCCCGCGCAAATGCAGCTCGGCATTCGCCAGCGTGTCGAGATTCGTGCACGGCAGCAGCAAATAAAGCGTTGGCGTCTCCGGCCCAATCGATAAATTGAACGCCCCCACCGGAGCAATTCCCATCCGGTTCAATGCCGGAATCAACGCCGTCGACACATACTTGTCCGTCAGCTGTGTCTCCGCGCCCTGCGCCAGCAGATATTTGCGCAGCTCGTAGTATTGCCGCGCCGGTTTGGTAGCGTCCGCCTCTGCGCGGGCTCCCCCAGGAACCAAAGCCCCAGCCCCAGCGGCCAGACTCGAAGTAAGAAACTGTCGTCGTTGCAAATCTCCACCTCCGCGCGTGCGGCCCCAGAAATCCGAAGTCCTGGCGCACTCCCAGCCTACCTCTTAGCGAGCCATTCCGCCTCTGCTACAGTGTCCGGTATGGCACGCAAACTCCGCCTCTACCATGGACACGAAAGCACCCGCATGGAGGCCCTCGAAGGCCTCCCGCTGGCCTCGTTCGCCGCGCGCGCCATCGCCTTCTTCATCGATATGGTGCTCGCCTCCCTGAGTTATGTCGTGCCCGCCATCATCGGAGCCATGGTGCTCATCAAGTTGGGCTGGCTACACCACGACGTGCACATCAACTTCGATCCCTTCCATCGCCGGCACGAGGCCAGCGCCTGGGAAGAACTGGCCAACGCTGTCTGGTTCGTCACCTTCATCGCGGCGTCGAACTACATCGGCAACGGCGCGACCATCGGCAAGCGGGTCATGAAAATTCGCGTCGTCTCGCTGGTCCATCGCCGGCTCACGCTGTGGACGTCCATCGAGCGCGCCCTCGGCTACGGCGCCTCCGCGCTCGAAGCTTTCTTCGGATTCTTCCAGTACTTCCTCGACGCCAACCGTCGCACCGTCCACGACCGCATCGCGGAAACCATTGTCGTCAGCGAGCGCAAACCCGCGGCACCCGCAACCCTGCCCGTAACTTTGGAGGTGCACCAGGAATCCTCGCCCGCGCTCCCGGTCCCAGACCCGGCCCCAACGCTTGCGGATCCAGCAACGCCCAGCGCGTAATCCCACCTTCAGGCGGCCGCGAGAATCGCCCGTCCCAGCGCGCCCGTCAGCGCATCCTGCGCGTTCAGAGCGACGTCGCGGCTCACGCCCGTCAGGCCGCGCAGGTGGTCGGCAAAGTCCCACGCCAGATCGCGAGCCTTGCACATGTCCCAGAAGGCCAGCAGGCGGCCAATCTTTCCTGTGTCCTCCGCCAGAACTCCCAGCGTGTCCGTGGCCAGCACGTTCAACTCCGCCGGCATCAGCGTGTTCAGCAGTCCATTCACAGCTTCGAAGTCGGCGTGTTCGGAGCTATCCAGCCCAGGAACCACGTTCTGCGCCGCATCCGTCGCCAGCAGCGCGAGCGCCAGATCGTGATTGATGTGTGCGTTCACGCCCGCCAGCGCGAACTGGATGCGATCGATGCCGGGACGATAGCGTGCCTCAAAAAATGCGCTCCATGCTGAGGCCACGGCCCCTCCGCCGAGATACGCGCTAAGCGCGCTGAAGTAGAACCCGGCGAAAACAACGTCGAGCCCCAGAACCCACGCCGGGCTCTGCCATGCGCCGCCGGGCGGGTTCAGGTCCACCTGTTGCGTCACCGCCAGGTAAAGCTGGTTAAACCACTTCAGACCATCGCCCACCGGCAGCAGCGCGTCAATCGCCTGCATCCGTGCAATCACATCCGCAATCGTCGCCGGGGCCGGGCCGTTGACGACGTTGTAGAGCGGTTGATCCTTTTCGGCCGGCTGGCCGGCTGCCGCCGTCGCTCCACTCGACATAAAGTTTCTCCCGAGGGCAATCTGCCGGAGTATAACTCCTGTGCGCCGCAAGGTGCAGAGCGTGCCTGGGAACAACTCCTCCGGGGCGTCCGTTCCGCCCCCCGTCTAACTCCGGGCAGTTATACTGCCTCCAACCGATAATTGCGCCTGTAACCCTGCTAAATGTCCCCGTTGCCCTGCTACGAAAATCCAGCCCGGAGTCTTCCGCCGCTATGCAATCGCGTTTCATCGCCCGCCCATCCGTTGCTGCCCTCATCGTCCTCTGCTGCGCTGCCAGTCTCCGCGCCCAGCAGGCGGTCACGGCCGACGACTACGCCCACGCCGCAAAATTTCTCACCGGCAGCGCGAATCGCCTCATCTTCGGCATGGTCCGCCCCGCTTGGATCGGCGACTCCAATCAGTTCTGGTACCTCAAAACGCAGCCCAGCGACGGCGGCCCCGATCGCACTCAGTTCATGTTCGTCGATGCCGCTAACGGCGCGGAGCAGCCCGCTTTCGATCACGCCAAACTCGCGGAAACGCTCAGCACGCTCACCGGCCGCCACATCGACGCGAACGCACTGCCGTTTCCCGTCATTGAATTCACCCCCGATCTGCACTCCGTCAGCATCGGCGTCGCAGGCAAACGCTACGTGTGCGACCGCGCCGGCACAGCCTGTAAGCCGCAGGATCCGGACGCGTCTCGGAACGCCGCGTTGCGCAACGCATCCCTCTCGCCCGACGGCCACCGCGCCGTCTTCATTCGCGACTGGAACCTCTGGGTGCGCGACGTCGCCAGCGGCAAAGAAACGCAGCTGACTCACGACGGCGTGAAAGATTTTGGCTACGCCACCGACAACGCCGGATGGGTCGACAGCGACCGTCCCGTCGTCCTCTGGTCGCCCGACTCCAAAAAGGTCGCGACCTTCCAGCAGGATCAGCGCAACGACGGCGACATGTTCATCGTCGAAACCAAAGTCGGCCACCCCGTGCTGCGCCAGTGGAAATATCCGCTCCCCGGCGACCCCGTCATCACCATGATCCAGCGCGTCATCATCGACGTCGACTCGGGCAAAACCGTCCGTCTCAATATGCCGCCTGATCAGCATCGCTCCACTCTCTGCGACAACGTCAGCTGCGGCGAAGGCCCCAACCACGCGCCGCTGTGGGCCGATGTTGAATGGGGCCCCGACTCCAAAACGCTCGCCTTCGTTTCCACCTCGCGCGATCACAAAATCGAAACCCTGCGCGTGGCCGACGCCGCCACTGGTGCGGTCCGCGACGTCTATCAGGAAACCTCACCCACGGAATTCGAAGCTGGCCTCGGCCGCGTGAACTGGCACTACCTCCCGCAGTCCAACGAATTCATCTGGTACTCCGAGCGCGACGACTGGGGACACCTCTACCTCTACGACCTAGCCACCGGCAAGGTGAAAAATCAAATCACTTCCGGCAAGTGGGTGGTCGCGCAGGTGCTGCACATCGACGAAAAGACACGCCAAATCTGGTTCACCGCGCAGGGCCGCGAGCCGGGCGAAGACCCCTACTACCAGCATCTCTATTCCATCGGATTCGATGGCCAGCACCTCACCCCGCTCACACCCGCGGCGGGCAACCACACCATCAGCGCGTCGCAATCCGGAAAATATTTCTTCGATGCGCTCTCCACACCCACCACGCCGCCCGCCTTCACGCTCATCGATGACAGCGGTAAAACCGTGCTCGACCTCGGCCACGCGGACATCAGCCGCCTCGTCGCCGCTGGGTGGAAGCCGCCCACGCAAATCACCGTCAAGGCCCGTGACGCCAAGACCGATCTCTACGGCCTTATGTTCCAGCCCACGAATTTCGATCCGTCGAAAAAGTACCCCATCATCAACTCGATTTATCCTGGGCCCCAGGTGGGCAGCGTCGGCTCGCGCGCGTTTTCAGCAGCACGCGGCGACACCCAGGCCCTCGCCGAGCTCGGCTTCATCGTCATCCAGCTCGACGGCATGGGCACCACCGGCCGCTCGCGCAGCTTCCGCGACGTTTATTACGGCAACATGGGCGACAACACGCTGCCCGACCAGATCGCCGCCATCCAGCAGCTCGCCAAACAGAATTCCTGGATTGACCTCGACCGCGTCGGCATCTACGGGCACTCCGGCGGCGGATTCGCCACCGCCGACGCCATGTTCCGCTATCCCGATTTCTTCAAAGTCGGAATTTCGGAATCCGGCAACCACGACAATCGCGAGTACGAAGACGATTGGGGCGAGCGCTACCAGGGCCTCCTGACCACCAACGCCGACGGCACGACCAGCTACGACAATCAGGCCAACCAGCTGCCGGCGAAAAATCTGAAAGGCCACCTCCTGCTCGCGCACGGCACCATGGACAACAACGTCCCGCCCTACAACACGCTGCTGGTCGTCGACGCCCTCATCAAAGCCAACAAAGATTTCGACCTGCTCCTCCTTCCCAACCAGCACCACGGCTACGGCGCCATGACGAACTACATGACCCGCCGCCGCTGGGACTACTTCGTCCGCTACTTGCTGAACACCGAGCCGCCAAAAGAATTCGAGTTGAAAACCCCGCCGCCCGCAGGCATGGCCCCCGGCGGTCCCGACGCGGAATAACAACCATCTCAAACGGAAAGCCCGCTCCTCAGAGCGGGCTTTCCGTTTTTCAATTGAACAAATGTGATCCTGAGCGGAGTGAATCGCGCCGCGCGCGACTCACGCAGTCGAAGGACCTGCGGTTGCAAATCTACTCCGCCCCAAAAATCTCCGCATAACTCCGCTGATAAGCCCGCAAATCCCCAGCAGAAAACGTCACCATCTCTACCAAATCCAGCGCCCCCGGCGACACTTCGGCAAATGCCTGCACTGCCCTCAGCGCCACGCGGCTAGCCTCCTCCACCGGATACCCGTAAGCCCCCGTCGAAATGGAAGGGAACGCTATGCTGCGACAACCCTTCTCCACAGCCAGCCGCAGACTCTCCGCGTAGCAGCTCGCCAGCAGGCGCTCTTCTTCCGCAGGATTCCGCCCGTAAATCGGTCCCACGGTATGAACGATCCACCGCGCCTGCCGGATCCCAAACGCCGGCGTGATCTTCGCCATTCCCGTCGCGCATCCGCCCAGCCTGCGGCACTCCGCCAACAACTCCGGTCCCGCAGCCCGATGGATCGCCCCATCCACACCGCCCCCGCCCAGCAGCGTCCCATTCGCCGCATTCACAATCGCGTCAACATTTCGCGAAGTAATGTCGCCCTGCACCACACGAACGATCATGCGCATCTCACCACGCCGAATCTATGTGAAAGAAAGGTCCGCCCAGCCGGCCAGTCCTACCAAGTCAATCCCCCCGACGGAGGCGGCCAGCTCCCCAGCATCTGCCGCAGCAGCACAATCCGCCCAAAGTGATACGCATTGTGCGCGGCGAAACTCTCCAGCTGCTCGCGCACCGTCATCGCCCGCGTGGGATTCACGGGCGAGGGGCACAGCACGACGGCGCTCAACTTCGCCTCGTCCCCACAGTCCGACAACGCCGCGGCCTCATCCACCCCGGCCGTGAACCGACGGCAAAGTTCCGCCCACGACTCCGCCGCCACCTCCTCCATCGTCGGGAAGCTCGCCGCGTTGTGATCCGGCGACGCCGCGGCCAGCCCATGCACGCGATCCAGCATCACCTGCTGCCAGTATGTGATGTGCCACAGCTCCTGATAAATCGTGTGCGGCGCTCCCGCCACCCGCGTGTGGGCCACTGCATCCGGCAACGCTTCCAAAATATGCGACGGCGGCGCGTGCGCGCTGTCGCCAATAAACGTGAGGGCTAATTCATGCATGCCCTAAATTCTCTCAAAGCCCAAAGAAAAGCCCGCCCAGCCAGCTAACCCTACCAGGTAAATCCCCCAGAAGGGGGCGGCCAGCTCCCCAGCATCTGCCGCAACAGCACCACGCGCCCTAAATGATACCCACTATGCGCGGCCAGGCTCTCCAACTGCTCTCTCACGCTCATCGTCCGCAACGGCTTGCCCGGCGGCGACGGACACCGCACCATCTGCACGATCCGCGTTTCATCATCGGCCAGTGCCGCAGCCTCATCCGCGCCCCGCAAAAACCTCGCGCACAAATCCGCCCACGTCTCTGCCCGCACCGCCGCGTCATCCGGAAAGCTCATATCGTTGTGCGCCGGACAAGGCGTCTCCACCCCGCCCACCCATTCCAGCGTCATCTGCTGCCAATACGCCGCGTGCCAAACCTCGCCGTAGATGGTGTGCGGCGCGCCCGCCACCCGCGCATGCGCCAGCTCCTCAGCCAGGTTTTCAAGAATGTGCGAGGGAGGCGTGAACGCGCTGTCCCCAATCAGGCAAAGAGCCAATTCCGACATGCAGAAATCTTCGCACGAGCCAGGTTTACCTGGAACCTGGAACCTGGTCCTTGGTCCCTAAAACCTAAAACCTAAAACCTAGCCCCGCGTCTTTCCCCCCGGCCGCGACCGCTTCAACTCCACCCAGTCCAGCTCCGTCTGGTCCGCATACGCATCGGCAAATTTCCCAATCGCCGTCGCGAATTTCTCCCCATTCCCCAAATATCCCGCAATCAAACAAGCATCGCCCGACCGCGCATGCCCGCGCGCCAGCAGCTCGCCGCACATCTCCGCGTAATCGATCAGCCCCTGCCCCAGCAAATCCTCAATCTCAATCGACCCCTTGTGATCGTTCAGTTGGCGCACCAGATAATCCCGGTTCGCAATCGTCGTCCATCCCAAAAACGGATCGGACTGGAACTGCATCGCGCGCTGCCCCTCAGCCACGCGCCTACCCAAATGGTTCACCGCCGGCACCGGCAAATACGGCAGATACGCCGACCCCGGCTCTTCCTTAATCTGCAAAAACAGCGGGTCGCGCGCCCCATTCCCTTCGAGATACACCAAATAATCCCGCAGCCCCACGCTCCCCGTCCCCACCACTTTGAACGCCACATCCATCGCGCGATACTGCGCCAGAAAATGCTGCCGCTCCGGCTGCAGGCTGTCGCGATATGTCTTCACCGATGCCAGCACCGGCCGCGCCTGCTGCGGAGAAAGTCTGCGCAGCAGCGGCGGCTCATCCTTAAACACGCGCCCCTTTTTTCCCGGAACCGTCAGCGTCTCCAGCGTATGCAGCGGCGTCGAGCGCTCCGCCTTCAGCAGCGCGTTGCTCACCGGAGAAATCCTTTGCAGCCGATGCACCTGGTACCGCGCCACATCGATCACCGGCATCCGCGACAGCGTCTGGATCAGCTTCCGATAGCTGTTCACAAATACCTGCACTGCCTTGCGCTGATTCTTGACCTCCGTTCCCTTCGCGCTGCTCTCTCGGCAAGCCAGCACCAGGCTGGTCGCCAGCCGTTTCAGGTCCCACTCAAACGGGCCGCGAATCGTCTCGTCGAAATCGTTAATGTCGAACAGCAGCCGCCCATCGGGCGCCGCAAACGCACCCAGGTTGCGCACATGCGCATCGCCGCACAGCTGGTTCACAATGCCGGTATGCGGCAGCAGCGCCAGGTCCGCGGCCATCACCGGCACCGCCCCGCGGAAAAATCCAAACGGCGAGCACAGCATTCGCTCGTACTTCAGCGTGATCAGCGCAGGCACGCGCCCCCGCATCGACTCCTCAATCAGGTCCAGCGGATCGTGCGTGCGCAAACCAGCGTCCCACCGCGCGTGATCCTGCCGGTGTACCTGCTTCCGCCGAGCCTGCCCCAGCGCCCGCCGTTCCTGCGATGTCGGAATGTGGGTCATGTCCCTCCAGCTACTGTTGCTTTATCTTGAAAAAGCATACGCCCTCGCGAGACTCGCAAACGCCTCCCGCACTCCGGCGCGCAAGCGTCCACCGGCTCCCAAAACGCAATTCCGGTGTCTATGCAAGGAGAAAGTCGTCGCTTATCCGGGCGGAACAAGCGCAAAGCAACAGGCGTCTCCACCCCCGCCGGCAAGCGCGCCGCAAACGCAGCCGCGCACCATCGCGCAAAATCCCGACGACTACTCGCGGACCATCGGCTTACTCGAAACCGGCCTCCGCCGGCACTGGGATCAGGAGCAACTCCGCAAGGCCTTTGCATCGGCCTTTGGCCCCCGCGTCCTCACCGGCGAGCGCCTCACCCCGTGCGGCGTGGGGCTGGTGCTCCTGCTCAAACCGCCCAGCCCCTGGGACGAGCGGTTTCCTGTTCCGATTACGCAACAGATCAGGCAAACGATCGTCGATTGCCGCAGTCAGCACCTCATGCTGGAAAAGTACAAGCCTGCTCCGCAATAAATGAAACAGTAGTTGTTACAGACTCTCCCGCCGCATCCGAATCTCCGCCGCCATCCGCGCCAGCGTCTCCGCCGGCAGCGGAGGCATCGCCCCCGTCTGCCCCGCCATCCACGCGCCCCACCGATTCCCCGCCTCATTCATCACCGGCAGCGCCGCGCCCTCAAGATAATAATGCGTCAGCGCCGCGGTGAACGCGTCGCCGGCGCCCACAGAATCAGCCAGGCCATCCCGCGCCGCCGCTGCGTGCCCCGCATGCTGATGCCAGCACTCGCGCGTCACCAGCAGGCTGCCCGCGGCGCCCATGGTCACGCACACCATGTGCATCGGATACCGCTCCAGCAACATCCGCGCCCCGCTCAGCAACGCGTCTTCATCCTGCTCCGCCGGCGGCGCCGGACACACCCCGGTCGCCACCAGCACCTGCGCCACTTCACCTGCGTTCATTTTCAAAATCGTAGCCCGCCCCAGCCCTTCGATCAGCACTTCGCCAGACCAGTGCGGCGCACGCAGATTCACATCGAAGACCCGCAGGCACCCAGGCCGCGTCGCATCCAGAAATGTCAAAATCGCTGCGCGCGATACCAGATCCCGCTGCGCCAGCGTTCCAAAACAAACCGCATCCGCCCGCGCCGCCAACTCGTTCCACTCCGGCGTCATGGCCAGCCGGTCCCATGCCACCGGCGCATCAATCGTGTAGTGCGGCTCGCCGTCCGCAAGTGTAACCGTCACGGTGCCAGTTGCAAATTCCGCGTCGGCCTGCAGAAAATCGCAATCCACCGGCAGCGCATCCAGCACCGCCCGCGCTTCTTCAGCGAGTTTGTCCGTGCCCAGGCGGCTGGCAATCACCGCATGATCCCCCAGCCTTCCCGCCATCACCGCAAAATTCGCAGGAGCCCCGCCCAGCCGCGGCCCTTCCGGCAGCAAATCCCAAAGCAACTCACCAAGGCCCACGACAAGTTTTTGCTGCCCGTTTTGTATCTGACCGTTCGTCCGCTGACCGTCTTTCCGCTGACCGTTTCTACGCTGACCGCTTTATCGCTGACCGTCTCACCGCTGACCGCTTCTCCGCTGCTTCAACAAATCTTCCATCTCCAGCACCACGCCGTTCGTCCAGCCGAAGCCGACGACATTCTGGCTGTAGCCCGCCGTCACCTGAAACTCCGACGAGCCAGTCACCACGTTGTACTTTTCCTTAATCGTGCGGTCGTTCACAAAATTATCGCGCACGGTGGTTACAAATTCACGGGAAACCCGCGCAGCGTCTTTCATGTCGCCAACATTCCGCAGCCCATCCGCAGCCAGCCACTCCACCGGCGCCCAGCCGTACGGCAAATCCCACTGCACGCCCGAATCCGTTGTGCTCAGCGCCACGCCCCCCTTCTTCTCAAACAATCCCAGATTCGCTTCCACCCGCCGCGCCTGCTCCGCGCTCGCCGCTCCCGCCCACAACGGCTCAAACGTCGTCACATACGCATACGTCGACGGCTGCCCCGTCGTGAAGTCGTAGTCGAAATACATCCCCTTCTCCGCATTCCACAAATACTTGTCAATCGCCGCCTGCCGCGCATCCGCCGCCGCATTCCATCGCCGCGCATCCTCCGGTTTGCCGAGCGTCTGCGCCATCCACGCCAGATCGCGCTCGTATTTGTAGAGCAGGGAATTCAGGCACATCGGCGCGTAATGATGCGTGGATCCACTAAACGCGCCCCAGCGAAACGTGGTGTCGAACCCCGACTCCCGCATCGCCCGGTCGCCTTTGTAGAAATCCTTCGTCAGCCAGTGCGTTCCCACATGCGCCCGTGCACACACAGCCGACGCCGCCGGATCGCAACTGACCTTCGCAATCTCCGCGCGCTCAGCAGCCGAAGCATGCTCACCCTGCAAATCCGGCCCATCCACCAGGTAGTCCGTTTTCACATCAGGATGCGCCAGCAACCAGCGAATTACCGTCTGGAAGTAGGTCGGATCGTCGCCCATCTCCGGCACCGGCCCGTCCGCGTAGTCGTAGTAGCGCGCCAGCCCTGTGGTCCCTGCCAGATGCTCCGGCCGCGTCCACAATTCATATCCTCGCTGCGCGTAGCCATACGCCCGCCACAGCCACGCCCGCGCCTGCGGCTTCTCTCCCGCCGCCACCTCCGCGTCGTACACGCCGCGAATCATCGCCGTCAGAAACGGCGGCTGTGAACGCGAAAAGTAATACGTCCGGTTCGCATTCAGAACCCCGCCGTAATGCTGAATCTCAAAAAAGAAATTCTCGACAATCCCCCGCGCCAGCCCCACATGCCCATCGTGCAGCAGTCCCAGCAAGATAAAGTAGCTGTCCCACCCATACATTTCGTTGAAGCGCCCGCCCGGCACCACATAAGGATGCGGCAAATACAGCAGCCCCGGCGTCGCCACCGTCACCGGCTGCCCGATCCGCACCACCACCACCGGCAGCCGCTCCACCCGCACCCCGCACTGCGCCCGCAGCGCCGCCACCGCCGCCGGTTCCGGATAATCCTTCGGCAAATACAGCACCGGCGCCGACTTCACCTTCGGATCCACCAGCGACGTGCACGACGTCATCGACCGCTCCAGCGTCTTCCACGCGTCATGGATATAAACATCCATCGACACGCCGGGCCCAGCCGCCGGAGACAACTTCGGCTGCCGCTGCTGCGCCTGAACCGAAGCCAGCCCCGCAATAACCACCAGGAAAATCGCACTCACCCGCCCCAGCATCCTGGCGGAACGAAACTTCGGCATCTTAAACATTCGCGGTTGCATGATAATCCTGAATTCTGGCCGGCGCCGGGCACCCGAATCCCCCAAACTGGGTTCTAACCGATGGACGCCCCGCGAGCGCAGCGCGTGAACGCAAATAAGGTTGGTGAAAGTGAACGAGCAGGCCCAGGCAAACCCCCGTCCCGGCAAATCCCAGCACCGCACCCTCCATCGCGTTTTTCTCTGGCTGTGCTCCATCGCCGCCATCCTCGTCGTTGGATTCCTGATAGCGGGCGACGTTCTGCTCCACCGCGCCGGCCCCATCCTCAAAGAAAAAGTCATTGAAACCCTCAGCACCCGTTTTGACAGCCGTGTCGAGCTCGACGGCTTCCACGTCTCCCTGATCAAAGGCTTTGAAGTCTACGGAACCGGCCTCAAGCTCTACCCCAACCACCTCGACATGACCGATCCCCTCATCCAGGTCGAGCGCTTCTCCTTCCACGCTTACGGATGGCGTCAGCTCATCGCGACTCCCATTGTCATCAATCGCGTCCAGGTTAGCGGTCTCTCCATCCACATGCCGCCCAAATCCGAGCGCGCGAACATCCCCCACCTCTCCAGTCCCGACGCCTCCGCCGTCGACAAAAGCCACAGCGGCATTAAGATCCTCGTCAACGAAATCCTCGTCGACCAGGCCGATCTCGTCATTGAGAACGGCAAGCCCGGCAAGCTTCCGCTTGACTTTGTCATCCACCAGCTCGACCTCCACACCGTCGGCGCCGGCCGCCCCATGAAGTTCCACGCCATCCTCGTCAACGCCAAACCCATCGGCAACATCGATTCCTCCGGTGACTTCGGTCCATTCGATGCACAAAGTCCAGGCGACAGCCCCGTCGACGGGCAATACTCCTTCAGCCATGCTGACCTCGGCCCGCTCAAGGGCATCGCCGGCATTCTCTCTTCCACCGGCAGCTACAGCGGCCAGCTCAACCGCATTGACGTCAACGGCGAAACCACCACGCCTGACTTCCGCCTCGACACCACAAACCGCCCCGTCCCGCTCAACACCAAATTCCACGCCATCGTCGACGGCACCAACGGCGACACCTATCTTGACCCCGTCGACGCATACCTGGCGCAAACGCACATCGTGGCTCAGGGCGAAGTGGTGCGCGCCATTGGAGTTCCCGGCCACCGCATCCACCTCGAAGTCACCGTCGGCCCCGGCCGCATCCAGGACCTGCTGCTGCTCGCTGTCAAAACCGATCCGCCGCTCATGACCGGCCAGGTCCAGCTCCACACCAGCTTCGACCTGCCGCCCGGCCCCGCCCGCGTCACCAGCAAGCTCCAGCTCAAAGGCTCCTTCGCCGTCCTCAACGTGCATTTCTCCAACGACAAATTCCAGGGAGACGTCGATCAGCTCAGCCTCCGCGGCCAGGGCAAAGCCGGCGAAGCCAACCGCGAGCGCGACGCCATGAAGACCGGCAACACCGACGCCGCCACCGCTGCCGACGTTGCCTCCACCATGCGCGGCGACTTCACCTTCGGCGGCGACAAGCTCACCATCCCCATCGTCAATTACGAGGTCCCCGGCGCCCACATCGCCATGTCCGGCGACTACTCCCTCGACGGCGAGGTCTTTGATTTCCATGGCCTCGCCCGCCTCGACGCCCACGTCTCGCAGATGGTCGGAGGCTGGAAATCCATCCTGCTCAAACCCGTCGATCCCTTCTTCGCGAAAAATGGAGCAGGCACCCAGGTCCCCATCCAGGTCACCGGTACCCGCTCCGATCCAAAGATCGGCCTCGACTTCAAACACTAGCCTTCAATCGGCTATCAAAAGATCTTTCGGGCCATAGCCCGGCCCTCGCAAACTGCGGTACGATGTCCTAACCACGGCCCTCCGACACGCCTCCCCTGGGCCCCGTCTCATCGTTTCAAGGAGCTACCCGCCGTGCAGCTGTTTCTCTGGATTGTCATCGTCTTTGTGTTCGTGGTGGCCCTCGCGGTGCTCGTCAGCCCGCCCTCACCCGACGCCCCCCGCGGCATGCCTCAGAATAAAGACCGCTACCGCGACAGCTAGACTCTCCCCGGTGCCCCATATCTCCCCGGTTTTGGCAGATGGGTGAGAGCGCGAAAGCGCCCGCTTTGTCACAGCTTGCAGAAAACCCACATCCTGTATCAGATCACGACTTCACTCGTGCCGCCCGACCCACCAAAAACGTTGGGCTTCTGCCCCTGAAGAACCTCCCCGCCCCCCGGCTGATAAACTCCCAATCAAATGGCCCGCAAAGAAGACGCCGAGCGCCTCGTCAACGCCGCCCGCGCCACCGAAGAAGATTCCTTCGAACTCAAGCTTCGTCCCCGCCGCCTCAACGAGTTCGTCGGCCAGCACAAAGCCAAAGAACTCCTCGCCATCGCTCTTGAAGCCGCCCGCGCCCGCGGCGAAGCCCTCGACCACGTCCTCCTCTTCGGCCCCCCGGGCCTCGGCAAAACCACCCTCGCCACCATCATTGCCAACGAGCTCGATGTCGGATTCCAGCAAACCTCCGGCCCCGCCCTCCAGATCCAGGGCGACCTCACCGCCATCCTCACCAACGTCCGCGAGCGCCAGGTCCTCTTCCTCGACGAGATCCACCGCCTCCAGCCCGTCCTCGAAGAAAAGCTCTACACCGCGCTCGAGGACTACAAGCTCGACATCATCATCGGCCAGGGCCCCGCCGCCCGCACCCACGTCATGGAGATCCAGCCCTTCACCTTCGTCGCCGCCACCACCCGCCCCGGCCTGCTCTCGTCCCCGCTCCGCTCCCGCTTCGGCATCCTCATCCGCCTTGAGTTCTATACCGACGACGATCTCCGCTTCATCGTCTCCCGCTCGGCTGAAGTATTGGGCATCCCCATCGATCAGGACGGCGCCGCGGAAATCGCCATGCGTTCCCGCGGCACGCCCCGCATCGCCAACCGCCTGCTCCGCCGCGTGCGCGACTACGCCCAGGTCCGCGGCACCGGCAAGATCGACCGCGAAACCGCCAACCAGGCTCTCAAAATGTTAGAAGTGGACGCGCACGGCTTCGACGAGCTCGACCGCCGCCTCATGCTCACCATCATCGAGAAATACGATGGAGGCCCGGTAGGCCTAGGCACCCTCGCCGCCACCTTAGCCGAAGAAGAAGACGCCCTGGAAGAAGTCTACGAACCCTTCTTAATCCAGATAGGCTTCTTAGACCGCACCCCCCGAGGAAGATGCGCCACAAGACTAGCCTACGAACACTTCGGCATCCCGCTGCCAAGGAAACAAACGGGGCTGTTCTAGGAAAGCCGATCTCACATTCGTGATGATCGATATTGTCACTCTGCTTGCGATTTACCACCGTAACGCACCATATCCGTTTTTGCTTGCACCTGAGAGATACAAACGGGTTTAGTTGAGTTAGAGGTGAAAGCTCGGCAATGGTCGAACATGCATTTGGTGGTGAATGGACGGAAATTAAACTGCGCTGTTTAAAAGAATATTTGACGAAGTATCGGACAATATTCACTACCAATCAAAAGGCGCGTTATTTCCGAACGTGGTATGTAGACGCTTTCGCCGGTACAGGGTCTCGCTCGACCGGGATATCGCCATTTAGCTTGGAGCAATCTACAGAAGATCCAGAGACAAATCGTTATTTTGACGGCAGCGCAAAGATCGCACTCGGTCTCCCCAGCCCATTTAATCGCTATCTTTTCATCGAGAAGTCAAAAGCACGATGCGACGAGCTCAAGGAGATGATAGACAACGAACACAAGGCACTGGCCGCAAGATGTGAGTTTAGGCAGGAGGATGCCAATAAGGCCATCCGCGCATGGTGTGCGGAGCGAGACTGGCGTAAGGATCGCGCGGTGGTCTTCCTGGATCCCTACGGCCTGCAAGTGGAGTGGTCGACGATCCAAAAGTTAGCGGCCACAAAAGGGGTTGACCTTTGGTACCTCTTTCCGCTGAACATGAGGCGATTGCTTATCCAACACGGTCAAATTGATGACGCGTGGCAAAAGCGTCTCGATCTGTTGTTTGGGACGCACGACTGGGAAGCGCGATTCTACAAGCCTCGGATAGAGGAGGGGCTATTCGGAGCGACCGAAACGGTTGAACGCGACGCGACTGTCAAAAACATCACGGAATTTATTGAGGGGCGGCTCCGGACCTGTTTCCCTGCCGTCGCCAAAGGCTTGGTTCTAACAAATACCAGATCCAGCCCGTTATACTCGCTCTGTTTTGCCGCCTCTAACGCAAAGGGTGCCCCCATAGCATTGAGGATTGCGCAATCGATCCTCGGCGATTAAGGTAAAAAGCCATGGCGACGACTTCGAGTATCGAATGGACGGAGATGACCTGGAATCCCGTCACCGGCTGCACGAAAATCAGCCAAGGCTGCAAGCATTGCTATGCCGAAAGAATGGCTACCCGGTTGCACGCGATGGGCTCGGACCGCTATCGCAACGGATTCCGCCTCACGCTCCACGATGATCTGGTCGATCTGCCCAGGAGATGGAAGAGACCGAGGCTGGTCTTCGTGAATTCAATGAGCGATCTCTTTCACGACGACGTGCCGAGCGAATTTATCCGCAGCATCTTTGACACGATGAGTGCCTGCCCGCAACACACGTTTCAGGTTTTGACCAAACGCAGCGAGCGACTTCGAAAACTCGGCCCATCGCTTCCGTGGCCTTCAAACGTTTGGATGGGTGTCAGCGTAGAGGATTCCCGCGTCGCAAGCCGGATTGCCGATCTTGCCGCCGTTCCGGCTCAGGTGCGGTTCCTGTCATGCGAGCCGCTCATCGGTCCGTTGAAAAACCTCGCACTTGAGGCAATTCACTGGGTAATCGTCGGCGGCGAGTCAGGGCCGGGGGCCAGACCAATGAGGCCGGAATGGGTCGAGTCAATTCACGACCAGTGCCGGGAGGCTGAAGTCTCGTTCTTCTTCAAGCAATGGGGCGGCGTTCGCAAGCATATGACGGGTCGTCTCTTAAACGGCCGCACGTATGACGAGATGCCGCGTCTCGACGCCATTGAGGACAGCGGTCTCATTCAGATTTACGGCTGATCCCGTTTTTGCCATCCGCCTCCGCCGGCCGATAGAACTTGCCCACCTCCGCACCGCTCCAGTCCACCACCTCCGGCATCTCGGATAGATCAATGTCGGCGTCCGTTTTTGCAGCGAGGACGGCAATCTGCCGCTTTTGTTCCTTCGTGAGTTTCTTCATGATCGTCACAATGCTGCCGCACCAAAAAATCCGCCGCTAAAAGACCTCGCCTGAATCGGCGCAAAGCGCCGAGACGGCAAAAGTCCCGGCCTTCAGGCCGGGAAAACCCGGCCTCAAAACCGCGGGCTTCAGCCCCGGGTCCCTCCCCACGATGGACAGTCGCCTTTGTCTCAGGGGGCGACATCACAGCTCGCGGCGAAGCCACATCTTGTATCAGGGCACGGCTTCAGCCGTGCCGTAAAGACCGGCCCGAAGGGCCTTCCTTGCTGCCGCAGGCCGTCCGCGCAGCGCGGAACGCGCGCAGCGGACCCACCCGTCGCCCCGACAGTCCCC
>DATHQV010000125.1:0-2398 GCA_035482355.1 Acidobacteriaceae bacterium | reverse complement strand
GCTCGGGTGCACCGCAAAAAGCAGAGTCGAGAGATAGCGCGTCAGCAGCAGCGCGGCGGGAATGCCCACCGCCAGACCCAGGCTCACCAGCTTCGCTGATTCTCCAATCACCAGGCGCCAAATGCTGGCCCGCGTGGCTCCCAGCGCCATGCGTGTGCCGATTTCCTGGGTGCGGCGCGAAACAGAGAAAGACATGACGCCAAAAATTCCGATGCCGGCCAGCAGCAGCGCGATGGAACCAAATAGTCCCAGAAGCTCTGTGTGAAATCGCGGTTCGGCCATCGACGCATGCACTGCGTCCGGCAGCGTTTCAATATTGGTGACGGGCAAATTCTTGTCGATCCTGTGAGTCTCCGTGCGGATCGCCGCCACGACCGCCGATTCGCTCAGCCCGCTCCGAACCACGACCTCGCCGCCCCAGATCGGATCCTGATCGATCGGCACGTACATCATGGGCCCGGGATTGTCAGCCAGCGAAGCATCCCGTATGTCGCTGACCACGCCGACAATCTCACGCGAGACATTCCCGTTCGGCGGGAATCCGAAAATGAGGTGCTGCCCCAGCGGATCCCGATCGGGGAAGAACTTCCTCGCCAGCGCTTCACTGATCACCGCAACCGGCGGTGCTGTCATCGAATCGGATTGGGCGAACAGTCGCCCGCGCAGCAGCGGGATCCGCATCACCTCAAAATAGCGGGGACTGACGGTGGTCCAGTGCGACGTGTTCGCCTGGCCCTGGGCCGGCGGCGGACTGCCGGCAATCGCAAAAGGAAGGACTACGAATGGATCGGAAATCGGCAGCGGAGCCGCCATCGCCGTATCCCGCAAACCCGGCTGCGCCTCAAGCCGGCTCAGCAGTTGGTCCAAAAATTCCGCCCATTGCTGCTGGTTCCGATATTGGAACTGTGGCAGCGACACTTCGGCTTTGACCACATGGTCGGGCTCGAATCCCGGATCGACCGACATCAGCCGGAGGAAGCTGCGCATCAGCAAGCCGCCTCCCACGAGGAGAATCATCGCCAGCGCTATTTCCGCGACCGCGAACCATCCACGCGCACGCTGCGAGCCTCTTGTTTGACCGGCCCGGGCGCTCTCCCGCAGATCGGTTTGCGGATGAGACCGCGCGGCAAACAGAACCGGCGCCAGTCCAAACAGCAGGCTCGCCGCCACAGACAGCACCAGAGCAAATCCCAGGACAAATCCATCCACGCGGATGGAATGGATCTGCGGCAAGTCGGAAGGCAGAAGCGATCCCATGGCAGACACGCCACCCCATGCGAGAACCACGCCGGCGATGCCCCCGGCCAGCCCAAGGATGGAGCACTCCGTCAGCAACTGCCAGGCGATCCGCCGCCGATCGGCTCCCAGCGCGATCCGAACCGCCATCTCCTTCTGACGCGCCGTGGCGCGCGTTAAGAGCAGGTTCGCAATATTCACGCATGCGATCAGCAGCAGGAAGCCGACGGCACCGAGGAGAATCAGCAGCGGCGACTGCACGTCTCCGACAATCTCCTTCTGCAGCGGCTGAATCCCGGTGAGCCATCCATTTTCCTTCGGATATTTCTTCGCCACAGCCGCGCTCAGAGTGTCCAGCTCCGCCTTCGCCTGCGAAAAGGAAACGCCAGGCCGCAGCCGGGCAATCACGGGCATCCAGTGGTCCTGCGGGGGCCGCGTCATCCACGCGCTGAATACCGGATCCTGCGCGAGCGGAATCCACTCCTGATTCGCCTGGCCGAAAAAAGGAGTTCGAAAATCGGCCGGCATGACGCCCACCACGGTGAAGGGACGCTGATCGAGGGTAATCGACCGCCCCACAATGTCCGCATCGCCTCCGAAGCGGCTGCGCCACAACCTTTCGCTCAGCACCACAACCGGGGCGGCGCCGCGCTTGCCATCGTCGGGCAGCAGCGTGCGGCCGAGCAGTGGCCTGGTTCCAAACACGGCAAAGAAATCCTCCGTGACCACAACTGTGTTCACTTCGGAGGGCTCTCCGCTTCCCGTGAGCGTGAGAGCATGTCCCGCCAGTCCGGCCATCGCACGGAAGACGCGATTGTGATCCCGGAACTCGCTGAACGTGGGGTACGACATGCCAACGTCGGAGATGCGCGCCTTCGCGTTGGCCTGGGACACGAAAACCAGCTGGCGGGGGCTCGGGTAAGCGAGCGGCCGCAACAGGATTGCATTGACCACGGAAAATATGGCCGCACTCATGCCGATTCCCAGCGCAAGAGTCAGGATCGTGACCATGCTGAAACCGGGTGCCTTGCGCAGAGTGCGAAGACCAAAGCGAAGATCCTGACCCAGAGTCTCGACGAAGCTGACCCCGCGCGCCTCGCGGCAGTCCTCTTTCACCTGTTCGAGACCGCCGAATTCGAGGCGCGTGCGGCGCAAAGCTTCC
>DATHQV010000124.1:0-29765 GCA_035482355.1 Acidobacteriaceae bacterium | reverse complement strand
GCGGCGAGCAGCGAGGCAATGGCGATGTGCGCGCCTTTAAGGTAGTCGAGGAGCCACCCGAGAGTGAAGCGTCCAGCGAGGCTGGCGATGCCGAGGAGCGACGCGGTGTATGCGATTTCGCGAGAGCGGATGCCGTGGTCGCTTAGCATGGGCGCGAGATGAGCGAGCGCGCCGTTTTCGGTGAGCGAGAGGGCGCAGACGCCGAGCGCGAGGAGCCAGAAGCTGATCGTGGCGACGGCCTCGGACCAGCGGAGTCCGACGACAGCGTCAGACGTTTGGGTTGGTTGATGCGGGTGAGACGACGGTGAGGAGCGCGCGAAAGCTAATGTGAGGGGTGCGCCGATGAGCAGCGGCAGTGCGGCGAGGATGAGGTAGGTGTTGCGCCATCCATAGGTGGCGAGCAGGTGCTGGACGAGCGGGGGAATGAGGAAAGAGCCGAAACCTGAACCGGCGACGACGATGGAGAGCGCGGCGCCGAGCTTGCGCTCGAACCATCCGGCGATGATGCGCGCGTAGCCGAGTTGATAGGTGCCGGTGCCGGCTATGCCGATGAAGACGGCGTTGGCATAGAGTTGGAAGAGATGCGGCGTGAGCAGCGAGAGCGCGGCGATGCCGAGGCCGAAGGCGGCCATGAATCCCGCGATGAGCTTGCGGGGATCGAAACGGTCGAAGAGCTTGCCGATGAACGGGGAGCCGATGGCGACGGAAATGGCGGCGAGCGAGAAGGCGCGGGCGACCTGTTCGCTGTTCCAGCCGAAGGCGTGCTGGAGCGGCTGGATCATGAAGCTGAAGCTGTAGATGAAGACGGTGGCGAATCCGGTGAGCACTCCGATGTGGCAAACAGCGGCGACGCGCCAGCCGGGGTAGGAGGCGTGGGTTTCGGCGGCGCGGATTGCGGACGGAGTTGGGGTCACGGTCAACGTCATCAGGAGATGGGCCGGACCTGATGCGCTGGGGCGCGGTTGGAGATCAGGACAGGTGTGCGCTGATTATGGGTCACGCGCGGGTGGGGTCACAAGAGCCACGAGGTGGGCGAGGGTCTCCACCTTTGGGTGGACGGGCGAACCTGGAGGTATGCGTCGCGACCGAGAGTTGGCGGCTCACGTTATGCCTTGCGGCTCTGAGATGCTAGGGTGAACCCATGGAAGAGCAGGCGCTGACAATGCTCCGCGGCCAGGTTGGCACCATCATGCTGGGGACCGTGTTTCTATTAGTCGGCGTGATTGCGTGCGCGCTCTCTACGATCCGGGGTCGCAGGGAAAATCGCATCCTCCTGTGGTTTGGCCTGTTGAATGTGTTGTGGGGAATTCGCATTCTGGCCTATGCCCCGGCAGCATTCAGCCTGCTCCCGCGCTCATTTTGGGCCAGCCGCCTCGATGTGATCGCGATTCTCTCCTACGTGACGGTGGTTCCCGGACTGCTTTTCTTTTTGGAAATGAGTCGTGGAATTCTGCGCCGACTGCTGCAGATCATGTTGATTGCGGAGGTGCCGATCAGCGGAGCCGGAGTCTTCGCAGTATTTTTTACCAATTCGCCTTACAGATTCATTCACTACAGCAATGTGCTGGTGGTTTTATTCCTTGTCGTAATTACGCTCGCGGTTGTGGTTCCCGGAGCGGCGAAGAAATTTGGAATCCAGAGCCACCGGATTTCGACGATTGGCTTCCTCGTGGTGGGAGTTGCGGGGCTCTATGCGAACCTGAGGGGTTTCTTCGGGCTCCCGGAGTACAAGGTACTCGAGCCGCTGGCCTTTGCCGTGTTGATCTTCGCGCTGGGGTACGTCGTGGCAGAGAGGATCTTCAGTGACGGGCGCCGCCTATTCGCGATCGAAAAAGAGCTTGCCATCGCACGAGAGATCCAAACGTCCATTCTTCCCACGGGTATTCCGGAAATCACGAGCCTGGTGATCTGCGCTGGGTGCTGGCCGATGACAACGATTGCCGGCGACTTTTATGAATTCATCCCAATGGACGAGCACCGGGTAGGCTTCCTGGTGGCCGATGTGTCAGGGCATGGCGTGCCCGCCGCGCTGATCGCTGCCATGATCAAAGTGGCGATGCAATCTCTGGTTCACTGTGCCGATCAGCCGGGCGAAGTGCTGAGTGGTTTGAACCGCATCCTGACCGGCCAACTGCGGTCGGAGCTGGTATCAGCAGCGTACCTGTGGCTGGACATGGAGCGCGGCAGCGGGCTGTACTCGGCTGCCGGCCATCCGCCGCTTCTCTGTTGGCGGCAGGGGAAGCTGGATCGTATCGAAAGCAATGGCATCCTGATTGGAGTGCTGCCGGAAGCCGATTATCCGGTTTGCGAAATCTCCCTCGAACCTGGCGACAGGTTCCTGCTGTATACGGACGGCGTGACTGAACCTGAGAACGCAGCGGGAGATTCCTTTGGCGATCGGGAGCTTGAAGACATTGTCCGCAGGAATCTGACACGCTCGCCCTCGGAGCTTTCGGACGACTTGCTGGCAGGCATCCGCCGGTGGCAACCGACCTCCGTCCGTCAGCAGGATGACATTACGCTGATTGTGATCGACGTGGCCGAATCACGGTGGAATGCGCCATCCCGGACCATGGAAACCACCCAGGCAGCGTTCTGACGACCATCAGTCATCGAGCGGAATGGGCTAGGATACACGGGCAGATGTCGACTCCATCTCCGTTGCGGCAGACCTTGCGCGTTCTATCCTCGTGCTGATTCAGTTCGATGTATGCGAGGAGTTTCCCCTGGAGCCACTGCAACCGGCGGTGCATGCTCAATCGTTGATCGAAGGCCGTTTGGCAATTGGAACGCGAGGCCCAACATCCAGAAGATGCTCAGGAAACGCGCGACGGGAATGCAATAGCCTGCGGTGAAGTTCAAGAGTGTGAGCGAGGAAAGCTCGCCTGCTGCTGCAACCACGATACCCAGAGCCATCAACCAGCGTGGGATCAGCTTCGACAGGCCAGCGGAGACGGATACTCCCGCGACAAACAGTCCGAGGAAGACGGCGAACCCGGGGCCTCCGCCGTCGAAGCCGATGGATTGCAGCGCTGCCACAGCGCCGGGCGCCGCGGCCACCCCCGGTCTGGTGAGGGACCATGTAGCCAGAGCGGAGCCGGTCAGCATGAGGGGAGCGGCGATTCCGCCGAGAACGGCAATTTGCTCGCCGGCAGCGCGGATGCCGAGAAATCGCAATCGGCTGGTGCTAACGGCCATAAAGATGCCCAGCGGAATGGCGGAACCGAATTCGAGAAACGATCCCCAGCGAATCGACGAGCTGTGCTGGGCAACGAAGGCAACGGCAGTCGCAGAATCGTGCGGCACGTGGAACGCGACGCTCACGTTCGATCCCGCGACGATCATGAGAGCAATGTAGACGAGGGCCAGAGCGAGAAGGGAGGGTCCGGGATGGTGCTGAGTGGTGGTCATACCTTGTCCTTGAGGTGTCATTACTTTTCTGCTGGTTGTGTTTCGAGGCGGTCAGCAGCATGATCGAGGTGCGACTCCAACTTTTCCTGCAAGGCGTTGGCCTTGGCGCGCTGGTCCGGATTCAGAACAGTCTGATAGATCCTCGATTGCAGTTGCTCTTTCTCCATGAGCAACGCGGCAATGGTGGAGGCCTCGCGGGTGGCAATCTCATGGACTTTGGCCTGGTCCGGATTTCCCTGCCCCGCGATTGCGTTCATTTCGTTGTTTTCGGCAAGGAGTTCGTGGAGATTTGCAGAGATGGTGGGCCGTTCCGTTTGCCACAGCGTTTTCACTTGCGCCTGCTGAGCCTGATTCAGCTTTAATTCATGGGATAAGAAGGCAGCCGGACCACCGCGATGCCAACGGTGGCCACACCAGCCGCGACGGCCACGGGCCTCTGCGTGGAAGACGACGAATATCGTGAGAAGAAGCGCTACTGCTACAGTGGCACCAATCGTGATTCGTTTCATACAAGAACCTCTCGAGTTATTGCGAATGGAGAGTAGGTTGAAGTGAGGAGCGAGCCGGCACTCAGCGTTGAGCTACGGCGATTGAGTGCCCCACAGGGCAGCGTCGGGCGTCGGCTTTTGCGATGCTGTGCGGCTGGGTTACTTCACTGAATGTGTTTGTGCCCGGGAAATGGATTTGAGTGAGCGTGCTGCATCCTTCGGGGCCGCTGAAGATAAGGCGTCCGTACGACTGAAATTTTTGCTGTTCCTCAGGGCGCACAAAAAATACCTGCTCGTGGCCGGTCTTCACATTGAGGACGGCGAGCAGGAATGGACTGGATGAGAGGCTGAACTGATAGGTTCCTGGCGGGATGGTCTCGGTTCCGACGGTGAACGGAAACGAAATGCTGGTGGTCATGGAAAGATCGACCTGCGCCTGGAGATTACTGGCGAGGGTTCCGCTTCCGATGACGATGGCGACGAGCGATTTCACAGCGATTGAGGTAAGGCGATTCATAGGTTTTCCTCCCTGCGAGGGGCAACGATGCTGACTGATTCGTTGTTCGAAATTACGAGGAACCGGTTGATCACGTTTTGATTTCAGCATCCGGCCGAAGCGCGTGCGATATAGGTTGGTTAAGGAAAGTAAAGTTATGTAAAGGCGGAATCTCGGCGGTAAGGATCGTCTAGTATCAAGGTCCGGAGACGGTGGGCGGGAGAGTATGGACCGAGTACTTTTGGTCGACGATGATGTTCAACTCTGCAAGCTTCTTGCTGAGCGTTTATCGACCGAAGGCTTCACGATGGACACGGTGCACGACGGATCACGCGGTCTGGAGAGGGCGCTCTCGAAGGACTATGCGCTGGTGGTTCTGGATCTGATGTTGCCGGGGATGAGCGGACTCGATGTGCTGCGGCGGCTGCGCAAAGTTTCACCGATCCCGGTGCTGATGCTGACGGCGCGGGGCGAAGATTCGGATCGAATTGCGGGGCTGGAAATGGGAGCGGACGATTATGTTCCCAAGCCATTTAACCCACGGGAGCTCATCGCGCGCATCCGGGCGATTTTACGGCGAACGGGGCGGATCGAAGCTTCTGCCGGACCCCTGGTGGTTGGCGACATTCGCATCGATCCAGCGGTGCGCGAGGTTTGGCTGGACGACGCACCGATCAATTTGACGAGTGTGGAATTCACGCTGCTGGAAGTTTTTCTGCATGAGCCGGGGCACATCCTTTCGCGCGAACAGCTTACGGAGGCGGTGCTGGGGAGGAAGGCGGGGCCTTTCGATCGCGTGATCGATGTGCATGTGAGCAATCTGCGGAAGAAGCTTGGAGTTGCGCCGGGCGGGCAGCGGAGCGGGCCGCGGATTAAGGCGGTGCGCGGCAGCGGTTATCTGTTCGTGGCGCGACCGAATGGAAAGGGCGCTGAAGATGCGTAGCCTTTTCCTGAAGATTTTCTTTTGGTTTTGGGCAACGGCGATTGCTACGGGAGTTGCGCTGGTGCTCACGTTCATCCTTGAGCCGCGAAGCGTGCCTTCGCGATGGCATGCAACGCTGATGGAACCGGCCCGCAACTCGGGAACGCTTGCGGTGGAGACGGCGGAACGGGATGGCATCGGCGCAACATCCGCGTACCTGGAGCGAATTGAGAATGAAACGCACATGAGGGCGTGCCTCTTCGACTCCGCGGGAAACTCAATTGCCGGTACGGGGTGCAGCTCTTTCCAGGACATGACGTCGCGTGTGAACGCGTCCAGGACCTCGGACGTGAGCATCAAGTATGGCCTTGCGCGGGTCGCAATCCTTCTCCACGGACAGAGCGGGCGTGAGTACATTTTCGCCAGCGAGCTTCCGGCTGGGCCTCGCGCTGCTCTTGGTATGAACCGCGGGGCGATATTTTTGCAGTGGGGCGTTGCGTTTTTTGTTTCCGGATTGATCTGTTCCCTGCTCGCGCGGTATCTGACTGCTCCGATCCTGGGGCTGCGGGAGATGTCGCAAAGATTGGCGGCCGGCGATTTGACCGCCCGAAGCGGCTCGGGACTTGTGCAGCGGCGCGACGAAATTGGGGACCTGGTTCGCGATTTCAATGCGATGGCTTCCAGAATCGAAGAGCTGGTTGCGCGGCAGCGTCAGCTGATTTCCGATGTGTCTCACGAATTGCGATCGCCGCTGGCGCGGCTGAATGTCGCGCTGGATCTGGGCCGCGCACGAAAAGGCAACGATCCAGCCTTCGAGCAGATGGAAGAGGACATTCGCATACTGGATGATTTGATTGGACGGCTGCTGACGATTGCGAAACTGGATATGTCTGCTCCCCAGGTACCGATGGTGGATCTCGATTTGGGGGATGTTTTGTCGCAGGTCGTCCGCAATGCGGAATTTGAGTCAAAGGAGCCGCAGGGTGTCATCCGGCTGACCGCTGCAGGGAAATTTATCGTGCGGGGCAATGCGGAGCTGCTGCACAGCGCCATCGAAAATGTGATCCGCAATGCGATTCGCTACACGGAGAGCGGGACCTCGATCGAGGTGAGCATGGAGGGGGAAAGCTCATCGAGCGGGGTTCGCCTGGTGGTTCGCGACTACGGTCCGGGTGTTCCCGAGTCTGAATTGAAGAACATCTTTCAGCCGTTCTACCGGCTGGCGGACGCACGCGATCGCCAGTCTGGCGGCACCGGTCTTGGTTTGGCTATCGCCGATCGCGTGGTGCGGATCCACGGGGGAACGATTCGGGCTGAGAATGCGGAGCCGCGGGGATTGAGGGTGGAGATTGTGCTTCCCCGGTCGGCGGGCGCTGATGGCAGGACCGCCTAGATCGGGATGACAACAAAACGCGAAGAGCAACCGCAGATCCCCCTTCGTTTCGGGATCACAGTTTTTGTTATTTGAGATGTGCATGGGAGAGAAAAAGCGCCGCGGCTATGAGCCGCGGCGCTTTTGTTGTTGGACTTCGAGCTGAGGCTAATGCACGTACATGCGGTAGGCGTAGCCGTTGCGGATGACTACGACGCTGCGCGGTGGCGGAGCGTAGTAGTAAGCGGGAGGAGGCGGCGGCGCGACCATCGCGATGACGGGGGGCGGCGCAGGCTGAACGTAGATCTGCTGGACCGGAGCTGGGGCCGGCTGCTGATACTGGGCTACCGGTTCAGGCGCGGGAGCTGGCGGCGGGGCTTCTTCCTGATAAGCGCTGGGCTGACGGCGGATGAGGCCGGAGGGATCGCGCTGCCAGGGTTGTTGATCATATTGAGGGACGCCGAGGTCGTCCATGAGCTTGAGGGTGAGACGCGTCTCTTCCTTCAGAGTGGGACGGGGGCCGCGGCGGGGCAGGTTGATGAGGTCGATGGGCCAGAGGACGGGGATCATCCAGGTGATGGTGTCGCGGACGGCATGGCCTTTGCCGAGGACGCGACCGTAACGATCGACGTTATAGCCGGGGACGTCGACGACACGAGCTTCAATGGGGATAACGGTGTCCGGCTCAATGACCATGCGATCGAAGCGGAGTTCCATCCAACCCTTGCCGTAGAAGTGACCGGGATCTTTGTAGTCTTCGAAGCGGCCGACGAGATAGCTGTCGTAGGGGAGGACGGAGCGACCGTAGCGTTCGGCATGGCCGATGCGGCAGAGGACGGGATCGCCAATGGCGGTGGTTTTGGAGTTGATTTTTGGCTCGGCCACGGTGCAGGAGATGAGCGAGCCGGCAGGAACGATCTGTTCACCGGCGTAGCAGGCAAGCGGCGCGGCGAGCAGAACGCAAAAAAGAGCATGAGCGCTCTTCATGGGTAGGCCTCCAGGTACTGCTGGTTGAAGCAGGAAACCCGGAGTTGGGGGGATAGTCGTGAAAAAGTTGCAGAGAAGTGAAAATATTTTTGTGGGGGTGGGTGGAGGGCCGACTGTGGACGAAAAACAGGGTCGCGGTCATCGCAAGGCGGCCCGATTCCTTAAAAACCGCGGCATTTGGGGCCGAATTAGTCTGCCGTTGACTTTTGACCTGGGTGTTCATAGAGTCGTAACCGAATCCCGCGAAGCCAGTGCAGTCGACGCAACACCCACCACAGCCCGAGTTGCAGAAAGAGGCTTAATGATGAAAAGCACGACGGATGCCACGCAATGTCCGCGATCGGTTGAAGGCTCGACCGGTAAGAAATCCCCTAGAATTCTTCTGCTATTTTTCGTGTGCGTACTTGCCCTCTTATTCTCGCCAGCCCTGCGTGCGCAGGCCACAGGAAGTTTCTCCGGCAACGTTACGGATAAATCCGGGTCCGCCGTTCCGGGAGTCACAGTCGTGGTCACCTCTCCGGCAACCGGGCTGTCCCGGGACACGAAGGCCGACAGCGCCGGACATTATCTGATCCCATTGCTCCCGGTCGGGACCTATACGGTACACGTCGACGCTTCGGGGTTTCGCAGCGCTGAATCGAGGGACTTGCATTTGGATATCGATGAAGCCCGCGAACTGGACTTCACGCTCGAGCCTGCCACCGTCGTGACTAATGTGGCGGTTTCAGGAGTGGCCGCGGTAGCGGTCGACACAACCAGTCCCTCGCTCGGGCAGGTGATCAACTCTGAAGAAGTCTCGCAGCTGCCGCTGAACGGCCGCGATTTTGTTCAGCTGGCGACGCTCACCTCGGGCGCAACGTCAGAAACCAATCCGGGAAGCTTTTTCACCTCCGGCAGTGACAGCGAAGTGGCGGCACGCGGTTCGTTCTCTTTGTCGGTGGGCGGGTCGCGCCCCAACGCGACAGACTGGCTGCTGGATGGCGTGGACAATAACGAATTGACGGCAGGCGGGATCGGGGTGTTTTCCTCGATTGACGACATTCAGGAATTCAAAGTCCTGACCTATACCTACTCCGCAGAGTACGGGACGCGGGCGGGACCTACGGTGATCGTTACGACGAAATCGGGGACGAATAACTTCCATGGAACACTCTACGAGTTCGTCCGCAACACCGACCTCGACGCGAAGGGCGACTTTGACACGACCACGCCGAAGTTCAACCTGAACCAGTTTGGCGGATCGGTCGGAGGACCGATCTTTCGCAACAAGACTTTCTTTTTTGTGGATGGAGAGCAGAAGGATCAGCGTGAGGGGATCACGTTCACCGGTCTGGTTCCTTCAATGGCGATGCGCAGCGGCGATTTTTCCGCGGATCCCTTCGGGAATCCCGAGTCGAGTCCCGCGATCGTGAACCCGAACATGATCGGCGCATCGACCAGCCCGACCGCGTATCCGAATGTTTACTTCCAGTGTGATACCTCGGGCAATCCGCTGCCGGCCAACAGCGCGGGACTTCAGCCCCAGGGGACTCCCTGCAACAAGATTCCTTCCAGTCTGATCAACAGTGTCGGCCAGGACATGATCAACATTTATCCGACGCCGAACGCCAACAACCCCAGTTCCGGATACAACTACGTCAGTGAGCCGGTACGCAAGCTGGATGAAACGAAATTCGATGGCCGCGTCGACGAGGCGCTTACCGCCGACGACAACCTCTTCGCGCGGTTCAGCTACGACCAGGCGTTCTCATTTGTTCCAGGCGGCGCACCGCTGCTTGCGGAGGCCAACGCATTTGGCAGCAACGAGAACCTGATTAACCACGCGCGCAACGTTGGCACAGGCTGGAGCCACGTGTTCTCGCCGCACACGCTGAACCAGGCGTCCTTCGGCTACGATCGCATCTTCGACTACATCGACTCGCTGGGGAACTTCAGCTGCGAATCGGCGAAATTCGGAATTCCCAACGCCGATCTGGGATGCTCGGCCACCGGCTCTCCGCTGCCGGGTGGGACATACAGTCAGGGACTGGTTTCCACCGATGTGTATGGCGGCTATTGGTCGCTCGGCGATCGCGGCTACTCGCCGTTTCAGGGCGGAACGGATATTTATTCGTTCAAGGATGTTGTCGACCTGATTCGGGGCAAGCATGAGATTCGCACCGGCCTCGATTTACGCATCAATCAGATGAATGTCGGCACTGAGGAATTCCAGGACGGCTTCTGGCTGGTTGGGGCTTTCGGAGACTTCAGCGGATACTCATGCACTCCCGGCGCCTCCAACTGCACCACGCCCTCGGGCGCTACGTGTGCGGCCGGCGCCAGCAACTGCGTGAGCGTACCGGGCAATTCTGAAGCCGATCTGTTGATGGGGATGACCGGGGGAGCGATTCACGATCAGACCTATGGCGGCCCGATCACCGGCCGGCGCTGGAAGATCTACCGCCCGTTTGTCGAAGACAACTGGCGCCCCACCGCTTCGCTCACCTTCGATCTGGGCGTCGCCTGGGATATGACCACTCCCGAAACAGAAGTTCATAACCGGCTGGCGGACTACATTCCGTCGACGGGACAGCTTGAGATTGCGGGCCAGAACGGAGTGAGCCGGTCGGCGGGCCTGAAGATGTACTGGGGCGCACTCGAACCCCGCGTCGGTCTGACGTGGAGGGTGCTGGGCAACGACAAGACGGTGCTTCGCCTGGGATTCGGGACCTATCACGATTCGGCGTGGAGCCAGGGCGCGCAGGGCCTGTGGCAAAATCCGCCGGACCTTGGCGAGTCCGATCAGTTCCCTGCTACGTTTTCTGCGGGCTGTGCTTTTGCGACTTCGTACTGCGCCATGACGCTCGGACAGTCGCCGGAGTTGAGCTTTAACCTTTCCAGCGGCTTTAGTCCCCTTCCTTCACCGCAAACAGCGGGCACCTACCAGGGGACGTTTGCTTACCAGCCGCAGAATTTTCAGCCGGGCCGAGTTCACCAGTACAACGTGAACGTCGAGCGCCAGTTGCCTGGGAACGTTCTGCTGACCGCAGGCTATGCGGGATCGGTGGGCGGGCATTTGCTGGTGGGAGGCAACAACCTGAACACCAGCAGCCCGTCGGCGTGCGGAAGCGTATCCGGCTACACACTTGGCTGCGAGGCTAACGGCGCTCCCTACATCTACCCTTATAATCCACCGAACTTTAACGCGATCCTGGAATTCGGCGACATCGGCAAGACGCATTACAACTCGATGCAGATTAAGGCAGAGACCAAGGCGGCGAAGTTCGGTCTCTATGCGCTGGTTGCCTACACGTACTCGCGCACCTACGACAACGGGCTGTCGGATGGGCTGGGCTCGGAGTTGAGCGCGCCATATTTCCCGCTGCCCAACTGGCAAAATCTGGACTGGTCTTTGTCGCAGATCAATCTCGATCAAAGCTTCTCGGGAACTGCGATTTATAACCTGCCTTTCGGCAAAGGAAGAATGTACGCGAACGACTGGAACACCGCGACCAACACGCTGCTGGGCGACTGGCAGGTGACGGTGATCGAGAGGGTCTCGTCCGGGTTCCCGGTTCCTCTGATCGACAGCTTCAACCAGTCGGGCACTACTTTTAATACGGGCGGCAACGACAACAACTTCAACCGGCCGAACCGGGTTGCAGGCTGCAATCCGTACGCTGCTAACCACAGCCAGCACCAGTGGATCAACGCTGCGTGCTTCGTTGCGCCGCCGGTCGGCGAGCTCGGCAATGCCGCGCGCGTTCCTGTCGTCGGACCGGATTTTGTGAACACCGACGCCTCATTGATCAAAACATTTCCGCTGCCCCGGGAGATGGGATTGAATTTCCGCGCGGAGTTCTTCAACCTCTTCAATCACCCCGAGTTCGGCTCACCCATTGCCGATATCAACCAGTTAGGATTCGGGTCAGTGGGATCAACCGTCAACAACCCTCGTCTGATGCAACTGGCTCTGAAGTTGTCATTCTGAGACTGGAGGGCGAAGGGGGCTTCGCTCGGCAAGGGTAACGAGAAACGCCGGAGCTTTTGCCCCGGCGTTTTCTTTGTTGATGTGATTCCCCGCTGGGGAGCGGCGGCATTGACAGAGCAGCCGCCTGCAGAAATGTTGTCTGCGTGGAGCGCAGATCCTTAGTGGCCCGCGATGGGATGGTGGTGGTGGGCGCGGAAGACGTAATGGCCGACGAGCCATCCGGCAGCGGCTCCGGCGAGGACATCACCGGGAAAGTGCTGCTGGCCGAGGACGCGGCTGACGCTGACGGCGGTGGCCGCGGTGTAGAAGCCGACCTGCTTCCAGCGCGAGGGGAATTCTCCGGAGAGCTCTGCGGCGGCAGCCCAGGCGAGGACGCTGTGGGAGGACGGGAAGGAGGAATCGACGCCGACGCTGCTCTGAAAGAATCGGCCGCGGTAGTCGTCAACGCCGGGGCGCTCGCGCCAGAAAACGAGCTTGAGCCCCTGTTCGACGACGACACCGTCGATGAGGGCTTCACCACTGAGGATTCCGGCTTCGCGGGCGTGATCGTCAGCGGCGGCGTGGCCGTAAGCAAAGAGGCCAACGGGCACTGCGATGTAGCTGCCGATGAGGATGTTGGAAGCGTTGATGCTGTCGGGGTTGAAGGTGGCGTCATGGGTAACAACATCGCGCATGGCGCGGCGATCGGTGGCGAGGGCCGCGGCTCCCGCTCCGGCGAGGGGCACGAGCCAGACGAGATCGTGGGTACGGATGCGCGCGGGGCTGGTCCAGATAGCGGCCTGGTCGTGGAGGATGTGGCCGGGCGAGTTGCGCAGGGTGACAGGGGGTTCGTCCGGGTTGGCGACACTCTGATCTGTGGGAGCATCGGGCAATTCCGCGGTTTGGGCGGCGGCGAGGCTGGCGGCTGCGAGCGTGATGAAGGACAGCAGGGCGACGCTGCGGCGGATGGATGGGCGGAGGAAGGAATGGTGAAACGCGGGCCTGGGCAGCAAGGGGTCCTCGGAATTTGTGACATGGGCTGCGACGAATGCTGGGTGGATCATCTCCACTCCATTAGAGGTAGAAGCAAATTGGACTGTGCCTGGTTGGCGCATTGCAAAGTCTTCATGCAGGGGAAAGATGGGGGCGCTCACAATGGAAAGCGCCGTGGCGTTGCGCTCCGGCGTTTTCTTCGCTGACTGGGTTCCCTGCTGATCGTGATTGGGTGAGCCGGTTGGCCCAGTACAGCGGCTACCCGATTGTCTTCACCCACCGGTACCGGTCGAGGGTGATTTGCGCGCGGATACCATCAGCGGCAACCGGATAGCGAAGACGGGCGAAGGCAGTCCAGGCTTCTCGATACTTTTCCCAGGCACCCTCGGCTTTGGAGAGATTTTGAACGGAGACAGCGCCGTCTGCGTTCTGTTCCTGTGATTCCTTGCTCAATTGCTGCATCTTCTCCTGGTATTCGTGTTGGAGCAAGCCATCGGCCTCTGCGATTTGGGGAGCAGAAAGCGGTGGCCAATGTCTACGTTCGAACTGAACGAGGTCCGCGCGAAAAAGATTTTCAAGAATGTGCTGGGAGCCGAGGGTCCGCAGGTTGCGGATGGTTCCTCCTTGGTCTACCTCGAAAGCATGCGCCTCGATATAGGCGCGCTCGGCGGCGAGAAGCTTTTCGAAAGCTGCGCGTTGCTCCGTCGTCATGGAGGACCGGAGCGAGTCGTAGTAACGAGTTCTGAGGTTACTCTCGATCTCAGACGCGTAACCGCCGCAGAAGTTCATGGTGAAGGTGGTCACGGCGTAGTCGCAGAATTCAAAGGGTCGATGAGCCGGGAGAGCGCCGTTGAGTTTGGCGATTTCCGGAAGTGCAAGCATGGCCATGCCTTCTTCGGATTCGCATGCGAAGCGCATGGCGAGTGGGATGTTGCGCGGCACTCCGGCGCCGTTGAAATAGATGTCGGCCAGGATGAGCGAGCCACCGATGACCCATGCGGTGGGCTCCTGCTGATTTTGCTGGAGGCTGGCCTTTTGCGCGAGGCGTTCCTGCCACGCGCAAGCGCGTGCAGCGGAGAAGTTGACCGGGCGGCCGATGCCTCGGTAGGAGCGGTATGAAGCGCAATCTGGAAAAGTTTTGGGAACAGGAGCGTTTTTGGATTCTGCGGGTAATGGAACGGATGCGTAGGCGGAGCAATCGGCGGGACGCTGGCTGGAGGGTATCTGGCCGAAGGCGGAGGCAGCCAGCGCAGAGCCCGCGGCCACGATGGCTGCTGCGCATACCAAAAGCGAATTGCAGAGATAGTCTCTGCGGATCATTAGAAGGAAGTATAGGCCCGCTGGGCTTGCGGCAACTGCGCAGGAATTCCTTGACGTAAAAAGAAAACGCCGCGGCGTTGGGCCACGGCGTTTTCCTGGTGCGTTGGTGCGGTTGGCTTAGACGAGCGCGGGAACGTTGACCTTTTCGTACCAGGAGTGCGCGGCTTTAAGGGCTTTATTGACATTCTCGATGTTCTCCACGCCAGTGGTGTTGAGCCACTCTTCGAAGGCCTTCGCGCCCTGCTTGGCGTAGACGGCGATGCCGTCTTTCCAGGTGGCGCGGCCGCAGAGCACGCCGTTGAAATGCGCGCCCGACTCGACAGCCAACTCCAGGGTCTCAATGAAGACGGGGTTGGAGACGCCGGCGGAGAGGTAAATGAAAGGCTTGTGCGTGGAGGAGGCGGCGAGGCGGAAGTGCTCGAGAGCCTCGGCGCGGGTGTAGGCCTGTTCGCCCTTGAAGGCTTTGGTGCCGGCGACGAATTCCATCTGGATGGGCACTTCGACTTTGAGGACGTCGACGTTGTAGCGGGCTTTGCCGAACTCTTCCATGGAGCCGGTGACGACGTCGGGTTTGCGCTTCGCGTAGGCCAGGGACTTCTCTTCTTCGCCGTGGACGGCGTAGCCGACGGTCTCAAGGAAGAACGGGATGTCGTGCGCGAGGCACTCGTCGCCGATGCGCTCGACCCATGCTTGTTTGTGGTCGTTGATCTCGGACTTCTCGTAGGGCGTGTAGTAGAGGAGGATCTTAATGCAGTCGGCGCCGGCTTCTTTGAGACGGCGAACGGACCAGAGGTCGAGCAGGTCGGGCAGGCGGCCGGGGAGAGCGGCGTCGTAGCCGGTCTTCTCATAGGCGAGCAGCAGGCCTTTGCCGTTGCGGCGCTTTGCGGCGGGCAGACCGAACTCGGGATCGAGCAGGATGGCGGAGGCGTGCTTCGTCAGAACGTCGGTGACGAGTTCTTTGAACTCGACGAGGGCGGAGTCGGGCAGGTCAGCCACTCCCTTTTCTTTGGCCAGGGATTTCTTCAGCGAACCGCGCTGGTCCATGGCGGCAGCGGCGATGACGCCGCGCTTATCCGAAACGGATTTCATTCCGGCCAGTTTGCCGGGGGTCAACGTGATGGACATAGATGCCTCTCCTGCGACGCGAAAATTTCGAAATATTTCTCCACCTTCATTTTATCGCGCCGGAAGGAGGGGGCGATAGAGGACGAAGGTAATGTTCGCCAGATGAAGCCGGAAGCTGGAAGCCAACTCTCGTTCTACTCGCTGCGAATGGCGGTTACAGGATCGAGTCTGGCGGCACGGCGGGCGGGCAGCCAGCAGGCGGTCAGGCCGACTACGGTAAGCGTGGCGGCGACGACGAAAAAGACGTTAGGATCCGCGGGTGAGACACCGATCGGCAGGTTGGCCATCACACGCGCAGCGGGGATGGCAGCAGCGAGTCCGAGAACCAGTCCGGCGCCGATTTGCCAAAAGCCGCTGCGCATGACGAGCAGCATAATGTTGCCCATGCTGGCGCCGAGGGCGATGCGGACGCCGATCTCCTGGGTGCGACGGCTGGTGGACTGAGCCAGCACTGCGTAGATGCCGACACAGGCCATAACGAGGGCGATGAATGCAAAGCCCATAAAGATTTTGCTGAAGAGGTGAAGGTACCAAAGCTCGTGGTCCACGGCAGAGGTGAGGACGAACACGTCGCGCAGCGGCAGGTCCTGGTCGAGGTTCTGGACGGCAGCGCGGACAGCCGCAGTCGGATTCGATGTGGAATGGACGACCAGAGCCATGCCGTTCCAGCCTTCCTGTCGAAAGGTGAGGAAGAAGAGCGGACGGGGACTATTGTTGTTCAGATCCTGAACCACATTTGCCGATACGCCGACGACGGTGATCCATTCCTGCGGGTTGTTCTTGTCGTCATAGAAGCGGAAGCGCTTGCCGACAGCTGATTGCCCGGGCCAGAAATGCCTGGCTGCGTCGAGGGTGAAGATGGCGGCCTGATGATGGGCGGAGCCGTCGGACGCATTGAAATCGCGGCCGAGCAGGAGCGCAACACCGACCGTGCCGAGGTATCCGGGGGAGGAGACCACGAAGGAGATGGGCGGACGATGCGCAGGGTCATCAAGGCGCGTGTGCTCGACTTCAATATTGCTGTCGGCGCTGCCGAGGCCGGGAGGATTGGAGGCGATCGCGACCCGCGAGACACCGGGAATCGCCTGGATGCGCGGCAGCAGCTGGTCGTAAAAGCGCTGGATCGATTCCGTGTCCTTATAACGGTCGTGCGGAAAATTGATGCGCGCGGTCATAATCTGATCGGCGGGAACATCGCGGTTGCTGTTGAAGCTACGGACGAGGCTATGCACGAAGACGCCTGCGCCGGTGAGCAGAACCAGCGTGAGGGCGAACTGGAAGACGACCAGCAGCGCACTCAGTTTTCCGCCACGCAGGCGTCCGACGCTGCGGCCGCCCTCCTGCAACATTTGATTCAGATCAGGCCGGGACGAGCGGATGGCGGGCGCAAGCCCGAAGAGCAGGCCGCTCAGAATGCAAAGTATGGCGAAGTAGCCGAAGACCTGGTAATCCATGGTGAATTGCACCCAATAGGGGCGGCCGACGTTGGAAGTGGCCAGATCGAACCAGCGGATGCCGCAGAAGGCGAGGCCGAGGCCAGCGAGTCCGCCAAGGACGCTGAGCAGGATGCTTTCAACGAGAAGCTGGCGCATGACGCGCCAGCGGGAGGCGCCGAGCGCGGCGCGGATGGACATTTCGCGCTGGCGGCCAACGGCGCGGCTCAGCATCATGTTGGCGACGTTGGCGCAGGCGATGAGCAGCACGAAGCCGACGGAAGCGAGCATGAGAATGAAGACCATCCTGATATTGCCGCCGTTGTAGCGCTCGTGAAAGGTCTGAATGAGCGCGCCTGTGTTCTTGTCGGTATCGGAGTATTGCGCCGCGAGCCTGCGTGCGATGGCGTCAAACTCCACTTGAGCGGTGACCATTCTGACGCCTGGTTTGAGGATGCCGAAGAGCTGAACCGAACGATTGTCACGCTTCAGGTCGTCCGTGGTGGGAACGAGGGGCATCCACATGTCGACCGTAGTGGGAAAGAGGAAGCCTTTGGGCATGACGCCGACAATGGTCGCGGGCTGTTCGTTTATGCGCACCAGGCGGCCGATGGCGGTGGGGGAGCTGTTATAGCGCTCCCTCCACACTGAATATCCGATGATGAGCACCGGAGCAGCTCCGGGTTGAGCATCCGACGGGAGGAAGTCGCGGCCCAGGATGGGGTGAATGTGCAGCATGGAGAAGATGCCGCTGGTGGCGCGCTCCAGGTGATAGGGCTGCGCCGGAATGCCGGGTTCCCCGAGCACCCCGTCAAGATCGGCGGCGCCTTCCAGGCTCTCGAAGGAGTGGGACTGGGAGCGATAGTCCAGTAGATCAGGGTAGGACATGCGCAGGCCGCGGTCGTTCCGGGTGAGGTCAGTGCTCATGACGGCGACCAGGCGGGCGCCGCCCGGAACCGGTACAGGTTTGAACAGCGCAGCGTTCACCAGCGTGAACACCATGGTGTTGAGGCCGATGCCGAGGGCCAGGGTGACGACAACGGCCGCAGAAAACCAGCCATGGGCACGGATCATGCGCAGAGCGAAGCGGAGGTCGTTTGCCATGGAGCCGGTACGCAGGAAGCAAGAAAGGCGTTCCCTGGAAAAGCAGCATTCCGCAGCGAGGGCTGCGGGAACTGCTATCGCACGCCCGCGATCGCCTCGCGCTGGAAATTGTGGAGTTGGCGAATGCCGCTTTCGGCGTAGTCCATCATTTCGAGGAGGCGGGTGCGGGGGAAAACCACGCGTTCAGCGGTGGCCTGGACTTCGACGAGGCCGCCGTCTTCGGTCATGGCCACGTTGCTGTCGACTTCGGCCTGGGAATCTTCTTCGTAGGCGAGGTCGAGAAGGACCGTTCCTTCAACGATACCGACGCTGGTGGCGGCGACGAGCTGCTTTAAGGGCGATGCTTTCAGGGCGCCGGTTGCGAGCATGCGGTTGAAGGCGATGGCGAGCGCGGCGCAGGCTCCGGTGATGGCTGCGGTGCGCGTGCCTCCGTCGGCCTGGAGAACATCGCAGTCGAGGATGACAGTGCGCTCACCGAGGGCCTGCATGTCGACGACGGCGCGGAGGGAGCGGCCGATGAGGCGCTGGATTTCGTGGGTGCGGCCGCCGATTTTGCCGCGTTCCGACTCGCGCGCGGTACGAGTCAAGGTAGCGCGGGGGAGCATGCCGTATTCGGCCGTAACCCAGCCGCGTCCGCTGTTGCGGAGCCAGGCGGGAACGCCCTGCTCGACGGTGGCGTTGCAGAGGACGCGGGTATGGCCGACCTCGATGAGGACGGAGCCTTCAGGGACCTGAACGTAGCCGGGGGTGAGGCGCACGGGGCGCATCTGCGATGGACTGCGGCCCTCGCTGCGAAAGAAAGTGGCTGACTTCGTTTCTGGCTTCGTTTCTGGCATGAATACGATTCCGATCCTGATTGCGGCCTGGGGAGTGATTCGAGCCTCGGGTTATTGTACGGTTTCCGATTTTTCTGAATTGGGAATGGGGCGGAATGGGGAGTTCAAAACGGGATTGAGGCGCAAGAGGCTGATTGCATGGATGTTGGGATGAGGAGACGCGGCGATCTGTCCCAAATAAGGACAGTTCCCAAATTTGCAGAGGACGGCGGGTCGGGTGGCATGGGGAGCGAAACGCTGTTCTATGAGCAAGTTAATGGAGGAGGACGGATTTGGCACGCGAAGTGTTCTATATCGGCACAGATCAGGAAGAAACACAGCGAGCCTGGAACGGATTTGAGGCTGGCTGAAGAAAGAGGAACAAGCAATGCAGGAATCCTCCATTACGCGGGTCGCGGCATCGCCGATGATCAGGAAACGGAACGCATTGACCCCTCACGAAGCGGCGCTCGGAAATGGAATGCTGGCCACGGTGACCAGTTCAGGGCTGCCCGCAGGAATGCCGGCGGGGCAGTCGATTGCGCTGGCCGGAATCGCGCACGATGCGCGGAATCTGGTGACCGCGCTCAAGCTTTGTTCGGAACTTATAGGCGAGCCAGGAGTGCTGGCAGCACAGCACGCGCACTTCGCTGATGAGGTTTGGTCGATTGCCGATGCTTCGGATCACCTGATGCGGCGGCTCTCGGCAGTGTCGCGGACGGCAACGCTGCAGCGGGACAGCCCGGTTGTGGCGGCGCCGATCAACGATCTGGCGAGTGCGGTGCGCGATTTGAGCGGACTGCTGGCGGCGGTCGCGGGGCCGTCGATTGGGGTGCAGACAGCTTGCCTGCCGTGTGTGGGAAGGCTGCGGCTCTCGGAAGAGAATCTGACGCGGATTCTGCTGAACCTGGTGCGCAACGCGGCGGATGCGATGCCGCAGGGGGGACGGATCCGGATCACGGCGCAGCGGGGCGGAGGCGCGAGCTTTCGCTGGACGGTTGCGCAAAGAGGAACGGGCGGAACGAAAGCGCTGGGTGCGGACGCTCGATATTTGGGCGATGCTCAGGCCGACGATACGTGCGGAGACGACGGGTGCGCGGACTTGTGGGAGGAAGCACCCGCAGTGAACAGGCCGGAGACGGTGGTGCTGTCGGTGGAAGATGATGGGCCGGGGATCGCGGCGCATCTGCTGGAGAAAATTTTCGAACCGGGGTTTTCGACGCGACGAGACGGAGGCCCGTGGCCGGAATCGGCGCACCACGGGCTGGGGCTAAGTATTGTGCGGCAATTGGTGGAAGAGGCGGGAGGAACGATTCGCGCGGTGACGCCGCCGAAGCGCGGCTCACGATTTCAGATCGAATTGCCCCTAACTAACGTAACCCCACCTTTCGGCAACGAAGACTACTAAGTTACGGAAGTGGGACGCGATGATGCGAGGATGGGAACAGGAAGAAATCCACACCAAGCTCACGAGAATGCCTATCCAGGTACGACAGGATTTTGCGCCTCTTCACGTGCTGGTGGCCGATGGGGACCCATCGATCCGCCATGCCTGTTGTGCCATCGCTGCCAGCGAAGGCATGGTTCCACATGAAGCGGAGTTAACCGAGGCAGCGCGCGGCCTGCTGCTCGCCAAGGGCGCGGACATCGTACTGGTGGACGAGACCATCGCCACCGGCAACGGGTTCTCGCTGCTGGAAGAGTTGCGGCAACTGCGGCCGGATGTAGCCGTGGTCTGGATGACGTCGGCCTCGACAGTGCAACTGGCGGTTGAAGCTCTGCGTTACGGGGCCAGCGATTATCTGGTGAAGCCATTCGCGGCGGAAGAATTGGCGGCGGTCCTGCGGCGGCTGGCGGGGCGGCGGCAACTGAATACCGCGAGCCGAGCGCTGCGCGAGCGACTGCGCGGCGGCCAGGGCATGGGCAACATGCTGGGCCAGAGCGCGGAGATGGAAAAGCTGTTCCGGATTTTGGCGCGGGTGGCGCAGAGCACGCACCCGGTTTTGATTCTTGGTGAGAGCGGGACGGGGAAGGAACTGGCGGCACGCGCGATTCATGCAAATGGAGTGTGCGCGGGCAAGCCGTTTGTGCCGGTGGATTGCGGATCGCTGGCGCCGACGCTGATTGAGAGCGAATTGTTCGGACACGTGAAAGGAGCGTACACCGGCGCGCATCGTCCGACGGATGGATTGCTGGTGGCGGCGGGAAGCGGAACGGTTTTTCTGGATGAAATCGGCGAGCTGCCCATGGACCTGCAGGCGAAACTGCTGCGCGCGCTCCAGGAGAAAGAGGTGCGACCGCTGGGCGGAAGCCATGCAGTGCCGATGAAGGCGCGGATTCTCGCGGCGACGCATCAGGACCTGACGGCGATGGTGGAGCAGGGCAAGTTCCGGCGCGATCTGTATTACCGGCTTAACGTGGTGAAGCTGACTATGCCGCCGCTGCGGGAGCGGAAAGAGGATATTCCGCTGCTGGCTGCACACTTTCTGGAACGAAACAGCCGGGAGACGAGCCGTTCGTTCCGGCTGAGCGCGGAGACGCTTTCTTATCTGGTGGAGTACGCGTGGCCGGGCAATGTGCGGGAGCTGTCGAATGCGATCGATCGCGCGTGCAACTTATCGTCCGGGGAAGTGATTCAAATGGGCGAGATGACAACCAGCATTCGCGACTCATGGATGCAGGCGAACGCGAGCCAACGCATGCGTCCGGCGGAAGAAGGCGGCGTGTGCGGTGTGGAGACGCTGGCGGAGATGGAGAAGCGCGCCATTCTAACCACGCTCGGCCAGGTGAAGGGCGACAAGCTGATGGCCGCGCGGCTGCTGGCTATCGGCAAGACCACGCTGTATCGCAAGCTGAAGGAATATGGAGTGCAACTATGAAGGCGGCAGCGAACGGAAGCGACGCGGGGACGGCCGAAACACAGACTGCGGCCATGCTGGCTGCGGGCACGAAGACGGCGGGCATGCAGAAAACACGGTTGGAAGTTCCGATAGCGCCGGCGATCGCGGCCCTGATGATCACCAGACTCGAAGGGACGGAAGCAATTGCGGCGGAGCTGGCGGGCAAGGTGGGGATCACAGTCGAGATTGCGGCGACGCGCAGTGCGGCTCTGCGGCTGCTGGAACGGCGAAGCTACGCTGTCGTGATTGTGGATCAGCAGCTGGTGGACGCCGATCCGGAGGGCGTTGATTTGGTGTGGGCGCAGGCAGGTCTCGCGATTCCGCTGCAGATCAGCTTTGCGCTTTCAGGGAGCGCGCGCGTGGAACGCGAGGTGCGAGCAGCGCTGGCGCGGCGTCAGCATGAGACACATCTGGCGACCGCAGCGGCGGCGGCCGGACTGGATGTAGAGATCAAGAACGCGGTGACAGGATTTCTGCTGGAGTCGCAACTGGCGCTGGCGGAAGCGGGAATTCCTCCGCAGATCGAGAGCCGGCTGCGCACGCTGGCGGGGATTGCGGAACGGATGCGGGAACGGCTGGGCGGAGTGCCGCTCGAAAATGCGGCGCGGGCGGAATTGCATCCGGCGCGCGGGTGACGCGAGCTTCGATTTGCAGGGCGGATCGGTCCGGCAATCCCTGAGAGTGACACAACTCCATGCAGAAGCGTGGTCCTGCATCGTTCTGACGCGGCTTCATGCAGGCTTTCGCTGATGTCCACTTTGTGAGCTGGGTAAGGGGCTTCCCCTTCCGGTGTCCGTGAGCTTCACTTCCCTGCTGATTTTCGGGATCCCATGCCATGGCCTCGCGCCTGGCGTCATCAAGCGAAGCGATCTGCGTCGAGTCCGTTCGATGGACCCATGGCCGCCGGTGAGGGATACCAGGCCTTAGGGATAGGCCGGACCAAGGCCGTTTCCGCTTGTCGCTCCCATGCAAGCACATCGGGGATCCGCTGAAACTCTCACGGTCCGTCAAGCAGTGAGGAAAACACGGAGGGTGCATAACCCATCAGCGGCATTGCGCTCGGCGTAGGACTGACGTAGGCTTGAACCAAAGTAACATCCGTAAGTAACGTTTGGTAACCATACCGTGGACTCCGCGATACGGAACAGGAAACGTGTCTGCGAAATCAACTCTGGCCGCTCACACCGAGGGAGAAACCCATGTCTTTTGCACGCTTGATTGTCCTGCTGTCGCTGTTCGCATCGACGGTTTTCGCCCAACAACTGACCTTGCCCAGCGATTCGAGTTCTTCGATGAGCGCGGTGCAGACTTTGGCCGCTCCAGCAGGGGAAGGCGGGGGTGGGAGCGGGCGCACGGCGGCGGCGGCCGAGATGCACTCCACGCCATTTTCAGGATTCGCGATTGGCGCGAAGGTGGGGCTGCTGGGAATCGGCGTGCAGGCGGCAACACCGCTCTCGCACCGCCTGAACCTGAGCGGCGGGGTGAACTTCTTCAGCTATACCGACAACCTGACCAGCGACGGCATTCCGTATAACGCGACGCTGCGGTTCCGCTCGGGAGAAGCGAGCCTGGACTGGTTTCCGTTCGTGCACAGCTTTCACATCAGCCCGGGAGCGCTGCTGTACAACGGCAACCAGATCACGGCGAGCGCGGCAGTGCCGGGAGGAACGACGTTCACGCTGAACAACGTGACGTATATGAGCAGCACAACGGATCCGGTGACGGGAAATGGAAGCCTGAAATTCAACAAGGCCGCGCCGAAGGTGACGGTGGGGTTCGGCAATATGATTCCGCGCAACGGGCACCACTTCAGCATGCCGGTGGAGTTGGGCGTCGCGTATGTGGGCGATCCGAAAGTGGTTCTGGATTTGAACGGGACTGCGTGCGATCCCAACGGAGCGTATTGCCAGTCAATTGCGTCGACCCCGCAAATTGAGGCGAACGTTTTGGGGCAGCAAATGAAGATTGCGAACGATGCGAAGCCGGCGCGGTTTTATCCGATTCTCTCTTTGGGGCTGGCTTATAGCTTCTGAAGATGGCCGTGCAGCGGAAACCACCAAAAGGGGCGCGGAATTCGCGCCCCTTTTGATTTACGGCATGATGCTGCATCGAATTCAGAGATCGTATTTTCCGGTGTTCAGGTCCATAGCGACTTCGCGGTGGGGCATCGTCTCAGCCGCGCTTATCGATACCGGATTCGTGCGTCATTTCCACGATCTTCGGGGGCGGCAGGAGCCAGATGACGGCAACGATGATGATCATGCCGATGGCGATCCGGGGAGAGACGAAAGCCATGGGAATGGAACCCAGGTACAGACAAAACGAGACGGATTGCTTCAACATGCCGCTGGCGGGAGGCATACCACTGCGGCGTTCGATGAGGGTAGACAGCACCATCCAGGGAATGCCGGGGAAGGCGCAGACGGCACCGTAGAGCGCAATGGAGAAGGACGAGATGCCGCGGACGGCAACCCAGTTGGTGGCGGCGGGAATGAGCGAGAGAGAAAAGAGGACGGCAAGATTCGACCAGAGGATGCCGTGGGTGACCTGGTCCAGATCGTCGACGAGATAGTGATGGTTGACCCAGTAGATGCCGGTCTGGGTGAAGCTGAGGAGATAGACAAGGACGAGCGGGAGAGCCTGGCGGAGAGCGGCGGCGTTGGCAATTTCTTTGCCGGGGACATGGAGCTCGAGGACCATGATGGTGATGATGACGGCAATGACGCCGTCGGAGAATGCTTCAAGCCGGGCGGGGCTGAGACGAGCTGATCTTTCCTGGGGCATCGGTTGGAAGGATACCTTTTACGGAGAATTCCTGAGAAGTTTCCTCATGATCTCACTGAAATGAACCGATGCCGGGAAATGTGCCTGTCATTCGATCGAACTGACCCAATAGGAGCGATGGCGATCCAACTTTCCATGGTCAGTTTTCCTGGGCACATTCTAAATGTCATACTCCGGGCCTGGTCAGGAGAAAGTAGCGCACGAATGGGGTGATGTTGTCTTCGCGCGTGATGGTGAGGCCAGCGGTGCGGGCGACGCGGTGCCACTCGGCTCTGGAATGGAAGTGCAGGAAGCCTGGGCCGAAGGCGACGAAATTCTTCCAGTCGCGGATGTGCTCGACGAGCAGCAACTGGCCGTAGTCGGCGAGGACTCGCGCGGCTTCGCGAAAGAATTGCGTGCGGCGAGCGGGATCGCGGATTTCATGCGCGGCGAAGAGGAGAAAGATTGTGTCGCGGTCGCGATCGGGCAACGGGAGAGCGTCGAGTTGAGCGGCGAGCGCCGGCTGCGTGGATGTTTGCAGGCGGCTGGCTTGGGTGCGGGCGCGGGCGATGGACGGCTCGGTCATCTCCTCGGGATCGTAGATGTCGAGGACCTTGTAGTCCGTCTTCGGAAAGAACTGCGCGAGGATGAGCGTCGACTGGTCGAGGCCGGCGTGGATGTTGAGCCAGTGCTGCGGCGTGAAGGCCAGGATGGATGGGAGCCAGTTCCAGCGCGTCACTTCTTTGCAGTCGTAGACGTACCAGGAAACGAAGAGAGAGCTGAAGGCCCAGAACGCGGTGAGCGCGGCGGCGGCGATCAGGAGGGCTTCGACGGCGCTGGGCAGGTGGAAAATATCTAACAACGCGCCGATGACGATGAGAGCGACGATGCTCGCTGCATAGAAGTGCCAGTTGTAGCGAAGGATGGCGAGGACTCCGGCAAATCTGCTGTCGGGGCCGCTCACGGGAGCCTTTCGCGAATTCCTGGACGCCATGCGTACGGGACATCTTCGAGGTAGAAGGCGTTGGCGAGGATGGCTCCGGCACCGCGCAACGGGGGGTGTTCGAGGAACGTGTTTTGGTGGACGGTGACCGAGACGGGGCGCGGGGTCCATTGTTGGCGCACGCCTTCAACGCGGATGATGGAGTGGGTCTGCGATTCGTAGTCGAAGGTGAACGGGAGAGGCCCGGCGAATTTACGCGCCTCTGTGAGGTTGGCAAACGGCGAGCCGGCAGGTGGGGCGGTGGATTGCGTGGAGATATCCGCTTCGACGTGAAGATCGGCGCGGCCGTCGTGCGTGGTGACCTGAACTTCATACTTTTGCGGTGTCGCGTGCACGCGGACCTGCGAGCGTTCGTAGTGGTAGTGAGTGAGGAGATTTCCGAAGATCTGCATCGACAGGCGGTTGGTATCGCTGCGGAGAATGCGCAAACCGCGCAGGCTGCGTCCAGCGGCGGTTTGATAACGGGTGAAGATGCGATAGCCGGAGAGAAAGAAGCTGGTTCCCAACTGCGCGGGGAGGAAAGATGGGCGGAGGTTTTGCGTCTCGACGAGAGCGATGGCGAGGAAGCCGAGGTCACCGTAGGTATCGAGAGTGAGGCCGGGAGGCAGGAGCGGCAGGAGGACCGGCGCGGGGACGGCGTAGGCGAGAACGAGAGAGGCACGGAAATGCGCTTTGACGGGGATTGCGTGGCGCTTGAGCCGATAGAACATGCGGGATGCTGCCTCGTGAGAATCGTATAGCATCCCGAGAACTCGACCGGTGCGGATGGACGCGTCGGATAAAACGAACGGAGCGTGGGCGCGTTCACGCAAGACGTGGTTGCAGGAACCCGCGCGGAACGTTGCAGGGGTAATTTCCTCCTGCGAGCAGGAAAGACAGCGAACGTGGACGCAGATGCGCGGAAGACTAGGAGGCCAGCAAAAAAGGTTCCCCCTTCGCGGTCTCACGCGAAGGGGGGAATGCGTACTGCAACATGGTCAAGGCCGATGTGGTACAGATGATCTGGTTACCACCTGTTGACTGGACCGTGGCAGGTGCCGACGCCTCTGTCGCTGAAAGTAGGAGGGCCGGTTGGCTGTGCAGGATCCTTCAGTGCCGATTCGAAATCCCACGCGTAGCCGTTCTCATTGAGCGTCAGGCCCATCACACCCCAGAACTGCCCGGTTCCCGCCTCGAGATTCTCTGCGTTGAAGTTCACATTGCCGCTGGGATCCTCCATGTTTGTTTCGCCGGAGCCGGACGTCACAGTGGTTGTGACGACCGGATCGAGTGTCTCGCCACCGGTGCCCACGACGAATTCGCGTATGCCCTTCTTTGGATCGTATTTCCCGGAGGGGTCAAGCGGGCGGTAGCGGCCATAGAGGTGGTCGTGTCCGTTCAGCACCAGGTCGGCTCCGTATTGGTAGAGCAGTTGCCAAAAGGCCACAGCGCTCGGGCCCTCGGGCACGGCGATGCCATTGGTAGGGCTGAACGTGGGCTGGTGCCAGTAGGCGAGCGTGCACGCGGAATGATTCGCGGCGAGATCGTTTTTCAGCCATTCGAGTTCGGAAGCAAACCAGGCGCCCGTGCATCCGCCCGGTTGTGTCTCGCACTCAATATTGAGCGAGATCAGATGCCACGAACCCAGATTGTAGGAGTACCAGCCATCTCCGACGCCGACTGGGCCGCCGCTCGCTGAGGTTCCGAGTCCGCCCGACTGCTCGAAGTGCCCCGCCTGGCCATCCGAGTGTGGCACGGGCTGGGTGAAGGTACCGCCGGTGTCAGGGTTGCCGGCGATCGTAGCCGTCATCATGGTTCCATCGACATTGTGCTGGACGCCGTTGAAGTAGGAGAAGTAGCCGTAGCCGGCACTGCCGACTGCGCCGTGCTCGGTATAAAACTCGTGGTTGCCAGGCGCAGGCCGTGTGATCAATTTGAAAGCGCCGTAGGTCGTCTCGTACGAGTTCTCAAAGTCAGAATATTGGCCTACCTGGTATTGCTCATCTCCGACGAGCGCGACGATGTCAGGTTTCATATTCTCAATCTGCTGCGCCGTGGCCGCCTGGGATGCGAGCAGATTTTGAGCGGTGTCTCCGCTGCAGTTTTCACCCGCCTTCTCACCACTTTCTTCTTCGCCTGGCTGGCAGGCAACGTCGCCAACCACCGCTAGCACGGGCGGCCCCTGCAGCTTGTTGTACGGCCACGGATTGTTATTTGGCACCCAATTGCCGCTTGACCAGCCCTTGCTGTTCGACCACTGATTGTTATTGGGGTTTTGATTCTGTGCCATTGCCCCAGCGGCGAATACCAGCGCCGAAGCGACCGCTCCCATGAACAGTGCTGCGCGGAACCTCTCTCGAATCGTGGCCATGCGACTCCTCCTGTTTGATTTTTTTGACCTTTGGGGGAAAGTAGTCAGGAGCGTTTTTATCGCATCAAGATATTTCGCGTCTATCTCTGGCGTGTGAAAAAGCCGTGAATGCAAGACTTTACAGGCGGGAGTAAGACTTTTGCCAAACTTGCCGTTCCCGGTGGCCGCATCACGGTTTGCAGGTGATGGGGTGCTTAGACGTAGCGAAACAGCGCCATGAAACCGAAATCCATGTGCTGCTGGATATGGCAGTGAAACAGCGTCAGGCCTGGCTGGTCGGCGACCAGATCCACCATGGCGCGTCCAAATGCTGGGACGATCACCGTGTCTTTCCTGATGCCGGCCGTCGGCTTGCCGTTGAGCTCGACGAGCTCGAACACGTGGCGGTGGAAATGCAGAGGGTGAGAATCGTCGCTGCGATTATGAAACACCAGCCGGTAGCGGCGTCCCTGCCGGAACAGGAATTCGTGTTCATGCGGATATTCTTTGCCGTTGACGAGCCAGTGATTGATTCCGTTGGATCCGCCAGGCACTTTTTCGAAAACCATGTCGAGGGTCTGGTCTGGCGCAGGATGCGGCGCGGTCGTGCCAAAGATTGTGTAGTCCCAGTGCGACTTCGGAGGTGGAGTCCATTGCGCGCGCTGCTTTTGATTGGCGTACTCCACCACGATGCCCATGCCGGATTGCCGTGCGAAATCGCGGATCTCCCCTAAGATCCAGACGCCCGGGTTATTCATCTCCACGATCGCGTCGACGCGCTCACCCGGGGCGATCTCAATCACATCGACCGGCTGAGGCGCCGGTACGGGATTGCCGTCGAGAGCGATCACCTGAAACTTGTGGCCGGGCAATGCCACGCGATGAATTTGGGCGGCGCTCGCGTTGAGCAGGTGGATCAGCACCCGCTGACCCGGTTGCACGCGGAGGGGATCCCCGGCTCCCAGCATTTTGTCGTTGATCGAATAGAGAGGAGCGCTGACTTCAAGCCCGTTGGGACGCAGATCTGGAGGGACGGGTCTTTCGGGCTTCGGGTCGTGGGGATCCGCCGCCATCTCGTCCTGATCCATCGTAGACAGAAAATATTGCCATTCACGCAGCGCCAGAAAGACTTCCTGGTCGTAGTGTCCAGGGTCACTCGCGGAATCGATCATGAAAAAGCCGAACTGGCCAGTGTAGGAGCCGCGATGGAGATCCATCATCGCTGCGGTATGCGAGTGGTACCATCGCGAACCTGCCGGCTTCGCCACGAATTGATAGCGCCGTCTGCCGTGGGGCGGGACCGGGGGCGTGCCTTCTTCCTCCGCTCCATCTACTTCCGGCGGAACGAACAGGCCATGCCAATGGACGTACTCTGGAACGTCTGTGTCATTTACAACGTCGACGGTGACGAGCTGGCCCTCACGCGTGCGCAGGAGGGGACCAGGGACTTGATTGCTGTAGCCGATTGTGCTGATGACAACCTGGGGGGCCAGCTCGACCATCATGGGAGCGATTTGCAGGGTGAAATCCGCCGCATGCCCGGTGGCCTTCGCTTCCAACGGCACCATCCGATACTGTGGCGGCCCCGGAACCTGTTGCGGGTCTCGCGATTTCCCAAGCGCGGGCCGCAGCCTGGCAGCTCCGGTCGCGATCATGGTGGCCCATCCAAGCCGTACAAAATCCCTTCGCTTCACGCGATCCTCATCCCGGCTGCGAATGCCACCCTATAGAAGCGTCATCCACAAGATACATGCGGCAAAGACAGTTTGTGCTGCATGGGCAGCCTTTGATGGGGCGAGAGGTTTGGGCTCAGGACTGATTTGGGTTTCAGACGTGCTGCGGCTCCGGCTGATGCGCAGACTGAGCCATGGTCGCGCGGTGGACGCGCAGGTTGTCGAGCGCGTATTCGATGTAGCGGGGATTCATCTGCGGAGCCAGCTCCATAAAACGGCACGTAGCGATGATCTGATCGACAATGAATTTAGGCTGATAGGCGGCCAGTTCCATCCCCTTTTCTTTCTCGACCTTATAGACGATGTCATCGAAGACCTGATCGGTAAGGGTGAGCCCCACCTTGTTGCACTCCGTGTCGAAGATGCGACGGTAAGACTCGAGACTCGGCGCGGCGACTTCGATTTTGTAAGGCAGACGGCGGAGGAACGCGGCATCCATCAGATCTTCCGGCTCGATATTGGTGGAGAAGATGACCAGTTCCTCAAAGGGAACGGTGATGCTCTTGCCGGTATGGAATTTGAGGTAGTCGACGCGGTTTTCGAGGGGCACGATCCAGCGGTTGAGGAGGGCGGTGGGACTGACGAGCTGACGGCCAAAGTCGTCGATGATGAAGCAGCCACC